>JAYQQG010000031.1:0-27520 GCA_038145765.1 Verrucomicrobiales bacterium
GGCATGGGTGGCCTTGGCATGGGTGGCCTTGGCATGGGTGGCGACCATTAGATAATGTGCTAAATTATGGATTATCGACCTGAACCGGCCATGTGCGGCCAATGAGATGGAGACCAACGATGAAAGTATCTGCTGAAACGAGACATATGGTGCTGGATTATATTCAAGACATGGTGGCGCCCAAGATCCATTTGCGCGAGATTCTTGTGCCGGTGGATTACTCGGATGGATCCGAGAAAGCTATGCATTATGCAAGGCCTTTTGCTGAACTGTTCAACGCGCGTATTGCGCTGGTGCATGTGGTGGAAAGTTGGGCAAGCTTCCACGATGCGGGGTTTGTGCCTGTGGGCATGTCTGGCGTGAGTGCCGGGACGCGGGGGTACCGGGCGTTTCAGGAAAATCTGAAGACTTGGGCCGCCCGTGCAATCCCGGCCGATTATTTGGGCAACTTGGTGATTCGATCCGGTCCGGTGAATGAACAGATCTGTGAAGCGGCCGAGGATATGAAAACCGATTTAATTATCATGTCCAACCATGGCCATACTGGTTTGCGTCATGACGTGTTGGGTAGTACGACTGAAAAGGTGGTGCAATACGCGCCGTGCCCGGTATTGGTTGTGCGCGAAAAAGAACACGATTTTGTGGATTAAACTGGGGAGAACGCCAAGCCGCGGGCGCGACTGTTGGGCCTGTCAACAGCCGTCGAAGCGTGAGTTCCCTTGCGGGCAACCTGCGCTGGGTTTGGCGTTTGTTCCAAATTCCTCCTAAACGGGATATTTCGGGAGGGCGAAGCTTCTTCTGCTGAGCCGGGTTGTGAATTGCGATAATCTATCCGGCTCAGCAGAAGCTTCGCCCTCCCGCATCCTTTCTCTAGTGCGAGTTGTGTTTTGGCTTTTCGATTGGGGTTGGCCTGACACACTTGGCGCATGAGATTTGTTTTTGCGATGTTGCTGTTCGCGTGCTCGGCGGATGCTGCCATCAAAGGTTGGCCGAAGGAGATTCGGGAAATCAACTACCGCAGTGCGGCGGATGATACGGATCAACCGGCGTTGCATTTCGCGCCCAAAGCCAAGGAGGCGCGGCCGTTGTTGGTGGGGCTGCATTCTTGGTCCAGCGATTATCGTCAGGCCAATACCGCTTACGGCTTGTGGGTGGTGAAGCATGGCTGGCATTTCATCCATCCCAACTTCCGCGGGCGCAACCGCACGCCGCAGGCGATGGGATCGGAGCTGGCGGTGCAGGATATACTCAGCGCGGTGGCGTGGGCGCGGCAACAGGGGAACGTGGATGCCCGCCGGATTTACGTGATCGGCGCTTCGGGCGGCGGGTATGCGAGCCTGTTAATGGCCGGACGCGCGCCGGAGCTTTGGGCGGGCGTGTCGGCGTGGGTGCCGATTTCGGATTTGGTGAAGTGGCATGCGGAAACCTCGAAACGCAAGCTGCGCTATGCCGGCGAGATTGAGGCGGCGCTGGGCGGCAAGCCATTGCCCGGCACGCAGGAGGAAGCGGATGCGCTGAAACGCTCGGCCATCACCTACATGGCGCGGGCGCGCGAGGTGAATCTCGACATCAACGCCGGCATCACCGACGGCCACAATGGCAGCGTGCCGGTCAGTCATTCGCTGGAGGCATTCAACGCGCTGGCGACCCCGAAGGATCGGCTCAGTACAGCGTTGATCAGTGAATTTGTGAAAACCGCCAAGGTGCCGGAGGGGTTACGGAAAGAGACTGAGGTCGATGCCAGTTACGGGCGGAAATCGGTGCTATTCCGCCGACAATCTGGCGCGGCGCGAGTCACCATTTTTCAGGGCGGCCACGAAATAATCCCAGAGGCCGGCCTGCAATGGCTTGCCAAGCAGGTGCGGAAAGAACAGGATTCGCGCCCCGAAAAATGAGTGACGCGAATCTTTTGCCCGAACCGAAGTTTCTTCCTGAACTCCATCCCACCTTTCGCCCGGCGATCCTGGTCAACCGCGCCTTCGAGGCGGCCGCGCGTGGCACCGGCGCGGCGGTGGCCGTCGGCATCGCCTTGGAACAGGCGGATGGCTCGGTGTTTCATCATCGCACGGTTCTGTTCCCGGCCGATCACGAGCTGGAGCCGAACAATTTTCGCCACCTTGAGCGCATGGTGAAGTTTCTGTTGTGGCAACGCGGCGGCTGGAAAATTCACTTGAGCGGCGCAGACGCCTACACGGAGCGGTTGCAGGAATACTATCGCACGAATGAGTTCGGCAAATTCGACGACGACGTGATCGGCGTGAAAAACAACGGGCACTCGCTGGAGGTGGCGGCCTGTGCCGAGTTGCCTGCGGAGAATTCCGAGGCCCGCCCGCTGGGCCGGCATCTCGAAGGCAATCGTATCGGCTTCGATCTCGGCGGCAGCGATCGCAAGGCGGCGGCGGTCGTGGATGGCGAGGTGAAATTTAGCGAGGAGATTGTGTGGGATCCGTACTTTGAGCCGAACCCGGATTATCATTACGAGGGCATCATCGATTCGCTCAAGCGCGCTGCCGAGCATCTGCCGCAAGTGGACGCCATCGGCGGCAGTGCGGCCGGTTGTTATTCGCACAACAAGGTGACGTGGGCATCGCTTTTCCGTGGCGTGGGTCCGGAGGATTTCGATGCCAAGGTGCGCGACATGTTTACCCGCATCGCCGAGGAATGGAACTGCTCGCTGGAGGTGATCAACGATGGTGAAGTCACCGCGCTGGCCGGCTCGATGGCCCTGCGCAAGAAAGGCGAATCCGGCAACGGCGTGCTCGGCATCGCCATGGGCACCAGCGAAGGCGGCGGGTATGTGGACATGGACGGCAACATCACCACCTGGCTCAGCGAGCTGGCGTTTGCGCCGGTGGATCTGCATCCGGAAGCGCCGGCCGATGAATGGAGTGGCGATCTGGGCGTGGGCGCGCAGTATTTCTCCCAACAAGCGGTCGCCCGCCTGCTGCCGGCCTCGGGCATTGAGTACGATGCCAGCCTGAGCATGCCCGAGCAGTTGAAGATCGTGCAAAAGCTGATGGAGGAAGGCGACGAGCGGGCGCTGAAGATTTACGATGCCATCGGCATTTACCTCGGCTACACGCTGGCGCATTACGCGGAGTTTTATGAATTTCAGTACGTGCTGCTGCTCGGCCGCGTGACCACCGGCCCCGGCGGCGAACACATCATCACCCGCTCCAAGGAAGTGATGGCGGCGGAATTTCCCGAGTTGGCGGAGCGGATCAAGTTCCATTTCCCGGACGAAACCGAGAAACGCCACGGGCAAGCGATTGCGGCGGCGAGTTTGCCGAAGGTTTAAGCCTCACGCAGCGGGACGGAGGAATATTGGGGCAAGGTGGAACTTGCCCCTCCCGGGAGGGACGAGTTCCACCTCGTCCCATCTTTGTGTTTGATTTCCGCGCCTCGGCGGCTCCGCGTGAGATTTTCATGTCCACCTTCGCGCTTGCATTCATCCCGCGCAGGCCCATCATTGGCCCGTTCCACGAACGATTTTTTCCATGAAACTGATGAAACTCATTCCCGTATTCCTCCTCGCGGCCGTCACGGTCACGGGGGCTGACCTCAACCAGCCGCCCAAGGGATTCAAGGCCCTGTTCAACGGCAAAGACCTGAAAGGCTGGTGGGGCCTGAAGACAGAGGATCCCGCCAAATGGATGGCACTGGACAAAAAGGCGCTTGCCGAGAAAAAGGCCAAAAGCCTGGAGGATATCAACAAACACTGGAGCGTAAAAGACGGCGTACTGATCAATGACGGTCACGGCCTGTACCTCAGTACGGTGAAGAACTACGGAGACTTTGAGTTGTACGTGGACTACAAGACCGTCGCCAAGGCCGACAGCGGCATTTATCTGCGCGGCGTGCCGCAGGTCCAGATTTGGGATTACACCAAGGAAGGCGGCAAATGGAAGATCGGCGCTGACAAAGGCTCCGGCGGTCTCTGGAACAACGGCCCCGCCGGCACGCCCGGCCGCGATCCGCTCGTGCTCGCCGACAAACCGTTCGGCCAGTGGAATACCTTTTACATCAAGATGGTCGGCGAGATCGTGACGATTAAGCTCAACGGCAAGCTCGTGGTGGATAATGCACCGCTGACCAACTTTTGGGATCGCGGCACCCCCAAGGACAAGCGCAAGCCCCTCATCGCCCGCGGGCCGATCCAATTGCAAACCCACGGCGGCGAAATCTGCTGGCGCAACATCTTCATTAAGGAATTGAATTAACATGAAAAAACAACTCACCACACTCACCCTGCTGCTGGCCCTGAGCCTCAGCGCCGTGGCCGAAGAGAAGGGCTTCCACTCCATCTTCAACGGCAAAGACTTCACCGGTTGGGCGGGCCCGATTGATAACTATCAGGTCACCGACGGCACCATCCAGTGCAAGCCCGGCAAAGGCGGCACCATTTACACCAAGGAAAACTACAGCGACTTCGTCGTGCGGATGGAGATCAAGCTGCCCGAAGGCGGCAACAACGGCCTCGCCATTCGTTACCCCGGCAAGGGCGACACCGCCTACGTCGGCATGTGCGAACTGCAGGTGCTCGATAACACCGCCAAGAAATACGCCAAGCTGCATCCCGCGCAGTACCACGGCAGCGCCTACGGCATGGTCGCCGCCAAGCGCGGGTTCCTCAAGAAACCCGGCGAATGGAACATGCAGGAAGTCACCGTCAAGGGCCACACCATCAAGGTGGTGCTCAACGGCGAGACTATCCTGGATGCGGACCTGAGCAAGGTGGAGAAATCAATGGCACCGATTGCCAAGTACAAGGGTCGACTCCGCACTGAGGGTCACTTCGGCTTCGCCGGCCACGGTGCCGCCGTGCAATTCCGCAACGTGCGCATCAAGCACCTGAAGTAAGCACCCAAGAAAAAATCAAGCCAGCGAACGGCGACGGGTTAAACGCCCTGTCGCCGTTCCTGTTTTTTCTGGGCCAACAACTGCTGACAGCCATTGGCCATGTTCTGGTAAATCACAAACGACTCGTCGGCCGCCAGTTTCTCTTTCACCAATTCATGCAACGCATCCTTGCGCAGCGTGATCAACTCCTCCTCCAAAGTATCCAGCGATTCCTCCTCACGCAACCGCCCAATAATGCTCTCAATCGCCTGATAATATTTATCAATCCGATCCTTCCGCTTCTGCAGCAACCATTTGCGAATGCCGCCGGCCAAGCCCCAAAGTAAAATGCAGGCGGATAACAGAAACCCCATGGCCTCAGCATATTTTACGAGAAAACCAGGTTCATCCCGTCGGAAAAAATGCTCTGCACCGGTATGCATGGGAAACTGGAGCCGAGCCGTGGATTGAGTTTCGTCCAGATTACTAAAAGCCGAATGTTTTTGGGAGAGGACGGCTCGATGTTCGAAGATGGTCCGGGTAATTTTTTCTGCGAGATCATCTGGCAAATCGCGATGGCAGGTCAGCACGGCTTTTACTCCGACTGTGGGTATGGGGCGTGCCTGATGCCCTGGTGCCCCATTGGCTCCCGGATACGCCAGTAGCGGGAGGGTGTGAGGGGTGACGTGGGGATAGTGGACGCGGAATCCTTCGGCAAGCGTTTCGGCCCATGTACCGGCCACTGCCCAGTTGGCGTCGGGCGCTTTAACGAGCGGAGTTAAGTCTACTTGGCCCGATTGCAACACCTTGGCACAAGTCGTATTACCGAGTCCGGTGAGAAACAAAAGGGCATCGACTTCACCCGAGATCAGCTGCTTCGTCGCTTCAGTCAGCGAAAGGTTTTTGATTTCAAAATCTGTGTTCGATAACCCGAGGTAACGAAAGAGTTCTTGCGTAAACTGTTCCGAGCCACTGCCGGTTGGCCCCACGGCAATCGAGTGCCCGGCCAAGTCATGAAGAGACTGGATGCCCGATTCGCGGTGACACAGAAAGTGTAATAATTCCGGGTGGATGGCGGTGAGACTGCGGGTTTGTGCGCTCGCCAGTGTGTCATTTTGGAGGAGTGCCAAATCAGCCGTTTGGGCCCGCAGTCGCTCGGCATTATCCAGACTGCCTTAAGTCTCGATCACTTCAATGCGCAAGTCCGGGTGAGCGGTTTGCAGTTCGGTTGCCAGATGTTGGGCCAACTCGTGGTACAAACCACCGCGTTGCCCGGCGGCAAAGATGAGCGTCTGTTCTTCCGGCAACAACCAGCGCTGCCCCATGAACCCCACGAGCAGCGCGCCGAGAACGCCAAAGCCCACCAGCCATTTGCGAATGATTTCGTTCTCCATGAAACTTCAGGAAGTCCTTATTGTGGATGGGTCGACGTCTCAGGAGGGATGTGAGCTGCTATCCAGTCGATGTAAGGTGTGATCGGGCCGGGCGAGTATCCTGAACGCCGATCCAATACCCTGCCATCGGGGCCGAGGATGATTTGAGTTGGATAAGCATTCGCGTTGAAACTACTGGCTAAGCGATTATTTTCGGCTTGGTCTGCCTGAGAGATTTTTTTCTTCACCGGAAAATCGCAAACATACATCAGGACCCGATCGCCCAGTCGTTGTTGCCATTGGGAGCTTTGGAGGACTTTGTTGTCCAAGCCAATACACGATGGGCACCAATCCGATCCGGTGAACAGCAAATACACAATTTTGTTCTCTTGTTTGGCTTGTGCTAACGTGGCGTTGAGTCCGCTGAGGACCTGCTGGGTTTGCGTCTTGCCCCCGCTACCATGAAGGATGCGCGTGCTGGAATTACCCACACTGACGCCGCCACTGGAGTGTATGTGCGCCTTGACGACCATGCCAATATCGGAGAGATCGCTGTCTTTGGAAAGTTTGGCGCTACCGTCCGCAAGCGCGAGTTGGCCTTGGCTCTCAAACAGGCCGGTGATGGCATTTTTGGGAGGGTTTCCCTCTTTATCGATCCGTTCATCCGAGCCGACCCACCGGGCATCAGCCAAGTCATCATGTGAAAGGTTGCGTGTGGCGGCCAACACGGTCATGGGGCGGCCAATATCTCCGCCTTCACAGAAAACGTAGCTGATGGCATCGTTGCGCATGGGGCGGCCTTCGCGGGTCTTGTACGTTTGCCAATCTTGAACAGCGTATTCGGAGGCAGCCTGACGTTCGGCATCACAAGGAGACCACAATATTTTAGGGGTCACAATTTCCCGCTTCAGACCGCGACTGGCAAATATGGATCCTGGATCCAGGGCATAATGTTTTCCGAAATGTTCGATCTGCCCGCTGGGCGTGAGCTGCCATGGGAGACGGTCGTCGTTGTCTTGGGCGAACATGATTAACCCCGTCCCGATTTGGCGCATGTTGGCGACGCACTTGATCCGTTTGGCCTTCGCCAAGGCGCGGGACAGCGTCGGGAGGAGCATGCTGGCGAGAATGCCAATGATGGCAATCACCACCAACAGCTCAATTAAAGTAAAGGCCCTGCGGTCATGCGGACGCGTTTGAAGCATACCCAAATCTAAGCCTAGTTGGACGGGCCCGCAAGTGAATTGGCTTGAATTTCAGGTGATTTTGTATTTAATGCGCGTCTCCCATGGCAGAGGATTTCCTACAGATACCGCGGCGTCCGCGGCGGCTGCGGCGTCATGCATCCGTGCGGGCACTGGTGCAGGAAACCCGGGTTACGGTGGAGGATTTCATTTACCCGCTGTTCGTGTGCGAAGGCGAAGGAGCGGGTGAGCCCGTGCCGTCCATGCCGGGAGTGGAGCGGCATACTCTGAACGGTTTGGTGGCCGAATGCCGGACCGTCGCTGCTTTGGGGATCAAGGCGGTGGCATTGTTTCCCGTGACGCCGGCGGACTTGAAGGACGAGCGGGGCACGGAGGCCTTGAATCCAGATTGCCTTGTGTTGCGGGCAGTGAAAGCCGTGAAGGCGGCTGTGCCAGACTTGGTGGTGATCACTGATGTGGCACTGGATCCCTACACGACTACCGGGCACGATGGGGTGCTGAATGCGGCAGGCACCGATGTCGATAATGATGCCACGGTAGAAATCCTCGCCCAGATGGCGGTGGTGCAGGCGGAGGCCGGAGTGGATTGGGTGGCGCCCTCGGACATGATGGATGGCCGGGTGGGAGCGATTCGGGCGGCCTTGGATTCTGCAGGTCATACTGCGGTTGCGATTTTGGCCTACTCGGCCAAGTATGCTTCGGCATTTTATGGACCGTTCCGCGATGCGGTAGGCAGCCAGCAGGCGGCAGGGAAAAACTATTTGGATAAGCAGACGTACCAGTTAAATCCGGCAAACCCTCGTGAATCCATGGTTGAAGCGGCCTTGGATATCGAAGAGGGCGCGGATATTCTGATGGTGAAACCGGCGGGAGCGTATCTGGATATTGTGCACCAGCTACGTCAACGGACCGATCTCCCATTGGCGGCGTATCAAGTGTCCGGCGAGTATGCGCAGATTCATGCGGCGGCGGAGAAAGGTTGGCTGGATTATGCGGCCACCCGCGATGAATCGTTGTTGGCCATCAAACGGGCGGGCGCGGATTTGATTCTCACTTACTTCGCGAAGGAAATCGCGCAGGAACAAGCTTAGTTATTCGTTGCTTCAACCGGAAGCGGTTGCTCCAGTGAAAGCGTTACGGGTGTGCTACATTTGATTCCGAATTCCTCCTGTAACTCGTAAGCGGCCAGGTTGACGGCATCGCGTACAGCCAACAGTTGATGGGGTGCTCGTAGCACATACGCCAAACGCCAGCGTGCGGCATGATCGCCGTTTTCCTTGAGTGCAATGCGTGGTGCATCGTCGGCTGAAAGGCCGTCGACCGACTGGCTGGCCTTTTGGTAAAAATTGCTGCACAATTTCCGTGCGCGCCCCGTATCCTATTTTGAAATCCACGAAATCAAGAAATGAGCCTCCGGGGTTTTCCTTGTAGAAATCCACACGACACTTCAGGAGCGTGGAGTTTGGAATTTCAATATCGTGCCCGCGCACAAGATCGCGAATGCTCGTTTGCAAGCCGCGGATTTCAAGGATGATGCCGAGTAAATCTTCATCCGGAATGGCGATGACATCGCCGCGCTGCATTCGTTCGCCGCTGATCAACAGGATGCCGCTCAGAAAATCGCGAAGCCAATAATCCTTGGTGGTGAAGACCAATACGGCGAGGAAGCCCACCACGCCCGTGGTTTGCAAGGAGCTGGTGAGCCCCCAAATATTGATGAGCACAACAACCATGCTCAGGAGGATCACCCCGCTGACCACGAGTTCCAACGTGCGTGAAGTGGAGGTTTCCACCTTGCGCGTGAAACCCATCACTGTGATTTCATTGCCATATCGCGCGAGCAAGAGCGCCTCGGCCAAATGAACCAGCAGATAGGTGACCAGCAATGTGAGGAATGTTTGGCTCAGTTGGTCGGCCGGAAAGTGGTCGCTGTTCATGACCAGCGATACGATGAACATGACAAACACCGTGAGATTGAATCCGTGCAAAATGCGCAGGCGCGCACGCATCTTGGATTCATCCTTAATCTCACCGTAATGTGAGGCAATGGATTTGGAAAAGAGAAACACCATCGCATTCACCGCAAAGGTGAAGTATTCCAGCACCGTGAGGTGCTGGAAGCGCGGCAGGATGTTGTCGTTCCAAAAATCCATGATGGACGGCCTAGCGGTCTGGCTCAAACGATTCGATTAATTTATCCACGCGCGCTTTCTCCCCGGCTTCCAGTGCTTGGCCGGTGGCTTGGATGGCAGAGTCTAGATTCTGCACCTCGGCCTCATCTAATTCAGCGGTCCCTTCGCGATTGAGATACACCTTCGCAAGACTGTACCAGCGGTAGGCTTCGCTGAGGTCTTTGTCCACCCCTTGACCATGGAAATAGAGACTGGCCAGATTGAGTTGGGCGGAGCCGATGCCTTTTTCAGCGCTGAGCCGGTACCAGTTGGCCGCTTTCTTTAAATCCGCTTCTGTGCCGAGGCCTTTCTCGAGGGCGCGCCCATAGGAGAATTGGGCCAAGGCATGCCCGGCTTCGGCGCCTTTGTGATACCACTGGGCGGCTTCAAACAAATTGGGTGGCTGGTTTTCTGTGCCTGATTCACTCAGTGCTCCGGCGAAGTACATGGCCTCCGGGTATCCGGGGATAATGATCTCTTCACCCACCTTTAGCTGATCGACATCCATCTTTGGATTCAGGGCACGCATATCGCGGATCAACACGTTGTAACGATCGGCAACATCAATAATGGTTTCGGAAGGTTTTTTGACCAAATGATTCGTAGGCGTCGCCGCCGCCACGTACCAAGCCAGAGCTTGATCCAGATTCTTGGGCTGCTCTTTGCCTTCCTGATAAATCAGGCCGGTTTCAAACTGGCTAAGCCGATTACCCCAATCCGCGGTGACCTCGCGGTGGTTGGAGAATTTGGATTCCTTACAGGCTACGCTCACTAGCAGTAACATCCACAGCCCCAAATCCCTTGCCCTCATGGCGTGACCCTAGCTGAGCTCCAATATTTCTTCAAGATTTCCCAAAAGGCTTGCCACGGCTCCCGCCGAGATTATGTTGATGTCATGCAACGAATCGGACTGATGTTTGCCGGCCTGTGCTTTTGGGTCGGTTGTGTGGACTTTGAAAAACAAACCATGATCTACCGCCATTATCCCCAGGCCGATACACTGGTGATCTGGCAGCAGTACGAGGGAATCTATGGGGCAGGCGGCGAGGAGGCGCTGAACCCAACTGAAATTGAGCAGCTGCAGTCCGTGGTCCAAGGGCAGCGGACCTTTTTCTTTCACAACTGGATTTTTGAATATCATGCCGCCCAAGTCACTGATGATTTGAAGCGCTTGCGCACGGAGCTGCAAGCCAAGACCAATACCTCGGAACAGAAGATTGTGCTTCGGAAAGCCTTCGAGCTCGCGGAATTGGCCGCCCAAAATATTCGCGTTAAAAACGGCCCCTTCTGCCGGAACGCCGAAGGAAAACTTTCGGCCACGCAAGAAGTGACGATCACAAATGTCGGTAAAATCATAGCTGCCGCCAACCACTACATCCTCGCCAATGTTCAGCAAGAGCTGAACTCCGGTGTCTTGGATCCAGACGATCCGGGCTATTTGCCGCTGGTTGAAAAAGCGCTGGATTCGAAGTTGGCTGTGATCCAGATGCAAGGCCAAAACCTGCAAGTGCGGTGGCCGGTCACGCAACAAATGTACAAAGACGAGGACTCGCAGAAAGGAATAAAAAATTTCCAGCAACTCGGTGGACGCGTGAGCTTCAAAGACAATCTATTGACCGTCGAGCTGGGCGCGCGCAAGGGGCAGCAAGCCAAGTTGTCCGGCGTGATTCCAGAGAAAAAATACGCAGACAATGCGTTGGCTCACGTGAAGCAACGGTACGAACTCAAGGAGCCATTCGATCCGGTTGCTGCACGGGCAGATTTCTTCCGCCGCATGGACAGCCATTACAAAAAGTAAGATGGATTTATAATTGCCGCTCACTGAATGTGCCCTTGCCTCGGGCATGGCTGGGCGGTTAGGCTGGGATGACTGAAAGGTCATTTGATGGCAAACTCTTCCTCTTTCTTTTCCCGTGCCGCGGGTACGGTGGTGAACCCACTTTCCAGGGCGATGGGCTCCATGCGGGACGTGCTGGAGCAGCACACGGGTGAATCCGATGAGCAGAAGTTGCTGGAAAGCATGCTGCAACTGTTTGTGCTGGTATTGCAGGCCGACGGTGATATTACGGCAATGGAGCAGCAATCGGTGGCGTCCCTGGTGCGGGACACGTACGGTGAGGCCGCTTCCAGTAAACTGCAGCAAATGCTTGCAGTAGAGCAACCTCCAAAATTACCGGCGGTGTGTGCGGAGCTGAGTGTGCTGACGGATGCGGAGAAGGAAACGCTGTTGCGGGCGTTGTTCGTTGCGGCGTTTGCGGACAACGAGTTTGACCGGGCCGAAGAGCAGTGCATCCAAGAGATCGCAAGGGCGCTGGAGATTTCTGAAGACACCTTTCGGCGCGAAGAAGCCGCGGCGCTGGAGGAACACAACCGACGGATGAAGCTGGTGCGCAGCAGCACGGGGTTGATCGCCTCGGTGGTGGTTATCGGGATTTTTGTGCTCACAGCGACCTTCCTTAAGGCCGTCTTGTTCGGTTTGATTCTGGCGTATTTTTTCCAGCCACTCCAACAGTGGTATCAACGCAGTTTTCAAGAGCAAGGCCTGTTGGCACGATTGATTGGCTTGGCCAAATTGGTGTGTGTGCGTCCGTTTGCATGGATCATGGAAACCGTGAGTGGACTGTTCCGCAGGGCGGCGCCTCAGGCGGAGGCAGCTGCCGATGCGGTCGTACGGCAGGCCATCAGCCGGTCATGCAATGCCACGGTGCTCACGGTATCCGGAGCCTTGGTGCTTATCTTGGTGAGCGTGGTTTTGTTGACCTTGAGCGTCAAGCCAAAGGAAATTGATACCGATCAGGCTCGCTCGCAAATGGCGAAAGTGGTGAGCAAGGCAGGATCGCTGCCGTTGATTGGGGATGAAGCGAAGGAACTGCAGGCAACTCTTAATGATCCGGAAAAATTCGCTGCGCTCCGGGAGCGGGTATTTGCCCGGGCACAGGAAGATGAGGCTACCCAGAAATCTTTGATAGGCGAAGTCTCCAAGGCGATGGGCTCGGCGATTGGGATTTTGGGGGCTGTAGGGAATGTGGCGCTCAACACATTACTCTCAATCTTCTTCTTCTCATTCTTTCTCGCCAAACTGGCGGCCTTTCGGCACCGCAATGGTGCCGATGTCAAAGAGGGGGATTATCTTGTGCAAAGCCTGTTTGAAACTTCATGGCTGCCGACGACCAGTGAGGAGACGTTGCAAAGTGCAGCGGAGGTCATCAACGAGGTGTTCTTCAAACTCAAAACGTGGGTGCGCGGTTATCTGTGGATCATCATCATCGAGACGCTCATTTATGTGACGGTATTTCTCTTGCTCGGGGTGCCATATGCGATCCCGCTGGGGATGGTGGCGGGGCTCACTGTGCTGCTGCCGTTCCTGGGCCCCATGGTGAGTGTGGTATTGACCGCGGGAACTTGCGTGGTGACGGGCCATGCTGATCCGACGCTGCTGATCATGGTGGCCTGCACCTACGTGATCATGAACATGGTGGTTGAACAGCTCTTCCTGTATCCGGCGTTTGTCGGGGAGGCATTGGGATTGAATATCCTGGAAACGCTGATCGTGGTGTTGCTGGGGGGATTGTTCGCCGGATTGGCGGGGATGATCTTTGCCGTGCCGGTGGCGAGTGTTTTGAAGTTTTTGGTGCCGCGGCTATATCAGAGTATGCGGGCGGGGGATGAGTTGACGCTGCCAGGCGCGGAGGAATCCGAACCCAAGCCGGCTTAGGCTTCTTCAGCGGGGGGTTGCCAGAGCTCAAGCCGGTTGCCTTCTGGGTCGGTGGCCCAGCCGAATTTTCCGTACTCGCTGTCCTCGATTTTGTCGTCCACCGTGGCCCCGGCGGCGCGGAGCTGGGCGAGCATGGCGTCGAGATCATTCACCCGATAGTTCACCATGGTCTGTTGCTCGCGGGAACCAAAGTAATCGGTGTCGGCATCAAACGGTGCCCACACGGTGCTGGCGTTGGCTTGGGTTGCACGTTCGTTCCAGCGGAAAACCACCCAGCCGTCTGCCTCGGGTTGCAGGCCAAGGTGTTGTTCGTACCAACCCTGCAGTGCCTTGGGATCCTGAGCTCGGAGAAACACGCCGCCGATGCCCGTGGCCCGTTCCATTACCGGGAAACCTTGTAGAGTTTCCTGTTGCTGCGCACGTAGAGTGCGCCACCGCCGACGGCCGGGCTGCCGAGTATTTGATCGCCCAGATCGAGTTTGCCGGTGACCTCGCCTTCTTCGGCGGTCGTATCCACAATCTGTATGAGGCCGGCTTCGTTCACAAAATACAGGTAATCACCGGCGGCAATGGGTGTGGCACTGAACGGTCCCTTGAGGCGGAGCTGCCAGCCGCGTTCACCGGTTTGGGTGTTGCCGGTGGTCAGCACGCCGGCTTTGTTGGCGGTGAACACCTTGTTGCCAATGATAATGGGGCTGGCGGTGCCGGGCTGGAGACGCCCGCTTTGCCAAAGCTGCTTGGGTGTGTTGGCGGCGTCGGCATCATTCATTTTGAGGGCAGTGATCCCGTGGGACGGAATGTACAACACGCCGTTCAACAGCGCGCTGGAGGGAATGGTGGAGGCGCCGTTCTCATAGCTCCAAGCGTTTGAGCCGTCCTCGGCCCGGATCGCATCGATGCCGTCCTTGGACTGCAACGCCACGAGGCCGGTTTTGAGCAAAACGGGTGAGGTCCAGTTGGCGGCCTTCGGCCGGTCCAGGCGCCATCGGTTGATACCGTTGTGTTTATTGAGCCCGAGCGTGTACGATTCACTATCGTTTTCCACCTGCACGATCAACGTTTCCCCCGTGACCACCGGCGAACTGCTCATGCCGAGGCTGTTGGAGACGTTGGCGTAATCGGCGGTCAGACCGCGCAGCCACTGAAGGTTGCCCTTGAGATCCAGGCAAATGACGTCATTGGAGGAAAACACGGCGTAAATGTTTTTGCCATCACTGCAGGGGGTGGGAGCGGCAACACTGGTTTTGGCGTGGCACATGGTGCGGCCGGTGGCCCAAAACTGCCGGTGCCATGCCACGCTGCCGTCCTTGGCGTTCACCGCGAGCACGTGCAGGCGTGACTGGGTGGGGCCGCTGCTGCAGGTGACAATCACGTGTTCCCCGAGTACCAGCGCGCCGGATAAGCCGCGGCCGGGCAGGGTGACCGACCACTTGAGACTGGAGTCCTTCAGTGTGGTGGGCAGGTTTTTGTCGGCGGAAACCCCGTTGCCGCGCGGGCCGCGGAACTGGGTCCAGTCTTCAGCCTGTGCGGTGAGGCTGAGGGCAAACGTGAGAGCGATGAGGGTTTGTTTCATGGAAGACTTTGTTCAATGTTTAGTTACGGGGCCGCCGTCCGGGCGTGGGGTTGTTGCCGCTATTGTCCGTGCCGGTCTCCGGCGTGGGCGGGCGGTTGCTGGCGAGGATGGCCGTGCCGGTGGCATCGCACACGCGCAGCTGGAATTGCCATTGCTTGGTCCACGATTGCTCCTGCTCGTTTTGGCAGAGCTTCACCAGGAATGTATTGCGGCCCTTGGCGAGGTTGATGTCCAGCTGGTACTGGTCGATGCGCATGCCGCGGTGATATTCGTCGCGGCTGAAGACAAGCTGGCCGTTGTGCCAAATCTTCCAGGCATTTTTGCAGCCGAGCCGGAGTTGCGCTGACCGGGCTTCGGCGGCGGTGTATTCGGTGTAGGCAAAGGCGGTGACTTCTTTCAAACCATCGCCCGGGCCGGGGTAAGCCTTGTTGATGTCCACCATGCCGTACTCGTCAGCGGTGATAAACTCGCTCCATGCCACCTTGCCGGCTTTGCCCGGATAAGAAGCGGTGAGGTCGATTTTCTTCTCAGGGGGAAACACGGTGGCGAATCCCTTGCGCTCGGTATTATCGAATGGACCGATGACGTTCCAGTGCATAAGGAATCCGAAGTGGCGTGGAAGATCCACCTCCTGCTTGAGTTGGCGCAGGGCGGTGGTGGCGGCCTTGATTTGGTCGATGTCACGCGCCGCATCCAGCGCCTTGCGGTAAGCCTGGATGGCCCCGTCAGTTTGCTTGGCAGCCTGCAGCTTGGCCCCGGAATCAATCACGCGGGCCACCGCATCGCGCCGGAGTTCGACGCTGGGATCATTAATCAGACCGGGTATGAGATTTTCAGCGAGCTTGGGGTTGGCGTTTTGGATCAATTCAAAGGCCAGCCGCCGGGCGCGGGGCTCCTGTTTTTGATCCGACAGAAAATCCAGCATCGCCTTTTGCGGCAGCTTTTCTCCGCGACCGGCGATAGTATCGACTGCAGCACGAAGCCAGTTGGCCGCCAAGGGTGAGGCGCCGTTCATGGCTCGGAGAATTTTGGGTAATGCGGCGGCGTCGGCTTGGGCGAGCGATTGCCACGCCTTGGCCGCAGCGGCATTGCCCTGGCCCTCGGGGCCGACAGCGCGGATGGTCTTGATGGAATCCGATACGGACGCAGCCTGGCCCGTGAAACAAATCGTGGCCAGTAACAGGCCCGCGAACAGGGGTTTCATGCCGGAGAGCCTAGACGCCAGTCGCTGGCTTGGCAAGGGGCGAGGGTAAAGTTGTGGGCTATTCGAGGGTGGCTAGCCGAATGGGAATCAGCCGGCCCAAATAGGTGCCGGCCGCCTGAAGATCATTCTGCAAGTTGTGCAGCTCCTGATCATACGGAGAGGTCACCGTTTCATGAACCGTTTCCAGAGCTTTTGCCATGTTGAGTTCGGGGATTTCGACTGAAGGCAGGGCGGGTTGTTCCACGGCGACCACGGGCGGGTTGGCCGGAGCCGGCAGCGGGGTGGGGCGCGGGTACAGGAAGAAGGCGATGACTGCACAGGCGGCGATGGGGACCCAAACCGGCAGGGAATGTGCAGGTGCCGGGGCGGCTTCGGCGGTGTGTATCTCGTTGAGAATTCGGGCGCGCAGATAGACCGGCGCCTCGGGCGGCGTGGCGGGTTGCTCTAGTTGTTGGATGAGCTGCACCTGTTGTTGGTGATGCGCCCGGCAGGTGGGGCAGCGTTCCAGATGGGTGTTGGTGCGGGCGGACAATGATTGGTTGTCATCGAGCGCGCGATTAATTTTCCAGCGATGAATCAGGCAGAACATGGGAGATCTCCTTTTGGGTAGGTGAGTTGATGTTGCTCGGAGGAGAACGAGGGGTCCGTGCGGGCTTTGGGGTGGGGTACGGATTCAGCAGAATTCAGGGCGGCGCCTAAAGCCTTGCGGGCGCGATGCAGCATGACTTTCACGGAGGTTTCACTGCGGCTCAGGAGGGTGGCGATTTCCTGAATACTGAGGTGTTCGCGGTATTTCATCCACAACACATCAAAGGCATCGGGCTTGAGGGATTGACGAGCGGTGCGCCAGAGGGCTTCACGTTGCTCGATATCCGACAACATTCCAGCCGGCGTACGATGATCCACCATGACCGGCGCGGCGGCCTCCAGCTCACAGTGGGTCACGCGGCCGTGTTTGCGGTAATGGCTGACGGTGAGGTTGCGGGCAATGGTGTAGAGCCAGGTCACAAACCGGGCGTCGCTGCGGTAAAGGTGCCGCCGTTGCCAGGCATTGACGAAGGTGTGTTGGATGAGGTCTTCGGCGTCCTGCCGGCTGGGGGCTTTTTGGCAGAGGAAATGGAACAGGCGCGCCTCATGGCGGCGCACCAGTTCCTCAAAGGCGTCGAGCGATCCCTGTTGGCTTTGGATCGCCAACTGCTCGTCGGTGTGTTGAGCCCAATCGGGCATTGCGACTAGTCCTTCTTCTTGTCCTTGCCGGCCTCGCTGTCGAAGCCAAGCTCCACCTTGAAGCGGCCTTCCTGGCCGGGCTTCTTATTTTGCGCCTCAAACTGCATGCGGGCTTTTTCGAGGACCTTGTCGACTGGGACGGCCAACCGCAGACGGACGAGCTTGTTTTTCTGCTCGATCTTTACGTCCTTGAGAAATTGTGCGGCTTCTTTGGCCTTGGCATCCTGTGCATTGCCGGCCTGGAGTTGGGCAATGGCGAGGAATCCCTGCAGCATTTGCTGAATTTGCGTGGCAAATTCTTCGTTCGTGGCCAGCAGGTGGACACCGGCTTCCAGGTTTTTGTTACGCTCACCAAAAGTTAGGCCAACGCTTTTCACGTTTTCCAGCATCTTGGCCTGAGGCGGAATCGGCAGGCCCTCGAGAGTGGCCATGCCCAGCATAATGTAGGCATTGGGATCGAGCTGCAAATCCTTGAGCTTTTGGGCATCCAATGTTTTGCCCTTGCCATCAACTGTGGCCAAGGCCTGCGAGATCAGTTTGCGATGGCTGCCGACGACGAGCAGGTTTTGATTCACGATCGAACCGAATTGCTGCTGCTTGGATTTCTCATCTTTCCAGGACAATAACTCGTGTTTGCCGGTTTTTTCCGTCTTAAACGTTTCATTCGCTTTGAGCAGAGTCAGCAAATGCTCCGGATTGAATTTCCCGCGAATGAGCGCAACGCCATTCTCGGGTTGATCGGGGTTCACCTGCCCATAGGCGGTGATGTCCGAGAGATCCTTGCGTGGATCGAATTGCAACATGGCGGCGACCGCATCAATCGGCGCGGCGATGTCCTTGAGGCGGGTCATGGTAAACTGGCCCAGCTCACTGGCCTTGAATCCATCCACGTCCACATGGGCAATCCACTGGGCGTTGGCAGGAATCTGTTTGGTATTGAGACCCTCCGCCGTGGCGTGAAACGCCAAACCGGCGAAGGCGAGGGTGGTAACAATGATGTTTTTCATGCGTTCAATGGGGTCTGTCAAAATGCAGTGAACTGCCCCGCAAGGCAATTTCAAACGGGAATACGCAGGGAAAGCGGGGGAGGTTACAGGCGGATTCAATTCAATCCATGGAAGGGAACTACAGGATCCGGGTAGCCTCTGGAGCATATTTTACAGGGTCTTCGCGAGGTATTTTGAATACTTAACAGAGAAGAACGAACCAATAAAAGCGAAAGGGGGACACTCGTGATAGCTGTCAGTGTATTGTTGGTATTTTTAAACACTCCACAATCGGGGTTAATGTGGTAGGCATTAGCCGTTTGTGTATCAAACAGCCACACCATTTTCTCTGGATCTGGCCAAAGAGTGGAAAGTCGTTGGTTTTTTAGGGAGGCATAGGATCTCGAGGTGGAACGAGTTTTCTGATGTTTTGTTTGGTCTAGCGTGATCTGTAGAGCACGATCTACCGGATTTTTTGCGGTGAAATGATAAGTGAGATTTGGATTTCTCAGGGAAAAACGAAGGTATTTTCGGAAATTTGGGGTGAGGGAAAACCGTTGTTTTACTTCGTTTGGTTGCTGATGGTTGCGATTGTTTTGCGCTGCGGGCGTTACGGTGGCGAGCTGAATGATCGGCCGGAGCTTGAGGGAATTGATGAATGTGGTGCGAAATGGAGTTACACTCAGATTGCTGGCCCGAGCCCGGCCTCCGTAGAATTGCGCTGACAGTTCCGGGACAAACTCACCCAGAAACAAAGTGAATCCGATAAGGAATAGGCGGGAAAACAGTCGTTGCATCGGCTATTTCCAAAGGAATGCATTAATTTATAAATAGTGCATCACCGAATTAATCCTCCTCCAAGCCTTCTTTGAATGCGTTTTTCAGATCTTGAGCGAATTTGAAGGAGGGCGCTTCGCGGCGTTCTTCGGGGGGCGGGGCAGGGCGGTACGGGCGTTTGAAGTACAGTTCGCGACGGTCTTCTTTGCCGGGAAGCACGGCGACCAGTTCCCAGCCTTGGCGGCCATGTTTCTCGAGTTCCACATTGACGGAATCTTTCCAGACTCCGGGAAGCATCTTGGCCTCCCATTGGCGCGGAGTGCTCATGGGGCAATGTTAACGCGCCGGCCAGCCGGTGCCAGCTTGAAGTGGGATTAGTCTGCGGCCTTTTCGAGAGCCTCAATGCGGGCGGTCAACTCGGCAATTTGTTCGTCCCGCTTTTCAATGGCAGTGGCGGTCAGCTCGCTCATCTTCTCCAGGGCCTGAGCAAATTGCAGCATCTGTTCCTCTATTTGTTCGTTCGTCAAACTCACGGGCTGAAATAAATCATAATTGAAGATAAAAAGCAGGTTTTAATTGATATAGGACAGTAAATGTCCAACTTGTTCTGCAAGATTCCCAGCCGATGGTTTCAACCGGTGGAAATCAAAAAGAAAATGGAGCGAGTGATGGGCCTCGAACCCACGACCTTCTGCATGGCAAGCAGATGCTCTACCAATTGAGCTACACTCGCATCCGTGAGGGGGCGGATTCTACGGGTTTCGACCGCTTTGGCAAGCGGTTTTTAGTCCTCGAAATCGTAGACCACCACCCGTTCGCAGCAGGGTTTGAAGACTTTTTCCACAAATTCCACATGCAGGGGGTGCGCCTGATAGGCATCCTGCGCGGCCTTATCATCAAACACGAGGTTCAGCGCGACCTGATAGGATTGATCCACCACATCACGGTGGCTGGAGGCCATTTTGCCGCAGTGATAATGCAAAACACCCGGGCAGGGCTTGAGATATTGCTCGGCGCCGGCCAGCAGTTGCTCAGTGGCATCGGGCACGTCCGGTTTGGTCCAGAAAATGACGACGTGTGAAAACATGGCCGCGAAGATACGCAGGCCGGCGGTCGGCCACAACTGATTTTACCGAAACCAAAAAGAACAACATGGACAACATGGACTTGCGGGGCGCGCCAGCGGGGCGCATCATTTCAATCCCGCGAGATTCCCAAGCAGGAGACACAACATTATGGCAGACAAGAAAGCGAAGAAAACCGGCGGTGACGATCCCCGCCAGGCCAACCTTGACACCGCGCTCGCGCAGATCACCAAAACCTTTGGCGAGGGCAGTATCATGCGGCTGGGCGATGCCAACTCACAGTCCAGCATCGAGGCCATCCCCACGGGGTCACTGTCTCTGGATCTCGCCCTCGGCATCGGCGGGGTGCCGAAGGGGCGCATTGTGGAAATCTATGGCCCGGAATCTTCCGGCAAAACCACAGTGATGCTGCACGTGATCGCCAACGCCCAAAAAGCCGGCGGTCTGTGTGCCTTCATTGATGCCGAGCATGCGTTGGACCCGCAATACGCGCGCAAGCTGGGGGTGAATCTCGATGACTTGCTCGTTTCCCAACCGGACAGTGGTGAGGAAGCTCTGACCATTTGCGAAACCCTCGCGCGCTCCAATTCTCTCGATGTGATTGTGGTCGACTCAGTCGCCGCCCTTGTGCCCAAGGCCGAGTTGGAAGGCGACATGGGCATGGCCACCATGGGCATGCAGGCGCGGCTCATGAGCCAGGCCCTGCGCAAGCTGGCCGCCATCATGAACAAGGCGAAAACCACCTGCATTTTCACCAATCAATTGCGCGAGAAAGTCGGTGTGATGTTTGGCAGCCCGGAGACGACACCGGGCGGCAAGGCGCTGAAGTTTTACGCGAGTGTGCGGATCGATATCCGCCGGCGCGAGGCGATCAAGGATGCCACCGGGCAGGTGATCGGTAACCACGTTAAAACCAAGATCGTGAAGAACAAGGTCGCGCCGCCGTTTGCCGAGGCGGAGTTTGACATCATGTACAACCAGGGCATCAACCGCGAGGGCAGCATCATTGACGCCGGCCTGCGGTTTGGCGTGCTCGGCAAAAAGGGCGCTTGGATCCAGCACGATGGCGAGCTTATCGGCCAGGGCGTGGCCGCCGCGCAACGCACGCTTTTGGAGAAACCGGAGTTGTGCGAGCTGATCGTTAAACAGATCATGGACAAAAAGAACGGCGTGGAGCCCGAGGAGGAGGAAGAAACCGCCGAGGAAGAGGCCGCGCCGGCTGAAGCCGCTGCCGAATAGTTTTATTATGCGTAAACCCATCGCTTGCTTTACCGCCGGTCTGTTGTTGGCCGGAAACCTCATCGCGCAACCCAAGCCCAGCGGTCCGCAGCAGGCGGGGGATTTCCGCAAGGTCATTCTCGAGAGCGATATCAAACAGAACAACAAGTTCATTGACAGCCTGCAGGACCCGATGGAACTTGCGGTCGGGCCCGATGGCACGGTGTACTACGCGCAGCGCAACGGCATTGTGCGCATGGTGCCGCCGGGTGAACCGGGCATTGAGATCGCCAAGGTGCCGACCTTTACCGGGCTGGAGGACGGCATGCTGGGCATCACGCTGGATCCGAATTTCGCCAAGAACAAATGGATTTACCTGAACCGGTCACTGCCCGAGACCACGAAGAACGCGAAGGGCAAAAAGCAGGGCGTCATTCGTGTGAGCCGGTTCACGCTAAAGGGCGACAAGCTCGATCTGGCCAGCGAGAAGGCGATTATTGATATCACCACACAGCGTGAGCAGTGCTGTCACGTGGGCGGTTCGCTGGCGTTTGATCCCAAGGGCAACCTCGTCATTGCCGTGGGCGACAACACCAATCCGTTTCACGACGGCTCGCAACCCAAACCGCGCAACGGCTACTCGCCCATCGACGAGCGCGATGGCCGCAGCCCGTGGGACGCGCAGAAATCCTCCGCCAACGCCAACGATCTGCGCGGCGCCATCCTGCGCGTGAAGCCCAAGGCGGACGGCGGCTACACCATTCCCGAGGGCAACCTCTTCAAGCCCGGCACCAAGGGCACGCGCCCGGAGATTTTCGCGATGGGCACACGCAACTCCTACCGGCTCGGGGTGGATCAAAAGACCGGCTACATTTATTGGGGCGATGTCGGCCCCGATGCGCGCCTGCCCAATCCCAACTATGGGCCGGCCGGTTTTGATGAAGTGAATCAGGCGCGCCAGGCGGGTTTCTTTGGCTGGCCATACTTCGTCGGCGCCAACAAAGCGTATCGCGAGTATGATTATGCCGCCGACAAGGCCGCCCCGGCGTACGATGTCGAAAAGCCCATCAACAATTCGCCCAACAACACCGGCATCAAGCAATTGCCACCCGCGCAACCGGCGTTCATTGCCTACCCGCACTCGTTTAGCGCGCGATACCCCGCGGTCAATCCCCGTCCCGGTGAGCCCGGCGGCCGCACGGCGATGGCCGGCCCGGTGTATTATTTCGATGCCAAGCTCAAGTCCGCCCACAAGCTGCCCAAGCAATTCGACCGCACGCTGTTCATTTATGAATGGTCGCGCAACTGGATCATTGCCGTGAAGCTGGATGCCGATCACAACATCGAGAAGATGGAGCGCTTCGCTGACGGGCTTACCTTCAAGCGCCCGATGGATCTCGAGCTGGGACCGGACGGTTGCCTGTACGCCATTGAGTGGGGCACCGGTTGGGGCAAGAATGTCGACACGCAAATTGTGCGCATCGAGTACACCGGCAAACAATAGCCCCCATGAGCGCCAGCCACTCCGTTGCGGCCCATTACGACGGCCCTTTTGAGATCGATGCGCTGGAGGCGTGGGCGGCCGAAGTGCGCAGCCGCTTCCCGGCGGAGGAAGTCTCGCTCGGACTGGTGTTCACCACGCCGCAATTTTTCGAGCACGCCACCGAGCTGCTGGAAATTCTCCGAGTGCACGCGCGCATTCCACTGCTGCTCGGTTGCTCCAGCGGCAGCCTCATTGCCAATGCGCAGGAACTGGAAAAGGAACCGGGCCTTGTCCTGTCGCTTTATCATTTGCCCGGCGCCCAACTCGACGCCGTTCGATTCACCCAAACGCAGGTGGAACAGGGCGAAGCCGAGGATTTTTGGCCCATCGAAACCGGTGTCACCGACAGCAACGGTTGGCTGGTGTTTGCCGATCCCTTTCATCTGCATGGCGAACAATGGCTTGGCCAATGGAACGCGGCCTGGCCCGAGGCCCCGATCCTGGGCGGCCTGGCCAGTGGCGAACCGCGCGGGCAACGCACGCAGATTTATCTGAATGGCAAAGTGTACGAGGAAGGCGGCGTGGCCCTCAGCGTGGGCGGCAACGTCGCGTTGCGCAGTGTCATCTCGCAGGGCTGCACGCCGATCGGCGAAACCTGGACCATCACCCGCGCCGAACACAATGTGATCCACGAGATCGGCAACCGGCCGGCCTACGAAGTGCTCGTGGAAACATTTGAGGCATTGAGCGATACCGACAAAGAGAAGACGCGCGGCAATCTGTTCGTGGGCATGGTGATCAATGAATACCTCGAGGAATTTCAGCGCGGCGATTTTCTCATTCGCAATCTCATTGGGGCTGATCCCAATAATGGGGCCATCGCCGTGGGCGCGTTGCCGCGTGCCGGGCAGACGCTGCAGTTTCAGCGCCGTGACGCCCGCGCGGCCGGCGAGGATTTTGATGAATTGCTCCACCGCGCCAGTGAATCACTGGAGGACGCCACGGTGTACGGCGGCTGTCTGTGCTGCTGCAACGGCCGCGGCAAAAATCTCTTTGGTGCCTCCGATCACGACGCCGGTCTCGTGCAGCATCATCTCGGTGACATTGGCTTGAGCGGCTTTTTCTGCAACGGCGAAATTGGCCCGGTCGGCGAGAGCAATTTTCTCCACGGCTACACCGCCTCGCTCGCCTTGTTTGTTCAAAAGGAAAACGCATGAGCGATCCGGACGCGCTGCTGTACGACTTTCAATCCATCACCGAGCCCCTGCGCTTGGAGGAATTGTTCGCCGCGCCGCAACCCGCCGAACTGGAGATTGGCTGCGGTGATGGCGGCTTTCTGCTCGAGTGGGCCACGCGCCATCCGGACCGCAACTTCCTCGGCGTTGAGCGGCTCCTGGGCCGCGCCCGCAAGCTCAGCAAACGCGGCCAGCACGCCGGACTCACCAACCTCCGCCTCCTCCGCATTGAGGCCCGGTATGTGCTGCAATACCTGCTGCCCGAGCACGCCTTTGAAGCCGTGCACATTTATTTTCCCGACCCGTGGCCCAAGGACAAACACGCGCGCCACCGCTTGATTCAGCCCGATTTCCTCGCGCGCGCCCGGCGCATTCTGGCACCCCACGGAATCGTCTATTTACGCACCGACGATCCGCCTTACTTCAAGCAAATGCAGGCCACCTTTCAGGCGGCGGAAGATTTTATTGAGGAACAAACCCCGGACACATTGGCGGCCATCACCACGGAGTTCGAACGCCAATGGCAAGCCGAAGGCAAACAAACCCACTATGCGGCCTACCGGTTGGCCGGTTAAACATCAATCACCGGGCCGTCGTCGTCATCGTGGTTGTAGCGACGATTGTCTTTTTGAGATTCTCTCGGCTGCGCCCGTTGGAAGTGTACTTTGGATTGTCCTTTGCCGGTCAGGGAATTGGCGATCAAAGTGACGATTGAGATAATCAGGGCACCCCAGATGGCTGACGAGAAATCTTCGACCACAAAGCTTTCCGAATTGCCGGTGATACCGGACATTAAATCCCCTGTGAGCTTGAGAAGGATTGCGTTGATGACGACGAGAAACAGTCCCAAGGTCAGGATCAGTAGCGGAAGGCACCCGAGCAACAGCACCGGTCGCAAAAATGCATTCAATGCACCCAACACCAGCGAGGCGAGGATCAAATTGGTGGGGGTATCATAGGTGATGCCATCCACCAGATTCACCGCGACTAAAACGGCCAATGTACCCACCACGAATTGGTGGAGGAAATTTTTTACCTTATCGCCGGATGTCTTCTCCTCATTGCTCATGCGCCTTGAGTTAGGAGAAACTGGGCATCGGCACCTTCAATCCCGGCGGCCTCGACACCGGCGGGCAGGAGGGCAAATTCGCCAGCTTGCAGGATCAAAGGCTCTTCACCGGCATGGATGGTCAACCGGCCGTGGGTGAGTGCCAGCACACGCAATCCTTCGCCCGGGCAGAGTTGGGTTATAGAATTCTCCAACCGAACAAGGCTGAGATCAAATACCCCGGGTTGATGAGCGATTTCAACGGTCGAATACCCGTCTCGGGTTTCCCAATCCAGAGTAGCTAGAGCGGGGGTGGTATCCGAAAAATCGATCGAAGCCAAAGCCTGTTCCACGTGCAAGTCACGCGGCTGGCCGTCGAGGCCAGTGCGATCCCAGTCGTGTACGCGGTATGTGGTGTCCGAGTCTTCCTGAATTTCAAACACCACCGTGCCGGCTCCCAGCGCATGCAGGCGCCCACTGGGAATGAAGAGTGCCTTGTCGGTTTCAGCAGGAATGGCATGCAGGCAGTGGACAAAGCCGGGTTGGCCCAGTTGTTCACCAAATTTGGTGCGTGTCATGCCTTGGGGTAGTCCGGCAATAATGCGAGCCCCGGGCTTGGCATGGGCAATGTACCACGCCTCAGTTTTGGATTCACCGCCGAGCGCGGGGGCAATCGTGGCGGGCGGATGTACCTGAACGGAAAGATCCGCCTCGGCATCAAGCAGCTTTCCAAGCCACGGGAAACGACCGCTGCGGGCGGGCACATTGCCGAGCAATTCCTCGGCGTGCTCTTCCATCAGCCAGCGCAACGAAAGACCGGCCAGCGGGCCGTTGGCGATGATGCTGCTGGCTTCCGGGCGATCGCTAATTTCCCAAGATTCACCTATGCGTTGGCCGGCCGGGAGAGGTTTGCCGTACAACGTCTCAAGATTACGCCCGCCCCAGACGCGTTTCTGGAAAATAGGGTGAAAGGTAAGCGGGTAGAGCATGGGCTCAACCCTCGATGTATTTGCCGTGCCGGCGGTATTTGGCGTAGCGCTCCTGCAGCCGCACGTCCGGATCAATTTGCTCCAGTTCGTTCAGGTTCCGCAGCAACACGTCACGGAGGGTATCCGACATGGCCTCGTGATCGTTGTGGGCACCGCCGAGCGGCTCGGCCACAACTTCGTCCACCAAGCCCAGTTCATGCAGATCGGTGGCGGTGATCTTCAACGCCTCGGCAGCCTGCGGGGCAGCCGCGCGATCTTTCCAGAGAATGGCGGCGCAGCCTTCGGGGCTGATGACTGAATAGTAGGCGTTTTCCAAAATCAAGGTGCGATCACTGACGCCGATGCCGAGCGCGCCGCCGCTACCCCCTTCACCGATCACCACGGAAATCATCGGGACGCGGAAGAGCGTCATTTCGCGCAGATTAATGGCGATGGCTTTGGCGATGTGCCGTTCCTCGGCGGCCACCCCGGGATACGCACCGGCCGTGTCAATGAGACAGACGATTGGCAGCCCGAACCGGTTGGCCATGCCCATAATGCGAAGGGCCTTGCGATAGCCTTCGGGGTGCGCACAGCCAAAGTTGCGTTTGATATTTTCCTTGGTGTCGCGACCCTTTTGCGTGCCCACCACCATCACACGCCGGTCACCCAGCATGGCGAATCCGGCCACAATTGCGTGGTCATCATGGAACAAACGGTCACCATGAAGCTCGGAAAATCCGCTGAACGTTTTGTTAATGTAATCGAGCGAGTAGGGTCGTTGCGGATGTCTGGCGAGCTGAACGCGTTGCCAGGCAGTGAGGTTGGAGTAGAGCTCGCGTTTTTTGGCCTCCAGTTTTTCCTCCAACTGACGGATTTCATCGCCAAGCTCGAGGTCCACATTGGTTTCCTCAGGCTGGCCGCGCAACTCATCGAGCCGGCGTTGCAGATCGATGTAGGGTTTTTCGAAATCCAGCAGGTGCTTCATCCGCCGGTAAGGTTACCGGCTTGGGCCGCGTTTGCAATCGGGAACTCTCCTCAAGTGAGCCAAAGCATGAGGATGACTTCGGCCACGGTAACGGCGGTCAAGAGCGCCCAAGCGGCTGCTTCGCGCGCAGCGAGATTTTTTTGGCGGACGGGGCCCATCCAAAATTGCAGTTTGGCAGTGCCTAATTCAATGGCATCGCCGTTGCACAGTGCGGTGCATTCCTCGGCGGGTTCCCCGTTGATCATGACACCGGCCTCCGGATGTCGCCGTAGGATGAACTGGCCTGCCTCGTTGATGTCCAGCTCGGCGTGTTGTTCCCAGACACCATGATCTGCAAGCTGCAACTGGCATCCTTTGCCACGGCCCAATCGCATCGGCAGTTGGTTCACCGCAATGGCAGTCTCATATACACAACTGACGCTGCC
>JAYQQG010000032.1:0-27478 GCA_038145765.1 Verrucomicrobiales bacterium
TTTGCAGAAGCCAGCTACAGCCTGCATATACACAAATTTTTCATCAACCATGGGGGAGCAAACGCACCCGAAGGCAGGCAACGGTGTCTTGAGCTGCTTTGGAAAATCAATCGCCCAAACACGCTTACCTGTCTTTGCATCAAGGCAAAGCAAGTGGTCCCTTATACCCGCTACGAACAGTTTACCATTAGCCAGAGCTGGCGTGCTGCGAATCCAGCTTCCATTTGCTCGAGCAAAGAAGGGCACACTCATTTTGCCCGCCCATTCTTGCCGCCACTTTTCCTTACCTGTTACCCGATCCAATGCCCGTACCACTTCATTATTTCCGGATGACTCTGTGACATAAATCGTCGTTTGATCCATTATAGGGCCCGAATAGCTGGCCCCCAATTCCACTCGCCATGCCGGCGAAAGATGATTGGGCTTCAAGTCTTGCGGCCAAGGTTTGCCTGTAACTACCCCGTCACGGTTTGGCCCACGCCATTGGTTCCAATCGTTTGAAGGTTCTTTATTCGCTGAAAAAACATAATTTTGAGCACAAAAGACCAGAAGCAATAGGGTTAGTTTTATCGGAAATAATTTCACGGTAGTTTATACGTTTAGGATTATTTCGGTTACTGCAAAGTATGATGATTGCACGATCAGAAAAAAAATCAAAATGAAATCGCCAATTTTTTTGACTGGCATTACCACCTCAAAAGGCTGCTAGGGTTGGATTTGCCCTAGCCGACAATGCCAAGGCGGTGCCGTGATCGCCCGAGGTGCTGATAATCGGCAGGCCGAGGTCGTTCAAGGGGCAAGATTATTTTGGCCAAACCGAGTCCGGCCAATCGTAACTGCCCGGCTTGATGAACACGCGCGGGACCCCTTCAGTCGGACACAAGGCCGGCAAATCAGTTGCCGCCAATGCCACGGTTTGGAGCTGTTTCCACTTCAACCGATCCAGCGCCGCCCGGGCCGTCGCGCCGCCTTCCAGCAGCAACCGTGACACTTCCATCTGCGCCAGCACCATTGTCATTACCTGGGCCAGTCGCGATTCCAGCAAGGGCGCATGATCAACCGCCTTCACGCGTCCGATGGCGAGCATCGCCGCGCCGTGTTCGGCCAAAGCCGCGCAAGTACCCTGCACCCACTCGTGCAGGGCTGCCGGATGTTGGCTTTGCCCCAGCAACTCGGCGGGCATCGCGCACACCGGCACACCACGCGCGTCGCATTGGCTGGCCCGTCCGCGTCCCCACGCCGACAGACTGCCGCACACAAACAACGCCGGTCCATCGGCTGAGGTGAACTCCACCGGCATCGCCGTGTGCCCGCGCGCTTCCAGCAAGGCTCCAAAGAAATCTCCCGCACCGGCCGGCAGCACCAGGTCATCGCACGACGCAGCCGCGGCTTGCACATCCGCCGCACTCGCCGTCTTGGGCACGTCAATGGCCGGATCGTGTCCGAGACGTTCGGCCACATTGGCCGTGGTCGCCGGATGCTGCGGGTCATGGGCAAAATCCGTCTTATGCAAAGGCGTGTCGCCGATGAAATAATCGCCACCGCGAATCAAGCGCCCGCGCGAGGGATTGGCCGGCACGAACACCGCCCGCACCCGCGCCGTGGCCTCCAGCAACACGCCCAACTCCGCGGCGATGTGCCCGCGCAATGCGGAATCGGTTTTCTTGAAAATGAACTCCGGCCGCGCCGCGCGAATGCGCTTGGCCAGTTTACGCATCCCCGCCGCGGCTTCATCAGAGGACAACCGGCGGGTGTCCGTATCGAGACAAACCACCTCCGTCTCGGTGCGCGGCTGAAATTCCGTCTGCACCTCCGCCGTCAGCCCGTGCGCAAACGCGATGCCGGCCAGCTCCGCCGCGCCGGAAAGGTCATCAGCAATGACGAGAATCATGCGCCCGCCCCGGTGAGTTTCATAGCCAGTTTCACCGCCTCAAATAGGCTGCTCGGGTTGGCCTTGCCTTGGCCGGCGATGTCCAGCGCGGTGCCGTGGTCGACTGAGGTGCGGATGATCGGGAGGCCGAGCGTGGTGTTGACGGCTTCATCAAAGCACAGGGCCTTCAGCGGGATGTGGCCCTGGTCATGGTACTGGCACACAAAGAAATCAGTGGCGCGGCGTTTGGCGGGGAGGAAGGCGGTGTCCGGCGGGATGGGGCCTTCGACGTCAAAGCCGCGTTCGCGCGCCGTCTCGATGGCCGGGATAATGATGCGTTCCTCCTCATCGCCAAACAATCCGTGCTCGCCGGCGTGCGGGTTGAGGCCGAGCACTCCAATCTTTGGTTCGTTGCCGCGGATGCGTCGCATCGCTTGTGCGCCCAGTTCGAGTGTGTCGAGAATGCGTTCCTTCGTCAGCAGCCGCGGCACCTCGGCATACGGCACGTGCGTGGTGACGAACACGCAGCGCACCTCGCTGGAGTACTGCAACATACACGCGCGTTGAGCGTGCGTGAGCGCGACAAAAATCTCCGTGTGGCCCGGATGCGGAATACCCGCCGCGCGCAGGGCCTCCTTATTGAGCGGCGCCGTGGTCACCGCCGCCACCTGCCCGCTCAGCGCGGCATTGATGGCGTCCTCCACGTACGTGTACCCCGCCCGGCCGGTGGCGGCATTGACCGTTCCGGTGGCAAAATCGCTCGTGGTGATTGCGCCCAGGTCCAGCACACAAGGCCCATCCGCCTCCGCCAAGCCATCGACAACCCGCGCCGGCTTGGCCAACCCGCATTGTTCCGCCGCCTGCTCCAGCACGGCCCGATCGCCAAAGATAATCGGTACACACCGCTCCGCCACCTCGGCATTCTGCAACAAATGCAAACACACCTCCGGCCCCACCCCGGCAGGATCCCCCATCGTCACGGCAATTTTCGGCAGGTTCATGGTAGCAAATTCAATGTAGCCCCGGCGTTGTGCAATTTTTTGTCCGCAGACAAAAGCGGAATCTGCAAGTCATAGGCAATCGCAAGATACAAGGCATCATAAACAGACAATTCATGGGACTCAGCTAATGCCAATGCCGGGGTGATATATGGCGCGTGGCGAACTGATTGAGCCGGAAGCCCCTGCACGTCCTGCCACATCCGTTTTAGCTCCTTCGAATCAAGCTGCCCAACTCTTCGGCGGCGATGCAATACCTGAGCGGTTTCGGCCCAAAACAATTCGGGGACGATGAACAAAGATTCGCCGGATTCGGCCTGCCCAATCGCCTCAAGCAACCCTTCGGGCATGGGGCCGTCTTCGAGGAACAGCCGCAGCATGGCCGAAGCATCGAGGACGAAGCGCGTCATCGGCTGTCACGCAGTTGGCGGATTTCATCCACGCAGTCGCCTAAGTTTCGTCCCTTCATTTTTTTGCGCCACGCCGCCGCGCGCTTGGCGAAATTGGGATTATATGTGCGTGCTTCCCGCTCTAGAATGGCGCGGATCAACGCCTGCACACTGCGGTGTCCCGCCTTGGCCTGCGCGTGCAGGCTTTCTACGACCTCATCGGGCACATCGCGAACCGTCAGTGTTTTCATGGCCCAAATTTACGGTGACTGCAAAATGCAGTCAAGCCAGTGGTGGTGTTTGGCTTTTCCGGGTGTGGCGAAAAATCTCACCGATCCGGGCGTTTCCAGATGGGCTCAATCATTTGGGTGTTGAGCTTTTCCCATTCGGTGCGGAGTTCCTCGAGTTTGTCGGTGTGGGTGGCGGCGAGGTTTTTGGTTTCGGCAAGATCCTCGGCGAGGTGGTACAGCTCCCAGGCATCGGATTGGCCGCGGCGCGGGTTGCGGAGAATTTTCCAGTCGCCCTTGCGATAGGCGGCCTTGTTGGCGATGCGCCAATAGAGGGTCGGGTGCGGTGCTTCGGTGTTTTTGCCGGTCAGATAAGGGATGAGATTCACGCCATCAATCTGGCGCTTCAACGGGGCGTCGGCAATGGCGGCGGCGGTGGCGAAGAGGTCGAGCGAAATGACCGGCTGCCGGTACACCTTGCCGGCGGGCAACGTGCCGGGCCACTGCATCATGAACGGCACGCGCAAGCCGCCCTCGTACACGCTGCCTTTCCCTTCGCGCAGGGGGGCGTTGCTGGAGGTGAGCTCGCGGGTGGGGCCGCCGTTGTCACTCAGGAAAATGACGAGCGTGTTTTTCTCGAGGCCCTGTTGGCGCAGCTCGGCAAGCACGGCGCCCACGCTGTCATCGAGGTGCGCGAGCATGGCGGCAAAGATGCGGCGTTGGATGTCCTCGATGTGTGCGAATTTTTTCATGTAGGCATCGGCACCCTGCAACGGGCTGTGCACAGCGTTGTAGGCGAGGTAGAGGAAAAACGGCTTGTCGCGATGACGCCCGATGAAGTCGCGCGCCTCACGGGTAAACGCGTCGGTGAGGTGCGCCTTTTCCTCAACCGGCTGGCCGCCGCGTACGATGGGGTTATTGGCGTCATAGGCCGGCTCGTTGTAGCCCATGTGGGTGGAATAGATCAGCTTGCCATCAGCGCTGGTGAACCGGCCCCGCTGGTTGCCGGGCAGCGATTTGCGCCGCAGCCAGGTGGTCATGCCCCGGTACGGCGGCGGCACAAAGTAATGGCCCTCGTGGGTGAACCCGAAGAATTCATCGAACCCATGCCGGATGGGATGAAACTTCGCGTGCCCGCCCAGATGCCATTTGCCGATCAAGCCGGTGGTGTAGCCGACATCATGTAAATGCCGCGCCAGCGTGCGTTCACTGCGCGGCAGGCCGGCCATGGGATCCTCATTGTGATCGCCGATCGGGTTAAACTCATACCCAAACCGCGTCTGGTAACGGCCGGTCATCATCCCCGCACGCGAGGCACTGCAAAAGGCAGCCGTCACATACCCCTGCGTAAAGCGCACACCGTTCTTGGCGATGGAATCAATGTGCGGCGTGGGAATCTCCGGATTTCCCTGGCACCCCAATTCGCCGTACCCGAGATCATCGGCCAGCAGCAGCACAATATTCAGCGGCCGTTCAGCGGCATTGACCGTCCACGCGAGAAACAACAGGAGCAAGCGCATGCCGATGTGTATCACAGCGGCCTCGCCAGCACAGGCAAAAGCCGCTTGCACGGGGGATGTCCGGGGAACAGACTGCGGGATGCGTTTATTGATTTTGATGATCGGCTGGCTGGCCGGGCCGTTGGCCGCGGCCCCCTTTGCCGTGGCGCCGTTCAGTGCGGAGGTGACCGTGTCGATTGGGCACGGGATGATGGGCGGGTTATGGAAAGCCAAGAGCGTGGCGGATCCGCTCTATGCCAAGGGTGTGGTGGTGTTGGGCGGCGAAAAGCCGGTGGTGTTGGTGAGCGTGGACTGGTGCGAGATTCGCAATGACTCCTTCGACCGCTGGCGCGAGGCACTGGCCAAGGCGGCCGGCACCACGCGCGAACGGGTGCTGGTGAGCGCCATCCATCAGCATGATGCGCCGGTGACCGATCTGGCCGCCCAACGGATGCTCGCGCAGCGCCAACTGGAGGGCAGCATCTGTGATTTGGCATTTCACGAAAAAGCCGTGCAACGCGTGGCGGCAGCGGTGGCCAAAGCCATGAAACAACCGCAACCGATGACGCACCTTGGCCTGGGCAAGGCGAAGGTGGAAAAGATTGCCTCCAACCGCCGATATGTGTTGCCCGATGGAAAGATTTCGTTTGGCCGCGGCAGTGCCAGTGGCCGAAACGTGCTGGCGGCCAATGCGCCCGAAGGCACGATCGATCCGTGGCTCCGCACCATCAGTTTCTGGAATGGCGAGCGGCCGGTGGCGGCGCTGAGCACCTATGCGGTGCATCCGATGAGCTACTATCGCACCGGCGAAGTGAGCGCGGATTTTCCCGGGCTGGCGCGGGACCAGCGCCAGAAGGAAACACCCGGATGCCTGCAGATTTATTTCAGCGGCGCCAGCGGCAATGTGACCGCCGGGAAATACAACAAAGGCGACCGCGCCAACCGCGCCGTGCTCGCCGGCCGCCTGCATCGCACCATGGCAGCCGCGTGGAAAAACACCCGACGCCTGCCCGTGCAAAAAATCGATTTCCGCAACGCGCCGGTGAAACTCGCGCCCCGGGATCATGCGGGATTTAAAACGAAAGATTACGAGGCCAAGCTCAAGCCCGGCGTGAACCATTGGCAGCAGTGCCTCGCCGCGATGGGCCTCAGCTGGCGCCAGCGGTGCGAGCGTGGTCAGCCGGTGGATGTACCCGTGCTCGATCTGGGCCCGGCGCAGTTGCTGCTGTTGCCCGGTGAAAGCTACGTGGAGTTCCAACTCGCCGCACAACAGCTGCGGCCCGATTCCTTTGTGTGGGTGGCCGGCTACGGCGAAGGCGGCACCGGCTATGTGCCCACCGAAAAACATTGGGAGGAGAAGGATCACAACCTCAACGACTGGTGCTGGGTGCATCCCGGCGCGGAGGCCAAGCTGCTGCAGGCTATCAAACAGGCTCTTTTGCCCAATGCGAACAACCGGTGAACAGCCGGTGAGTCGTTGGTGAAAACGAAATAATAACTGCCGCTTTGTTCAGCGGCATTTCGTGGTAGATTGATTCCGTTGAGCGGCTCTTCGGAGCCACTCGGTCAGCCAGCTGGCCACGCAGTGAAAGCGGTTCTTCGGAATCACGGAAACTGCAACGGACGACCGGCCCACGGGCAACCGCGGGCGCAGTCAGAAGGGCTACTGGCAGGTGTCCGACCAAGGGCATTGACCTTTCGAGCTTGTGGCCCGTCAGGCCCGTGAGCGAAAAAGGATTGGTAGCCGCCCTGCGGTAAACTCCGGTTTATCTCAAGGGCGGCTTTTTTATTTCTCCAACCCTTCCAAAAACGCCCGGCAACTGAAGGCCACGAACATGGCTAAATCCTTGTCGCCGGGCAGGACGACGGTGGCGGGGGTGTCGGGGGGGCGGATGGTTTCGGCGCGTTGAAGGGCGGCGGCCATGTGGGGCTTGGCGGCGAGGGCGGTTTCGCCGAGCAGCTCGATGGTGCGGGCGGCGTGGGTGACGATGATAAGGTTTTCGTGGGCCAGATCCTTGATGAGCGCCTGCACGGAGCGGGCGGAGTCGCCATGGTGGGCCAGTATGTTGGCGGCTTCGATGCGGACGGCGGGGGAATCGTCGGTGAGGGCGTTGCGGAGGAGTTGCTTCGTTTCGATTTTTAACTCCTTGCGTTGCGCGAGGCCGATGGCGGCCCAGTAGCGGATACTTGCGTTTTTGGAGGTGAGGTCTTTGGCGAGCGTGGCTTCGTCGGCGGTACCGACTTGGGCGGCGGCTTGGTGGATGGGGGCCATCTTCACTTGGCCGCTTTGACCGAGATCCCAGCCGGTTTGTTTGGCAAACATTTTCCACGCCTCGCTCTCGGGCAGGAAGCCGAGGTCGACGGTTTGGGTGATGTGTTTGCGGTGCGCGCTGCGGAGCCGCTTGAGGATTTTTTGGTGCGCCTCGGAATCGGCGAGGTTTTTCAAATTCTGCGGGTCGGCTTGGCAGTCGTACAGTTCTTCGACGGGCCGCATGGAGCCGGCGTAGTGCCATTGGGCGTCGGTCATTTTTTTGCGCTTGGCCAAGCGATAAAACTCGTGGCGAATCTCGCCGCTGTCGGGCCAGGCGGTGGGTTGGTTGTAGCCTAGGTGCGGCATGTAGTTGCGGATGTAAAGGTAACGGCTGTCGCGCACGGAACGGGCGAGGTCGCGCACTTCATCGACGCGATCGCGGTGGCCATACACGTAGCGGCGCGGCTGGGCGGCATTCGGGCCGAGGAAAGGCTCGCCCTGCATGGCCTCTGGGATCGGCTGGCCGGTCAGGTTCAGCACGGTGGGCGCGTAGTCGACAAAGCTCACGAGGCGGTCGGTGGTGGTGCCGGGTTTGCCGGGGGCGAGGTGCTGCCATTTTTTGGGGAAGCGAATGAGCAGGGGCACGTGCATGCCGCTGTCGAGCAGGGCGCGTTTGTGGCGGGGCATGCCGCTGCCGTGGTCGCTGTAGAAAAACACAATCGTGTTTTCCACAAGGCCGTCCTCCTGCAGTTGCTTGAGGATCGCGCCCATTTGCAGATCCATCGCGCTCACGCAATCGTAGAAGCGCGCCAGCTCGCGGCGGATGAGCGGTGTGTCCGGATAATACGGCGGCACCGGCACCTTGGCCGGGTCATGAATGGCGCCCGGCGACAGCGTGCTTTGCACCTCCTCCTTGAAGCGCGCGTACGGCCACACCATCGAGCGGCTCTGGTGCGAGGTCATCAGGTTAAACACGCTGAAGAACGGCTGCGCCTTGTCCGGCCGCTTGCGCCAGTGCGCGGTGGCGCTGCTTTCATTCCAGGACGCCTTGATGATGTCCGCGTAATTGCCGGTGTTGTAATCGGTCTTCACGTTGTTGCTCGTGTAAAACCCCTGCGCCCGCAGCAACGCCGGAAACCCGCGCATCGTTTTCGGAATCGCAAAGCCCGACCGCATCTGCTGGGTGGAGAGCGATGTGGGATAACAACCGGTGATCAAACACGACCGCGAAGGCGAACAAACCGGCGCACTCGCAAACGCTTTCGTGTACCGCACGCTCTCCTTGGCCAGCCGATCGATGTTCGGCGTGACGGCAAACTTGTCACCGTAACAACCCAGCACCGGGCTCATGTCCTCGGCGGTGATCCACAGAATATTCGGCCGTTCAGCCGCCTGCAGCCCGATACACAATCCCAACAGGGATAAAAGAAAGCGCATGCGGAGTTTGTACGCGTGCGAGCGGGGCAATGCAATTTTGGAGTGCTCTTGCCACGGCACGTCAAACAAGAGACAATTTTTCGCCAGAGATGATCTGCCGAATTGCACCCACATTATTGTTTGTATTGGCCACAATGGTTTCCGCCGTGGAGCCGGCGGTGGTGCAAAGGGATTTTCTGCGCACGGTGCGGCCGGTGTTTCAGAAATTCTGTTTTGATTGTCATGGGGAACGGAAGCCGAAGGCGGGGATTCGGGTGGATTATTTGGATGGCACGGTGCCGGACAAGGAGGTGCGGCATTGGGAGATTATTCGAAAGCAGTTGGTGGAGGGGGAAATGCCGCCGGAAGATGAGGCGCAACCGAGCAAGGCGGAGCGGGCGGCGTTGGTGGCGTGGATTGACGGGGCACTGCAGATGGCGCGCACACGGGTGCGGCCGAAGAACGGCGGCGCGCGGCGGCTGACGGTGGCGCAGTACCGCAACACGCTGCGCGATTTGCTGGGGGTGGAGGAGGATTTGACGGGCGTGCTGCCGCCGGACGGGGTGTCGAAGGACGGCTTCGTGAACAACGGTCAGGCGATGCTGCTCTCGCCGCTGTTGGTGGAGACGTATTTTGAAATTGCCGAGCGGGCGCTGGACTTGGCGATTGTGGATCCGCAGGCCAAGCCGGTGATTCAAAATTTCCGGATGGACCTCGGGCACGAGATCAATCCGGAGCCGTGCCCGGACAGGCTGATCCTTGGCGCGAACAGTGCTTTGCTGGCGAACGACAATTTCATGGTCACCCAACTGGTGCCGAAGAAACCGTTTGCGTTTGAGCCGTTCAAGATGCGCACGCAATGGCGCTTTAACGAGGGCTATCAGGGCAACGGCACGGTTCGCGGCTGGCGCGATTACGACAGCATTTATCACGCGGTGTTTGCCTGCATGCGCGGTACCAAGGGCTATCCACTGGGAAAGGCGCATCACGTGGCGGTGGACGGGTTGCTGCTGCGACAGGCGATTCCCAGTGCGGAAGTCTGGCAGGTGGCCAGCACGTATGGGCCACGCGCGAATTTCAAAATCTCCCTTCGCGAGTTGCCCAAGCGCGGGAAGTTTCGGGTGCGGGTGAAGGCGGCGAAATACGAGGACGCCCTGCTGCTGGAACGCGGTGCGGCGCGGGCTATTCCGGTGCCAGAGGCGGGCGGCATGCTCGGCGTGCAGGGCTCAGTGCGGCCGCGGACGATCGAGATCGCCAAGGCGGGCCTGTATCAGGCGGATGTTTTTTTGCAAACGCCAGCCAATGCGCAGGTGAAGCCGGATGCTACGAAGCTGAATGAAAAGCTCGTGGGCGCGTGGGAGCTGGACGGCAACGCGGACAGTTTGCGGCGGCCCAAGAGTTTGCACGGTAAGCTGGTGGGCGGCGCGAAGTATGTGAAGAGTCCGCTTGGCCAAGCGGTGGAGTTTGATGGCAACGATGACGCGGTGGTGGTACCGCGTGATCCGTCGATGGATGTGGGCGCCGGCGAGTTCACGGTGTCGGCTTGGATTCGCCCCACGCAGCTGCGGCAGGGCGGCATTGTTTGCCTCGGCAAATACAGCTGGACGCACGGCTGGTATCTCGACATGCCGAACAATCAGGGCGTGTTGCGTATTGAGACGGCGAATCCGGACAATGCCCCCAACGGCACGGTGCAGTCGCGCCCGGGCGCCATTCGTGTGAACCAATGGCAGCACGTGGCGGCGGTGGTGCGGCGCGGCGAGAATCAAACGCGCCTGTTCATCAACGGCTTTCAGGTGGCCAAGGGCACGATCGCGCCGAAGGGGCTCGATAACCCGAAAGTGGATTTGCACATCGGCCGCATTCAGGATTCGAAATTGTTCAAGGGGCAAATCGACGGAGTGCGGCTGTACACGCGGGCGCTGGGTGAGGCGGAGATTCAGGCGCTGCTCGCGCCCGGGCGCGAGGCGGGCATCGCGCTGAAGGCGCCGCCGGAGAAGCCGCAGGACGTGACGCTGTATCTCGGCGGGCGCGAGTTCATGGCCACGCGGCATCAGGCGCCGTTCATGGTGGTGCGGCTGCCCAAGGGGCCGGTGGAGTTCCGCGCGAAGACCTCGACCGGCGCGCCGGTGCATCAGGTGAATTTCACGCCGCTCGCGTCGGAGAGCGATTTGGCCAAGCGCTTTGAAAAATTCGAGCAACGCTCGCCGTGGCTGGGCGTGCATCTGGGCTTGCGGCGCGATTGCGGCAGCACGTTTTCGCCGGTGCAACAACCGGTGGCGGTGACGGATACGGCCCTGCGCGAGTATGTATTTGAAGGGGCCATCAACAATTATCCGAGCGACGATGTGCAGGTGGAGAACGATAATTACCTCGCCGGCGTGCGGGAGATTGGCGTGCGCAGCGAATACACCGACGGCCGCGAACGGCCGAGGCTGCGGGTGCGTTCGGTGGAGTTCGAGGGACCGTTTTATGAAAGCTGGCCGCCGGCGACGCACCGGCGGATTTTCATCGGCTCGGCGAATGAAGACAAACCGGAGCAGTACGCGCTCGAGATTGTGCGGGAATTTGCCGGCCGCGCCTTTCGCCGGCCGATCACCGCTGCCGAGGAAGCCTCGCTGATGGCCGTGTGGAAGGAATCGTACACCGATCAACCGGACTTCACGCAGAGCATCAAGGACACGCTGCTGATCGTGCTGACCTCGCCGCAGTTTTTGTTCCTCATCGAGAAAAGCGACACGCCCAAGCCCGAGCCGCTGACCGACCACGAGCTGGCCTCGAAGCTTTCCTATTTTCTCTGGAACACCACTCCCGACCCGCGCCTGCAGGAGCTGGCCGCCACCGGCAAGCTGCGCGCCGCGCTCGACACCGAGATCACGCGCCTGATCGCCGACCCGCGCTTCGGGCAGTTCACGCGCGAGTTCGCCTCGCAATGGCTCAGCCTCGACAAGTTCGACGTGGTGGAAATGGATTACAAAAAATTCCCGAGCCTCACGCGCGACACGAAAATTCATCTGCGCCAACAACCGGTCGAGTTGCTGCAGCATCTCATCCGCGCCAATCTCCCCGCGCGCCACCTCGTGCAGTCGGACTTCATCATGGCCAACGAGATCACCGCCAGTTACCATGGTCTCGGGGACCGAACCGAACGCGGCTTTGCCTTCGCGCCCATCCAGCACAAGAGCGCGCACCTCGGCGGGTTGCTCTCACAAACCAGCATCCTCGCCGGCCTCTCCGACGGGCGCGAACCCAACGCCGTGAAACGCGGCGCCTGGCTCGCGCGGAAGATTGTTGCCGAGCCGCCGGCTGATCCGCCACCCAACGTGCCGGGCATTGAGGAGATTGATCCCAAGCTGCCTCTGCGCGACCGCCTCGCGCTGCACCGCGACCACAAGGGCTGCGCCGGCTGCCATTCAGGCATCGACCCGTGGGGCCTGCCGCTGGAGCAATTCGACGCCGCCGGAATGTTCCGGGCTGATCACAAAAACTCGGGCGCCAAACTGCCCGACGCCACCGAGGTGGCCGACTTTGCCGCCCTGCGTGCCTACCTCGCCGGCCCGCGCATGGACCGCGTGGCCTTCAGCACCCTGAAGCACCTCGCCACCTACGCCACCGGCCGCACGCTCACCTACAACGAGCTTGTGTTTCTCGAAGAAAAGGGCCTTAATTTGCGTCGAAACGGGTACCGGATGCAGGACCTGATCCGGTTCGTCATCACGAGCGACATTTTTTTAACCAAGTAATTTTCAAGCGACATGAGCCAAACTTTCAAACTCGATCGGCGCGCGTTTCTCCAGGGAACGGCGGGCATGACGCTGGCGTTGCCGGTGTTGGAGGCGATGGGCAAGGACGTGGCGGAGAAGACGCCACGGCGTTTCTGCGCGTTGTACACGGCCAACGGCATGTCGCTGCCGCACGCCAAGCACGGCATCGATGAGTGGAGCTGGTTTCCGCGCGCGGAGAAGGACGGCGAGTTTGTGTTCGGCAAATCGACCGAGGCGTTCGCGCCGTTCCGCCAGCAGCTGAGTTTCATGGGCGGGTTGCATCACCCGAACGGCCCGAAGTCCGACCCGCACGTGTGCTCGGACATGTGGCTCACCGGCGCGCCGTTGCAGGATCCCAAGCGCGAGGTGTACAACAGCGTGGCGCTGGACCAGGTGGTGGCTAAGCACACCAAGCAATTCTGCCGGCAACCGTCGCTGGTGATGTCCGTCGATGCTGGCGTGGGTTTCCTGTCGCGCACCGGCACCATTTCGTACAGCGCCACCGGCAAGCCGATCCCGGCGGAGAACAATCCGCGCCAGATTTTCAACCGCCTCTTCCGCGCCGACCGCGCGTCCATGGAGGCCCAGCGCAAAAACCTCAAGCGCCGCATCAAGCTGGTCGACGCCGTGCTGGAGCAGGCCAAGTCGCTCAACCAAAGCCTCGGCAAATCCGACCGCGAAAAGATGGATCAGTATCTCACCTCGCTCAACGAAGTGGAGGAACGCCTCGTCGCGTCCGAGAAATGGATCGATATTCCGCTGAAGAAACAGGACCACTCACACCTCAAACTCGACGCACATTCCGAGGGCGATCCCGGCGAATATTACCGCACCATGTTCGATCTCATCGCGTTGGCGTTCGATGCGGACATCACCCGCAGCATCGCCTTCATGCTCAACCGCGAGGACGGCATGGGTATCAGCGACACGTTCCCCATCAAGCTCGGCATCAAGCGCACCCACCACAGCCTTTCGCACGCGCAGGACAAGGACGGCCAGTTGATGTTCGCCAAGTACGACCAGTTTCTCACCGAGCAACTCGTGCACTTCTTCAAGCGTCTCCAGGGCTACAAGGAAAATCAGGGCAACGTGCTCGACAACACCATCGTGCTCTACGGCTCCGGCGCCAGCACCACGCACCTGCCGGAAAACCTGCCCACCCTCGTCGCCGGCGGTGCCAACATGGGCCTCAAGCACGGCCAATACTGGCGCAAAGGAAAAACCCAAATGTCCGACGTTTACCTCAGCATCCTCCACAGCCTCGGCGTCGAGGAGGAAACCTTCGCCGACAGCAAACGCACCGGCGCCCGCGAGGTGTTTACGAAGGCGTAAAAAAGGTCGGCGTTCGACATTCATGACACATCCCGGCTGAATGGCCGTTGGTTGGAGCTAGTCGGTTTCTTGTGCCTGCCTAAATGGTTTGATAAGTTGGCACTCACTACTGTGAACTCCTTCAATATCATTCTGCTTTTGAGCCTGATGGCAATCACGCTGAGGCCGGCGATGGCGAAGCCGTTGGCGTTTTTTGAGGCGCATTGTGTGCAGTGTCACAACGCGGAAAAGGCGAAGGGGATGGTGCGGTTGGATTCGCTGGCCCTGCCGGTCACGGCGGGGAATTTTGAAACGTGGCGGGAGGTGTTGCATCAATTGCAGCGGGGCGACATGCCGCCGGAGGATGAGGAGCAGCAGCCGGGGGCGGAGGCGCGTCGGGCATTTTTGGCGCAGGCACTGCCGGCGCTGGCGCGGCATGAGGCGGATGCGCGCGGTCCGGCGGATCCGTTAATGCGGCTTTCGAACCATCAACTGGCGCACAGCCTGCAGGATTTGCTTGGCATCTCGCGGCATGTGGCGGGCAGCTTGATTGAGGATCCGGTGGACAAACACGGATACTCGTTGCAGCAAGAATTCGAAATCTCCGGCGGGTACATGGGGCTGTATCTGGAGCAACTGCGGCTGGCGATTGCCGATGCCACGCCGAATCCTGCAGTGAAACAGGATATTTTCCGGCTCACGGGCAGCGATTGGGAGAAGCAGCATTATCTCACCAGCTGGGGCATGAGCGAGCGCAGTCGGCGTAATCTTTATAACGGCCCGAAATGGCTCGGGGACAAATTCGAGATTCCGCTGCCACCCAAGCACGAGTATCGGATGTACCTGAAGGACAACCGGCCTGAGGGTGAGTTCCGAATCCGCATCACCGTCCGCAACGAGCCGCCCACCGATGCGGGCAAGGCCACACCACAGGAGCTTTCGCTGTATCTCGATGAAGGATTCATGCGGCCCTACAAGCGGGTGGGGAATCTCACCGTGCCGGTGAAGAAAGGGCCGCAGACATTCGAGCTGTTCGGGAACGTGCGCGATTGGGTTGGCGTGAGCTTGGAGCCCATCGAGCGTGGGCCGGCAAAAAACAAAAAGGAAATGCGGCAGCGCCTCAAGACCTGGCGCATCCTGTCTATTCAAAACAACAACGCGTTGGTCGGCTTCCCGCAGCCCAAGGCGTTTGGCGAGGCCGATCGTAGTGGCGAGGTGTATCTCGTGCGGCCGGATGATATTTGGATTGATACCTTTGGCGATCAGCGCGGCCTCATCCGCTCCTACCTCGGCCCGGCCGCGGCGCATCCGGGCGGTAAGGGAAAGACAAAGTCCATCTTCCGTGACGTGATGAAGAGCCATGGGCACGTGGTTGTAGAGCAGGTGGAGTTCGAGCTGCCTTATCACGCCAGTTGGCCGCCGCCGTTGCTGCAGGGTTTTATGGCGGGCGACAAGCTTGTGCGCAAGGTGCTGCCGGAGAAGCTGCGTGCCTTTGCCGCGCGTGCGTGGCGGCGGCCGATCGACAAGGAGATGGCGGCGTATCTCGATGGCGTGTTGGCGGAGGAATTCGCCACGGGCGCCACCGAGCTCGAGGCCCTGCGCAATGCGCTGGCGGTGGTGTTGAGTGACCCGAAGTTCATGTACCTCGCGCGGATGGGGGCCGATGCGCGCGCGAAGAATCACGAGCTGGTTTCGCGCCTAGCTTATTTTCTCTGGAACGGACCGCCGGACGCCAAGTTGCTGGCGCTGGCGGATCAACCCAAGCCGATTGCCGACGCCGTGCTGGTGCGCGAAGTGGACCGGCTGTTGGCCGACCCGCGCGCGGAACGGTTCGTGGCCGATTTCACCGCCAAGTGGATCGGTTTCAGTGCGTTCGACCAAATCGCCATCGATCCCAATTACTATCGCAACTGGCGGCCCACGACCAAGGCGGCATTGAAGGACGAATCCATCGCGTTCATCGGCGAGTTGCTGCGCAATGATCTCAATTGTCTCAATGTGCTCGACTCGGATTTTGTGGTCGTCAATGAGCGCGTCGCCAACCATTACGGCATGGCCGGCGTGGCCGGGCAAAAGTTCGCGCGCCAACCCGCGCCCGCCGGCCGGGGCGGGGTGCTCACGCAGGCGGCTGTGTTGCTGGCGTACTCCAACGGACAGGACGCCCACGCGGTGAACCGAGGCGTGTGGTTGCGTGCGCGGTTGCTGGGCGATCCACCCTCCGAGCCGCCGCCGGATGTGCCGGCGCTGGCTGATCTGCCGACCGAGAAGGTTGATACGTTTTCCATCAAGCAAAAGCTCGAAGCCCATCGCGTCGGCACCTGTTACGATTGCCATAAGGACATCGACCCGTGGGGCATCGCGATGGAAGGCTTTGATGCCATCGGCCTGCCGCGCGAGCGCATCCTGAGCATCGGCACCAAGCGGCGGCAGTTTCATCCCGTGGTGAAGTCGGTGGAAATTGGCGGCGCAACGATCGACAGCATGGCCGCGTTGAAAAAATATCTGCGCAATGAGCGGGCCGATGATTTTGCGTACGGCTTCGCCGGCCATCTGCTGTCCCATGCCATCGGCCGGCCACCGACCTATCGCGACAATGCCGAGTTGCTGCGCCTGAAAAAGATTTTTCAAGCCGACGACCACAAAATGCGCACGCTCATCAAAGCCATTGTGACATCGAAATTGTTTAAGGAAAATGAATGAAAATTGGCCAATCCTTGGCGCCCACGTGCTGTCGGCATCTTGCCGGCAGAGCTTGTGTTGTCGTTTGCCTTGGGCCTGCCGGCGAGGCGCCGGCAGCACATTTACCCCTTGAAAATATTATGAACCAAACTGACCAGCTCAATCGACGACACTTTCTGCGCGGCACCGGTGTGGCGCTCACTTTGCCGTGGCTGGAGAGCCTGAACGCCGCCGCGCCCGCCGCGAAAAACGCCGTGCCGCCCAAGCGCTTTCTCGCGTTGTACGTGGGGCACGGGTTTGCCATCACGCTGGCCGACGATCATCCCGCGCGCGACTGGAGCTGGTACCCGCGCGTGGTGGACGGCAAAATGAAGTTCGGCAAATCGATGGCCGGCTTCAATGAATTCACCGATCAAACCACCGTGCTTTATGGCCTTGAGCATCCGCGCGTCATCCGCGCCAACGGTCACGGTACGGCGGATTCTTTCCTCACCGGCAGCAACATTGGCGATGCCGTGAAGTATCCCTCCATCGATCAGGTCGCTGCCGATGTTCACGGCAAAAAGACGCGTTACCCCAGCCTCGTGCTCGGCAACGAAGGCGGGCTCGGCACCAAGGGCACCTCGCGCACGCTCTCGTACAATCGCTTTGGCCGGCCCATTCCGTCCACCAACAACCTGCTGGCTTTGTACGACAACATGTTCAACTCCGACCCCAAGCTGCAGCGCGGCAACAAACGCCAGCTCGCCACCGGCCGGCGGCTGGTCGATCGCGTGCTGGAAAGCCACAAGGATTTGAAACGCCGCCTTGGTCGCGCGGATTCCGAAAAGCTCGAGCATTACCTGCACTCCATCCGCGACGTGGAGAAGGATCTCGAGCGCATGCAAAGCTGGTCCGACACGCCCAAGCCCAAGGTCGACGCCAAACAACTTGCGCTGGAAGCCACCGTGAAGGAACCCGCCGCCTTCATCCGCACGATGTATAATTTGATTTACCTCGCCTTCCAGACCGACACCACTCGTTATGCCACCTACATGCTGCAGAGCATGGGCGGCGGCGCGTGGGATAACATCCCGCAAACGCTCGGCATCGGCGGCAACCACCACGGCCTCGCGCACGCCGGCATCGGCCGCAACCCCGCCGGAGGCGGCCTCGCCAAGTACGACCAGTTTCAGGGCCAACTGCTCACCGAGTTCATCCAGAAACTCGCCGCCACCCCCGAGGCCAACGGCAGCCTGCTCGACAACACCCTCATCTACTACGGCTGCAGCAACAGCGCCACACACAATAACAGCAACTACCCGCTCCTCCTCTGCGGCGGCAAAAACCTCGGCCTGCGCCACGGGCAGTTTCACCTGCTCAACGAACGCAAAGTGCCGCTCAACAACCTGCACGTCTCCATGCTCAAGGCCCTTGACGCCCCCGTCGACCGCTTCTCCGACAGCACGGGCAACCTGGACGGCATTATATTCAGGGCATGAAGTACATTTTCTTCCTCCTCTGTGTCTCGGTTTTCCAACTACAAGCGGCGGCCAAGCCGAATGTTCTTTTCATCGCCATTGATGATTTGAATGACTGGATTGGGTGTCTGGGTGGGCATCCGCAGGCGCGGACGCCGAATATGGATCGATTGGCGGGTTCGGGGGTGTTGTTCACCAATGCGCATTGTCCGGCGCCGGCGTGTAATCCCTCGCGCACGGCCATCTTTACCGGCCAATCGCCGCACCGATCGGGTCTGTATGCCAACAACCAAAGCATGCGCGAAATTCTGCCCAAGGCGGAGCTGCTGCCGAAAACTTTTTCGCGTGCCGGCTACTGGGCCGGCGGCTCCGGCAAGATGTTGCATTACTTTATCGACGCCCAATCGTGGGATGAGTATTTCCCAAAGAAGGAAACAGAGAATCCGTTCCCGCGCACGTTGTATCCAAAGAACCGCCCGGTGAGTATTCCGCGGGAGCCGTGGCAATATGTCGAGACCGACTGGGCGGCGCTCGAGGCCACTGATGAGGAATACGGCGGCGACGTGCTGGTGGCCGATTGGGTTGGCAAACAACTGGCCCGGAAACACGATAAACCGTTCTTCCTCGCCTGCGGCATTTACCGGCCGCACGAGCCATGGTTTGTGCCCAAGAAATATTTCGCGCCGTTCCCTCTGGATTCCATTCAGCTGCCGCCCGGTTACAAGGCCGATGATCTCGCCGATCTCCCGCCCGAGGGCAAACGCCGCGGTCCCAACCGCTATTTCGCGCATATCCAAAAACACCAGCAGTGGAAGCCGGCCGTGCAGGGGTATCTTGCCTCGATTTATTTTGCCGACACCATGCTCGGCCGCGTACTGGATGCGCTGGAGAAAGGGCCGAATGCCGCCAACACCATCGTGGTGCTGTGGAGCGATCACGGATGGCATCTTGGCGAGAAACAACATTGGCAAAAGTTCACCGCCTGGCGTGTATGCACGCGGGTGCCGTTGATGGTGCGCGTGCCTCAGGGCGTGCCCGGGTTGCCCGCCGGCACCAAGCCGGGGATCAGTGGGAGACCCGTCAGCCTGTTGAGCTTGGCCCCCACGCTCACGCAACTGGCCGGATTGCCAGCGAAACAGGATCATCACGGGCCCAGTCTCGTGCCGCTCTTGAAACAGCCCGATGCCCGCTGGCCGCACGTGGCGGTGACCCACTTGGCCGAGCCGGGCAGCTTCGGCCTCAGCACTGAACGGTTCCGTTACATCCGCTACGCCGGCGGTGATGAGGAACTGTACGACATTCAGACCGACCCCTACGAATGGCGTAATCTCGCCGCGCATCCGGACTACGCGGCCACGCTTGAGCATCTCCGCACCCGTGCGCCCAAGAAATTTACCCCGGCAGCCGAGCCGTCCCTCGCCGCCATGCCCTCGCTGAAATGGATCCCCCTCAAGGCCCCGGCGAAAGCGCCTGCCTCCAAGCCCGCCGGCGGTGGGTTTGATGTGATCTTTATCAACCGGCGCCCGCAGCCCGTGCAGTTGTACTGGATGACGCCCCAGGGCGACCGCCGACATTACGCGACCCTCGAGCCGGGCAAAACCAAGCGCCAACGAACGCGCCCCGGCGCCGTCTGGCAAATCGCCGAGGCCACGGCCGCCGCCCGGCTGCTGGGCTATTTCCGCGTGGACGACCGCGCCGCCAAGGCCGTGGTGCCCAAGTAACCCCGCAGACAACGGACTATTGAATTCACCCAAACTCGCCTCCATCCAATGAACATCATGAGCCGCCTTATAATCCTCAGTGCCCTCTGTGCCTCTGTGGTGAACCTGATCGCCGACGAACAGCCCGTTCGCCAAGCCATCGAGCGAGCCATTCCGTTTATTGAGGAGGAGGGCGTGAACTGGATTGAGAAACGCAACTGCGTTTCGTGCCATCGCATCAACACGATGGTCTGGAGCCTGAGTCTGGCCAAGGCGCGGGGATTCAAGGTCAGCGATGAGCTGGGTGAATGGATCGACTGGTCGGTGAAAGCGTCGCTGGCCAAGAACGACAAGGGCAAGATTGTCGGACACCTCAACAAGGAAGGCGTGGCGCAGTTGTTGTATGGATTGGATTTGCCCAAGTCGAAAAGCGACCAGCTTACCGCGCTGTTGCCCAACGCCCAGCGCGAGGATGGCACGTGGAAGCCCGGCGGCCAATTGCCCGGGCAGAAACGGCCCGTGACCGAGACGAGCATCACCTCCACCCAATGGATAGCACTGGTGGCCGATGCGCCGACCACCGCGCGCGCGCGGCCGGCCATTGCAAAAAGCAAGCCGGGCCAAAGCACGGAATGGTACGCCCTGCAATTATTGCTGGCGGCGAAGGCCGGCGACGCCAAGGCGCAGGCAGCGGCAACGCGGGCATTATTGAAACGGCAGCACGCCGATGGCGGTTGGGGTTGGTTGACCACCGATCCCAGCGACGCCCTTGGCACGGGCCTCGCCCTGTACGCCCTGCAACGCGCCGGGCACGCGCCGGATGACAAGCCGCTCGCCAAGGCCCGTGCGTTTCTGCTGAAGACACAGCGCAAGGATGGTTCCTGGGCTGTGCGCGGCACCAAGGCGAAGAAGAAAAAATCCGTGGAGGAAACTGCCGTCTACTGGGGCACAACTTGGGCGGTCATCGCACTGGCAACGGGCTTGGCCGGTAAGTAGGTCATTGGCTTTTGCCGAAACTTGTCCAGCCGGCAAATTTGCCCTAGGCTCGTGTTTCTGAATTTATGGGGAATTGGCGTCTCATCCTGATTTGTTTCATGGCTGCACAAGTGGGTTGGGCGGCACCGTTGGACTTTGCGCGGGATATTCGGCCGGTGCTTTCGGATGCGTGTTACAATTGCCACGGGCCGGATGGGAAGGCGCGGAAGGGGAAGTTGGAATTGCACGATCGCGCGGGGGCGATGAAGTCGGGGGTGTTGAACGATGGCGAGATGCTGGCGCGGCTGACGAGTGATGATCCCGATGAGCAAATGCCGCCGCCGGATTCGAATCGCAACCTCAGCGCGGCTGATCGCGCGAAGCTGGTGCAATGGCTGAAGGCCGGCGCGGTCTGGCCGGAGGATGATCGGCATTGGGCGTTTGTGCCGCCTGTGCGACCCGAACGACCGGCGTTGCCGGAGGTTCAGGATAAGGAATGGATTCGCAATTCCATCGATGCGTTTGTGTTGGCGCGGCTGGCGCGGGAAGGATTGAAACCTTCACCGGCGGCGGACAAGGCGGCGTTGTTGCGGCGGGTGACGTTTGACCTGACGGGCTTGCCGCCGACGATTGCGGAGCTGGATGCGTTTTTAAAGGACACCTCGCCGCGGGCGTACGAGAAGGCGGTGGACCGGCTGCTTGCGTCGCCGCGGTATGGCGAGCACATGGCGCTGGGCTGGATGGAAGCGTCGCGCTATGCGGACACGGATGGGTACCAAAACGATCGCCTGCGCTACATGTGGGTGTGGCGCGATTGGCTGATCAAGGCGCTCAATGACAACGTGCCATTTGACCGGTTTGTGACGGAGCAGATGGCGGGTGACCTGTTGCCGGACCGCAATTTTTTCACGCAGGTGGCCACGGGCTTTAACCGAAATCATCGCATCAACTCCGAGGGCGGCTCGATCCCGGACGAATGGATCGTGGAATACGTGGCCGATCGCGTGGAGACGATGGGCACGATGTTCCTCGGGCTGACGCTGACGTGCGCGCGCTGCCACGATCACAAGTATGATCCGGTGGGGCAAAAGGATTTTTATCGGCTGTTCGCGTTCTTCAACAACATCGCCGAGGCCGGGCTAGGGCCGAACAACGGGAACAGTCCGCCCTTTATTAAAGTGCCCAAGAGCTGGCCGAAATTATCTGATGACGAGGCGAAGTTTGTGGCGCCTGCACCGTTGAAAATCAAGGTGGTGCAAACCTCCGTGCCGCGCCCGCAACCCGGCGCGCCGGACACGGTGATGGTGCTGCACGAGCTGGCTCAGCCGCGCGACACGTATCTGCTGAACCGCGGCATGTACGATCAACCGGACAAAACCGAAAAGCTCCAGCCCGCCACGCCGCCCGTGCTCGGCGCGTGGAACGCCCAATGGCCGCGCAACCGCCTCGGCCTTGCGCAGTGGCTGATGGACCCGACGCATCCGCTCACCGCGCGCGTGACGGTCAACCGCATGTGGCAGCACTACTTCGGCCTTGGCCTGGTGAAGACCAGCGAAAACTTCGGCGTGCAGGGCGAGCACCCGAGCCATCCGGCGTTGCTCGACTGGTTGGCTACGGAATTCATCCGGCGCAAATGGGATCAAAAAGCAATGCACAAGCTCATCGTCACCAGCGCAACGTATCGGCAGGTGAGCCGGGTGCACCATGAACACGATCCGGAAAACCGCCTGCTATCCCGCGGCCCGCGCAAGCGGTTGACGCCCTACGGCATTCGCGATGCGGCGTTGTTCACCAGCGGCCTGATGAACGGCCAGATCGGTGGCCCATCGGTCAAACCCTACATGCCGCCGGGCATTTGGCGCAGCATCTCCAACGCCTCCTACAAACAGGACAAAGGCGACAAGCTTTACCGGCGCGGCATGTACACCTACTGGCGCCGCACGGTGCCGCCGCCCACGATGATGGCTTTCAACGCCGCCGCGCGCGAAATCTGCACCGTGCGCACGGACCTCACCACCACGCCGCTGCAGGCGTTGACGCTGATGAACAACAAGACCTTCGTGGAAGCCGCGCGCTTCCTCGCCGAGCGGATGTTGCAACAAAAGGGCAACGCCAGCGACCGCGTGACGTGGGCGTTCCGGACCGTGATCAGCCGACCGCCGACCGCCAGCGAACTCAAGCGACTGCTCGATGACCTGGCGTTTTACGAAAAGGATTTTCAGGAACACCCCGCCGAGGCCGCCAAGCTGTTGAAGGTCGGCGAAAAGCCCGCTGATGCCAAGCTGCCGCCCGCGCAGCTTGCCGCGTATGCCTTGGTAGCCAACACCATTCTAAACCTCGACGAAGCGATTACGCAGAATTGATGTCCTTAAAAAACCCAGCGCTAATCGTACTGCCGGCGCCCCGCCGGCAGAAGTTGCGTCTTTGGCCTTCCGGCGGGGCGCCGGCAGCACATCACGCGCCACGACTCCCTATTCACCACTCACTACTCACTCACTCATGCTGAACGAAATCATTGCCCAACAAACCCGCCGCACTTTTCTCGAGCGCGGCACGCTGGGGCTGGGCGCCATGGCGCTGGGGTCGTTGCTCAATGCGCGCAACGTGATCACCGAGCGGCGCAACCGTATTGGCGGGCTGACCGAGCTGCCGCATTTCGCGCCCAAAGTGAAGCGGGTGATTTACCTGTTCCAATCCGGCGGCCCGGCGCAGATGGATCTCTTCGATTACAAGCCGCACCTCGCCGCGCGCCATGGTGAGGAGGTGCCCGAATCCATTTACCCGGCTGAACGCAAGACCACGATGACCGCCGGCCAGAAGTCGTTCCCCTGCGCGCCGAGCACGTTGAAATTTGCGCGGCACGGTCAAGCTGGCACGTGGGTGAGCGAACCCCAACAGCACGTTGCCAAGCTTGCCGACGACCTTTGCGTGATCCGCAGCATGCACACCGAGGCGATCAATCATGACCCCGCCGCGACGCTGTTCCAGACCGGCTCGGTCATCCCCGGTCGTCCGAGCATGGGCGCGTGGGTCAGCTACGGGCTCGGCAGCGAGAATGCCAACCTGCCATCCTTCGTGGCCATGACTTCCAACGGCCGCGCGAAGGCCGGCCAGCCGTTGTACGATCGCCTTTGGGGCGCGGGCTTTTTGCCGGGCCGTTTTCAGGGCGTAAAATTTCGCGGGCAGGGCGATCCGATTCTCGACCTGTACAATCCCGCCGGCGTCACACGCGCCCAGCGCCGCCGCATGCTCGATGCGTTGAACGAACTTAACCGCGAACAAGCCGGACGCTTCAACGATCCCGCCATCTCCACGCGCATCGCGCAGTACGAGCTGGCGTTTCGCATGCAGATGAGCGTGCCGGAATTGATCGACGTGAAGAGCGAGCCGCAGCACATCCGCGACATGTACGGCCCGGATGTCACCGTCCCCGGTCGCTACGGTTACAACTGCCTGCTCGCCCGCCGATTGGCCGAGCGTGGTGTGCGGTTCATTCAGCTTTATCATCGTGGTTGGGATGCCCACGGCAACACGCCCAAGCAGGTCGGCGTGCAATGCCGCGACACCGATCAACCCACCGCCGCGCTGTTGCGCGACCTCAAGCAACGCGGCATGCTCGATGACACCCTCGTCGTGTGGGGCGGCGAATTTGGCCGCACCATTTACTGCCAGGGCAAGCTCACCCAGACCACCTACGGCCGCGATCACCACCCGAATTGCTTCACCTACTGGCTCGCTGGCGGCGGTGTGAAGGGCGGCCTCACCTACGGTGCCACCGACGATTACAGCGTCAACGTCGCCGAAAACCCGGTGCACGTCCACGACTTGCAAGCCACCATCCTGCATCAACTCGGCATCGACCACGAACGCCTCACCTACCGCCACCAAGGCCGCGACTTCCGGCTGACGGATGTGTTTGGCAAAGTGGTGAAGGACTTGTTGGTTTAATTCCCGGCTTGGCATGACATCCATTGGCCTTGCAGAAGCGTGAGAGTGGTGTTTACTCGCGAGCGATGATTCTACGCCTGACCCTGCTATCCATTGGTGTGGCCAATTTTTTATGGGCGGAATCTGGCGCTCGGTTATCTGCCAAAGACTTGCCGGATTTGCCGGATGCGATCGGCATGGCCGGTCCGTTTGTGGGCGTGCACAACGACGCGCTCATCGTGGCCGGCGGCGCGAATTTTCCCGTGCCGGAAGGCGCGGATCTTTGGGAGGTGCCCAAGGTGTATCATGCCGATGCGTGGGTGCTGGTGAAAAAGGGCAGAGGTTTTGAATGGAAAACGGGGTTCAAGCTGAAGCAACCGGTGGGTTATGGCATGTGTGTTTCCACCCAGGCCGGCGTGGTGTGTGTGGGCGGCCAAACGGGCGAGGTGGTTTACAAGGACGCATTTCGGTTGGAGTGGGATGAGGGCGAACTCAAGCAAGTGGCGCTGCCACCGTTGCCCGAGGCGATAACCGGGGGCGCGGGGGCGTTGATTGGCGAAGTGATGTATGTGGCCGGCGGGCAAACCGGCATGGGGCTGGACACGGCCACAAAGAAAATCTGGCGGATGGATTTGGCGGCGAAACAACCCAAATGGGAAGCGTTGCCGGCGTGGCCCGGGCCGGAGCGGGCATTTAATCAAATGGTGGCGCAGCACAACGGGCGCGAGGTGTGCCTGTATTTGATTGGCGGGCGGCGGCAGGAACCGGAGGTAAAGGGCATCGCCGGCATTGTGTCGATGAGCGATGTGTACGAGTTCAGCCCCAATCGCCACAAGAGCGGCAAAGCTGAGGCATGGCGCAAGCGGGCGGCAGCGCCGAAGCCAATCATGGCCGGCACCGCCGTGCCAGTCGGGCAATCGCATTTGTTCGTGGTGGGCCATGCGGATGGCGAGGGGCTCAAAAAGATTGCGGCGGATCAATCATACGAAAAAAGGCACGCAGGGTTTCCCAAACGCGCATGGGCCTACCACACCATCACGGACACGTGGATCGACGCCGGGCCCTTGCCGGCCAACCACGTGACCACGCCGGCGGTGAAGTGGGGCGACGACATCATCGTGGCCAGCGGCGAGATCAAGCCGCGCGTGCGCACGCGCAAGGTGTGGCGGCTGACGCTGGAGGCGCCCAAGAAAAACTTTGGCCCCATTAACTTCATCGTGCTGGTTTTGTACCTGCTGGCTATGGTGGCTGTGGGCGTGCGGTTCATGCGCAAAAACAAGACCACCGACGACTATTTTCGCGGCGGCCAAAACATCCCCTGGTGGGCGGCGGCCTGCTCCATCTACGCCACCATGCTCAGCTCGCTGACGTACGTGGCGTTGCCGGCTTTGATTTATTCCACCGACTGGTTGCTGTACATCGGCATGCTGATGATCCCCGCGGTGGCGCCGCTGGCCATTTACGGCGCGATGCCATTTTTCCGGCGCATTGATGCCACCAGCGCGTACGAGTACCTCGGCAAACGATTTAGCCGGCCGGTACGCCTGTTTGGCAGCGGGCTGTTCACGCTGTTTCACATTTCGCGCATGGGCATTGTGATGGCGCTCACGGCGCTGGCGCTCTCGGCCGTCACCCCGTTGGCCCCATGGCAAAGCGTGCTGATCATGGGAGTGCTGTGCCTCGTTTATTGCACGCTGGGCGGCGTGGAGGCGGTGATTTGGACGGACACCATCCAAACAGTGGTGCTGCTAGGCGGCGCGGTGATTTGTGTTGTGTATCTGCTCGGTGGAATCACCGGTGGCTTTGGCGGCCTGCTGGATCTCGCACAGGCCAATGATAAGATGAAGCTGGTGCAATTGGACTTTGGGCCGGACAGCTTCACGACGCTGGCCTTGTGGGTCATCATCCTAGGCGGCTTGGGGCAAAACCTTTCAAGCTACACTTCCGATCAAGCCGTGGTGCAGCGGTACATGACCACCAAGGACACGGCTGCCGCCGCGCGTTCCATCTGGGCCAATGGCATCATGGCTGCGCTGGGTGCGTTGCTTTTTTTCTTTATCGGCACAGGCCTGTACGCCTTTTACCACTCCAACCCCGGTCAACTGAACCCCACCATTCAAAACGACCAAATCTTTCCAATGTTCATTGCCGCCGAATTGCCTGTTGGCATTGCGGGCCTGATCGTTGCCGGCATCTTTGCCGCCGCGCAGTCGACTGTTTCCACCAGCATGAACTCCACCGCCACCACGCTGGTCACCGATTTCCTGCGTCCGTTCAACCGCTGCGTCGACGAGGCCGCCTACCTCAAGACAGCCAAATGCCTGACACTCGTGATGGGCGTGCTTGGCACCCTGGCCGGGTTAATTTTTATCAGTCCGGAAATTCGATCGTTGATGAGCGAGTACTTTAAAGTGATCGGTATGTTCATGGGCGCGCTGGGCGGCTTGTTTCTGCTGGGCATCATCACCACCCGCGCGCATGCGCGGGGGGCGTTTATTGGTTTGCTCGGCGGCGTGGCGGTGATGATTTTTGTTTGGCGGGCCACGGAAACCAACGGCTTCCTGTACTCGTTCATCGGCATCACTTCCTGCCTGTTGATCGGCTACGTGGCCAGCGCCGTTCTCCCTGCCAAGGCGAACGTTTTGGAAAATCTCACCCTTCACACCCTGACCCCGAAGGAATCGACCCATGACTAAATGGATCGCTCTACTACTGCTGCCTCTTGTTGCCGGATTGGCGGACGCACAACTGAAAACCGGTTTTGAAAAGGCCAAGCCGGACGAAATTCGCGAATTGAAAACCGCTGCCGGCGTTTGGACTGCCGCGGCGGGGCATGCGGAGGTGACGGCTGTGTATCATTACACGGGCAAGCAGTGCCTGCATATTTTCGGTGGCAAGGAACGGATGGTCGAGTTTACGCCGGCGGCAACCATCAAGCTGCCGGGCAAACTGGTGTTTCAGGCGGAGCGCTGGACTTCGCGGAATCCGTTTGCCTTTCGCATTGAGGAACGC
>JAYQQG010000033.1:0-27079 GCA_038145765.1 Verrucomicrobiales bacterium
ACTGTTAACCGACAATAAACCCCTAAAAACAGCATTTTTTAAGAGCCCCCATTCGGGGGCTTTTTTTTTTTCTAAAGTCACTTTCCGAACAACCGATATAGAAGGTGTAAGCCTTGTGATGCTTGATAACTCACACGGGAGGGAGCCGCCCGATCCAAAGCTCTGACGGCAAGGATGCCGTCCTAACACGACAAAAGGAATTGTCAAAATGGTTATTAATACAAACCTCGCTGCGTCCCAGGGCCAACGGATGCTGCGTGAAAATACGGCCCGTCTCAACATCTCGCTTTCTCGTTTAGCTTCGGGAAAACGAATCATCACACCACAAGATGATGCTGCTGGTTTGGCAGTTGCATCAAAATTCGACGCTCAAGTTCGCCGTAATGAGAGTGTTATGAATAACCTTACTAGTGCGATGTCCTACTCTCAAACCCAGGAGGGTTTTTTGCAGAAAGTGGGCCGAGCTTTGGATCGGATGAGTGAGCTGGCTGCATTGGCCATGGACGGAACAAAATCTGCAGGGGATAAGGCAAATTATCAAACTGAATTCACTGATCTTAAGGCTTATATCAGTGATATTGGCACCAAGGATTTCAACGGAGTAAGTTTGTTTTCCGGAACGGCCCTGTCTGTCACGAAGGATAGCGATGGTAACACATGGGATTTGAACGCAAGCAGCATGAATGCTGTGGATGTGACCAGTGTAATCGCCGCTGATTTTGCAGTCACCAGCTCTAATGCGGTGGGAACAATCAAGTCAGCCATTGAAAACATTGCAACGCACAGGGCTAAAGTGGGTGCGAATATTCAGCGTGTGGCACTTACTCAAGAACAGGTCAGTATCCTGAGCGAAAACCTCTCGGCTTCTTCAAGTCGGATTAAGGACGTTGATATTGCGAAGGAAAGCACTGCGTTTGCCCGTTACAATATCTTAGTTCAATCGGGCACAGCCATGCTCGCCCAAGCCAATGTGCTGCCACAACACGCATTACGTCTGCTTTCATAATGAATTAAATTTTTTTAGATAGGGCCTCGTGATGCCCGGTAACTCACGGAGGATCAAAGCGCCTGAATAACTGCTTTGATATGGCAGGATGCCATAGAAACAACCATGATAAAGGAATAAAATGGTTATCAATAGTAACATCGGTGCCACTCAAGCGCACCGCTTGTTAGGGGAGAGCACTACGCGTCTGAATAAGGCGTTGACCCGATTGGCATCGGGATCGAAGTTGGTGACACCAAATGATGATGCTGCCGGATTGGCTGTTGCACTGAAGTTTGATGCGCAAATCTCGCGTAATAACGCCGTGCAAAACAACCTGACGGGGGCGTTGTCTTACAGCCAGACCCAAGACGGCTTTTTGCAGAAAGTCGGCAAGGCTCTGGATCGGATGAGTGAGCTGGCAACGTTGGCTGCAGATTCCACTAAGTCGACCCAAGATAAGGCTAACTACAATACAGAGTTCACCGAGCTGAAGAACTATATTAGTGACATCGGCACGAAGGACTTCAATGGAGTTAGCTTGTTCAATGGAACGGCTCAGACTGTGACCAAGGACAGTGATGGCAACACTTGGAGCCTGAATGCCAGCAGCTTGAACGCGGTGGATATCACCAGCGTGATTGCCAGTGCCTTCACGGTGACGAGCAGCAATGCAGTGTCTACCATCAATAGTGCCATCGAAAATGTGGCAACTCACCGCGCCAAGGTGGGTGCCAACATCCAACGTCTGCAATTCACTCAGGAGCAAGTGAGCATCCTGAACGAAAACTTGCAGGCTTCGGTGAGCCGGATCAAGGACGTGAATGTCGCTCAAGAGAGCACGGAGTTCGCTCGATACAATATCCTCGTGCAATCGGGCACGGCGATGTTGGCTCAGGCCAACTTGCTGCCGCAGAACTCTCTGCGTCTTCTCTCCTAAACGGCGAGGCCCTATTGAACAGCGGGCGGTCTTCGGACCGCCCGTTTTTTATTATGACCGGGTCAGATTACAGGCTAGTAGTTCAAGGAATTGAGACCACGATTGGTTGAAAGAACGCCGGTAAATTTGGGCGGTGGGATACCAGGGCGTAGTCAATCCCTCATGGCCCCAGCGCCAGTCTGGCGCTGGGTTCAGCAGGATCCAGACCGGCTTTCCTAACGCGCCGGCTAAATGAGCCACAGCGGTGTCTACGCTGATGACCAAGTCTAAAGACTGGATCAGGGCAGCTGTAGCGGCGAAGTCTGTTAGGTGTTCAGTGTGATCCACCATTGGTGCCGGTGCCGGTTGCCCTACTTGCAGACTGTGCCAATCTAGTGGGATTTTGAGTAAAGGTGTTAATGCTTCTGCCGAAATCGAACGCCGGTCCAGTGATTGGCTGCCGGAGCCTGCCCAAGCCAGCCCCACTGTTCTTGGAGGATTTGCCGGGGCGGTGGAACTGGGGGTTCCCAAATATGGAACAGCACAGGGAATGGTTTCCAGTGAATCATTAAACACGCCTGGCAGGCTCATGAGCGGCAAATGGATGTCAAACTCGAGGGCGCTGGTTTTTCTCGAAATGACTTCATCGACTCCTGTCATGATTTTCAGCAGTGGGACGAGGGGTTCAGGGGCCCAAATGATCAACCGGTTAACCCGCTTGGCGACTTGGGGAATGTAACGGGCCATTTGGATCGTATCCCCGTAACCCTGCTCCGCGTGCAGGAGCAGGGTTTGGCTGGGGAGCGGCTCGCCTTGCCAGCGTGGTTGGTCAAAATCATGGTCAGGCGTGGTGCGGCCCGGTAAACGAAATCGGCATTCGTACAGAGGCCAGGCGGCAGGGAAATCTCCGGCCAAGGCGCGGATGAAAAAATGTTGCCACTGGTTTTCCGGATCGTTTGGATCCAGTTCCAGTGCGCGATCGAAACATTGGTTGGCGGCCGGAAGCAGGCCGTAATCTAGCTGCGCCATGCCGAGGAGGCGATAGGCACGTGCATTGTGGGGTTGGAGCCGGACAGCCTGTTGGTGGGCGGCGATGGCTTCGGGTTGTTGATCGAGATGCTCGTGGGCGAGTCCCAGATTTTGCCAGGCTTCAGCATAATCGGGTTTAATTTCCACGGCACGTTGCCAATGGGTCAGGGCTTCCGACAGCTTGCCCCACGATTGGTAAACATGGCCGAGCACGTTCAGGGCTTCAGTATTGTTGGGTTCCTGCGCTAAAATTAATTCCAGACAATCACGCGCCTCGAGCCATTCACCGCGTTGTTGGTGGAGCAAGGCGAGTTCCTTGGCGACCCAAAGGGATTCGGGCTGTCGTTCAAAGGCGTGGGCCAACAGCATCGCCGCGTGGTCGAGGTTATTGGAGAGCCGGGCGGCTTGCGCCTGTTTCAGGAGGTCGGACAGGGGCAGTGGATTCTCCTCCGGCATGGGCGGGGATTAATCGACGGATTCGCCGGCTTCCTTGTATTCGTTGAGCTTATTGCGCAGGGTGCGGATGTTGATGTCCAGTGCCTCAGCCGTGCGGGTGCGGTTGCCGTCGCATTGGGTGAGGGTGGTGAGGATGTGTTGTTTCTCCAGCTCGGCCAAGGTGACAGGGGCACCGTTGTCGGTGGCCGGGGCAGCGGGCTCGGTGGTAGCCGGTACTGCCGCGGCGGGTTCGGTGACGGCATCCTCAATGGGGCCGGTGGGGGCGTCGCCGGCGCCGGCTTGGGGCGGGGCGGTGAGGCCGAGTTGTTCGGGGTGAATGTAGCCGTCTTCACCGCACAAAATCACGGCGCGTTCGATGACGTTTTGCAGTTCGCGAATATTGCCGGGCCAATCGTGTGAGGTGAGCGCGGTGACGGCTTCCGGCGTGAGGCCCTTGACGGGCACGCCATGGCTGCGGATGAAGCGTTGGGTGAACGCCTCGGACAACAGCCGCACATCGCCCTCACGATCACGCAAGGGCGGCACGTGTACGGGCACGACGTTGAGGCGGAAGTAAAGGTCCTGTCGGAACTCATTTTTCTCCACGCTTTGCTCGAGCTTGCGGTTGGTGGCGGCGACAACGCGTACGTCGACGCTGATCGTGCGGTTGCCCCCCACGCGCTCAAACTCGCGTTCCTGCAGCACGCGCAAGAGTTTGCTTTGCAGCGGGAGCGACATCTCGCTGATCTCATCGAGGAAAATCGTGCCGCCGTGGGCCAGCTCGAAGCGGCCTTCGCGTTTGTTGGTGGCGCCAGTGAAAGAACCTTTCTCGTGGCCGAACAATTCGCTTTCCACGAGATTTTCCGGCAGGGCCGCGCAGTTGAGTTTGATGAACGGGCCGTCTTTGCGGGAGGAATTCTTGTGTAATGCGCGCGCGACGAGTTCCTTGCCGGTGCCGTTCTCGCCCTGGATCAGCACGGTGGCATCGGTCTGCGCTACGCGACGGATCAGTTTGCGCAATTGCTCGGTGGGCGATGAATCGCCGAGGATCTCGTTCTCCGTATCCTCAGCATCCTGTTGCGTGAGGAATTGATTCACATTGAGCACCTGCGCGAACTGCTCGGTCTTGCGCAGAATGATCTCCACCTGTTCGTTGGAAAAAGGCTTGAGCAGATAATCAAAGGCACCCTCGCTCATGCACTTCACGGCGGTGTCCACCGAACCCTCGGCGCCCATCATCACCACCATCGGCTTGGACGGCCGCAGGTTGACCTCCACGAGAAACTCCGGACCGCTGCCATCGGGCAGGCTCTCATCGAGCAACATCAAATCAAAGTTGCCCTTGCCGAGATAATCGTGCGCCTCCTGGATCGTGCCGCATTCAGCCACATCAATGCGCTTCTTGCGCAGGAACTGGGCGACCTGTTTGCGGAGGAATTCCTCCTGGGCGACCATGATGACTTTCTCAACAGGCATGGGTCAGGGCTGATCCTTGTAAAGCTTGGCGACGAGGTTTGGGTTTTGCCGCTGGGCGGGTGGGAGGTGGCTCGGAGGCACGAGCTTGTTGCGCAGCATGAGTTGTTCATTCTCGCGATCAAGCGAGACGATTTTCATGATCAGATCGGTGCAATGCTGCAGGCGTTGGCCGATCTCGGGCATGGATTGTTTTTGGACATCGGTCAGGGCCATCCAGGCTGCTTTGTGCCGGCCGATTTCCGCCTGGGCGGTGGTAAGCCGCTCGATCATGCCTTGGCGGGCCTCCTGTAGTTGAGTGACATCATCAACCTGATTGTTTTTCAGGCGCTGATGTTCCTGCTGAACAATCGCGAGGATCTCACCGCATAGTTCAATGTGGGCTTGCAGGGCATAGGCCAACGCCACGAGTTCCTCGTGTGAGGAATTCGCGCCGCCAGCGGAATGAGAGTCAGGGGGAAAGCTCATCACTCAGTGGGATTTGAAGCAGACAGGTTCAGTTTTGGTTGTGACTCTTGGCGTCGTTGTTTTGTTGCAGTTCTTGATCGAGGTTGTTCAGGCGGAAATCCGTGAGCATCTTCACCATTTTCAAGGTGGGATTCAGGTCATCCGGGTGCACCGCACACAGGGTTTGGATTTCGTGAAAGGCGTTTCGGGCGGCCGGATGATTGGCCAGGCGTTCGTGGCAAAATGCGATTTGCTGGCGAAGCATGATTTGGCTGCGGTAAGCCTGATCGTGGTTGAGTGCCCATTGGTAATACAGGATGGCCGCGCGCAAGTTTTCGGATAGCGCATGGGGTGCGGCGGGGTCAGTGTTGGGTTGAAGGATGCGGGTGTTTTCGGCTTTGACGGATTCTGTGAAAAGCAGGTTTGCCACGTCTATGACCACGCGGACACGCGTGGCAAACCAAGCAAGCCGAAGTTCCTCCGGGGTAGATTCGTTTTCCAATAGAATCTCCATGCCACGGCGGACGTGTTCTTCGTTGTCGAGTGCCTTGTGGGCCATGATTTGGTAATAGCGGACTTCGCCATCATAACGCAGATCGGGCTGGCCTTCGGCGTAGCGGTTGATGAAGGCGGTGGAGTGATCCTTGAGTTGGGTCCAATGTTCAGAGCGGGTTTTCTCGAGAACGGCGATTTCACCTAGGATGCGTTTGCGTTCGTTTTCAAAAATATTGCGTTGCATGATGGCCGCGCTGGTGCCGGGTTTCTGCAAGGCTAATTGGGTCTTGGCATTGTCCAATTCTCGTTCAAGGCGCCGGATTTGCTGTCGGGAGAGATGGTCGGATTGGAATAGGGAGCGCAGTAGTTTGAGCTCCACTTGAGTGGGGTCGATTTCCTTTCGGCCGCGCAGCATGTTGGAGAAGCGATCGATGGCTTCCTGATAATCATCGGTTTGGTCGGCAGTTTCGTAATACGCATTGGCGATCTGGCTGTAGGCAAGATTGGCGATGCGCTCAAAACGGGTGAGGTTACTGATCTTCTGCCGGGTGGCTGCGGTGAGCACATCGAAGTTGGTGGAGATGGCGCGCTCGGTTTGGCCGAGTTGGCGGTATATCCATGCTTGGCGCAGGAGGATTTCGGGGATGTACGGATCGGGGGCTGGCCGGTTGTCGGCTACGCCTTGTTCGGCTAGTCGCGTTTGCCCTTCAATTAAGCCTTCGGTCCGGTGGATGTATTCCGCCCAAAATTGCAGGGCGAGGGCAAAGTACCGGGAAATTTGCTCGGATGGGTTATCGTTCTGTTGCTTGGGTTGGGTGAGTTGTAGGGCATGTTCGCGTAGCAGTTGTGCGGTGTTTTCCAATGCGGTCGCTTGGCGCAACAGATCGGCGTGGCGCAACGCCAGTACGGCGTTGGCCAGATTAAGCACTTGGGCCGGGTAGGCGTTGAGTTCTTCGTAGATTTGTGTGATTGAAAGATCCGGCACATTGAGGTCATCCGGCTGACTGGCCTCGGGCTCGGCGGAGAACGGGGTGACGGCTTTGTCCTGAAGCAGCTGCATCTTGCGGCGGTTCAGCCAGGCGATGCGTTCGTAGCGGCGGGCTTCGCGAAGTTTAATTTCGGCACGAAACGCGCGTTCTTGTTGTTGGGCTTGAAGGGACAGAGCTTGATGTTCGTAAAATCGGGCGAGGTAAATCACCGCCTGACGCTTGGCATCCATCTTAATGGTGTCGGAGGCATCTGATTCCACGATGCTCTTGAGGCTATTGATCTGCGTTTGAAGGGTGTCGGGGTCCAGCGTATTGGCGGAGAGCTGCAGGGAGCTGGTGTTGTTTTTTCGAGTCTGGAAAAATTGGATGGCTTCGCGGTTGGCGCGCAATAATGAGTCGGGCGTGATGGTAAAGCGAATGTTGGTGTCGTGGACCCGATACAATTCCACAAAATCCTCCTGAGTATTCGTTAATTGCCAGTGGGTGTGCCCTTGAGTGTCTGTTAGCTGTTGCCATTGAAATTGGCGGGTATGCACCTGGCCATCCTGATTGACGTGTATCAATGTTTGGGCGGTGCGATCATCTGTAAGGTCAAGCTTCGCCAACACACCTCGCAATCGATGAAGTACAGTGATATTGGGTATGAAATCGGGATCGTTGTCGCGTGCCCGGAATTTCCAGGACACCAATTGGGCGGTGTTTTGGACCAACGGCAAGGTGCCGTCCTGCAAGTTCCAAGCGGCGTCAGTGATGCTTTCGCTTCCGGTAGGTTGGCCGGTGAGCTCGCCGCGGCCACCGATGAGTTTGTAGTAATGGGCGGCAATCTGAAGATCCTTATTGGCCGTGGAAGTGGGCGAGGTGTAGGTAATGGCGCGCTTGGAAACGATGACGCGGTCACCGTTGAGCATCAGGTGCGTTCCGACCCGGAGTTGGTCTTTCAGTAACTGGACTGTAGCCGCACGGGCTGGCGCGGTTTCGGCGGCATTGAGATTATGAAGGTGCTGTTCCCACTCCAACGTCATGGTAGTGCCGGCAATTTCCTCAACGATGAGTTTAACGCGCAGGCCTGCTTGTTTGGTGGCCGGTGGGGTTTCGGGCTGGATTTGGCGGATGACCGCCTTTTTCCCGTCCACAATTAAGCCGGTGCCGGGAGTCAGTTCCTGCCAAGGATTCGTAATATGTGTGAGCCGTCTGGCGATGACGACGGTATCTTCCGGGTGCAGTTGGCCAATGGGGTTAAACACGCGGCTTACGGTGACATCGCCAATACTCAGGCCGTATTCTTCCAGCGGTGTGGGGATGCCGGTCAGGCCCCAGTCAGTCGGTTTTGTGGCTTTGGGCGTGGCAGTGTCCGCTGCGCTGAGCGCAAAAACGCCGGCAAGCATCAACGGAATGAGGCGTGTAGGTTTCATTTAACCTGATAGGTGGTGCTGCCGCTGCGTTGCAGGAGCGGGTTCATGCTGGGCAGAGTGAACAGGGAATTTGCATCGAGCCGAAGCCGGCTGCGGTAAGTCCCGTTGGCATCGGCATTAAAATACTGAAGGATCTCCGGGTTGAGAAAAGCGTTCTGCGGAGAGACGGGTTGGATGCCGGCCACTATCTGCCCCGGCACAGCGCCGGGTTGCATCATGTGGCCGGGGGCAATAAAGGTTGGCTTGGCCTCGATGGTAAAAGGCTGGATGGGGGGCACGCGCATGGCGGGAATTGTGATTCCGGGAGCGGGCGGTTGACCGCCGCCTTGGGCGGGGTTGAGTGGCTGAGCCGGTGTGCTGGCGGCCAGCGGCAAGGGTTGGGGATCGGGTGCAATCGGCAGGGCAGGCAGGGCGTAGGCCGGTGGGCGCAGTTGAGGGGCCTTGCGCAGGCTGAACGGTTCTCCCGCATTCAGGTAGCCGGGTTGCGCCGGGGCCTGGGTGGTCATCAGTTTGCGCAGTTTCGGATCGCGTTGACGGTCGGCGCTGAACGATAGCATGGTCAAGACCAGCAAAGTGGCCAGGGCCAAAGTGATGGGGCGGTGCGTATGCATCAGATGATTCCTTCGTACAGCGAGCTGGGCGGCGGGTTGACGGGGGAAACTTGTCCGCTGCGCCCGTAGGTGCCGGCGACGGCGCTCGAGCTGGGAAACATGTTTTTCATGATGGTCTGCATGAGATCCAGGGATCGCTTCAGCAAAATATGGTTTTGCCGGAGCCATTTCTGAACGTTTTGCAGCATCTGATTAATTTCCTGCACGAGGGCATCGAGCAGGGGTTGCACCTCGGGCGGCAACATCTCAGTCATTTGCCGGAACGTGGTTTCCTCGGTGCCCCCGAGTTGGGCGACGAGTTGTTGGCGGGCTTGCTCGCGTTGTTGGCGGACTTGGGCGACAAGCGCCATTTGGTCGTTTACGGCGTTGAGGTTAATGAGCAAATCATTGGCGGCACGATTGATGATGAGTTCCTGTTGTTCCTGCATGAGGGCCAACACTTCACCGTACTGCGTGAGTTCTTCACGCAGGGCAGTAATCAGATTGTTGAGTTTCTCATTCATGGTTCAACGGGCCGGCTTTGGTTTTGGCTTCAGCGTGGGCTTGGGCCTCGGCTTGGGCGAGATTACGGGGCATGAGCTGCTGGCGGAAGGCCTGTGCCAGTCCGAATTCGCCGGATTGGCTGATGGTTTCGGCCAGCGTATTGGTGATCATGTCCTGGTAAATGCTCTTTTGGGCGGGGTTCATGCCGTCACTTTGATTCAACATGGGGCGGGTGCCTTCGTTGAGAAATTGCCGGAGCAGCATGGCCTCAAAATGCTTTGCCACCTCACCAATTTTCTCGGCTTCGGTCAACTTATTGTTCTGCGCGAGATGCTCCACCGCGAGGTGGTTGGAGCTCATACTCGCCATTTGGATGGGGACAGCCATGGTGATTTAATATCGGTTATCGCAGGTAATCCAGCAAGGAGGTTCGCAGCAGCATGCTCCCGGACTGCAAGGCGGCGGTGTAGGCGTTTTGGACCTCGTTGAGGCGGACGAGGGTATCTGCAAGATCCACATCAACTTCGTTGGAGATCAAGGGTTCCACGGCAGCGATCTGCTGGGTGGTGATGGTTTCGGAGGTTTCCAGCCGCGAGAGCTTTGCGCCAATGCTGCTGAAATGCTCAATAAAATTCAGTTCGCTCTTATCAAGATTGCCCACCAGCGTATCTTTAATCGTGCTGAAGGCCGTGCCTTTTTCGGCTTCGGTGGCCGTGCTGCTGGCGGCGGTTTGGAGCTGGTCACGCAGGGAAATAAGGCTGGTAACAAAATCCGTGCCGGAAACCGAAGTTTTCAAAATACCGTTGGTGCCTTCGGCTGAGTAGTTGGCATCCACCGTCGCGTACGGGGCGATGTCAATCTTGGCGGAGGATGTGTTTCCGCCAAACGTGATGCTGGAAATCTGATTGGTGGTGGCATCCCGGGTGGCGGTGTACGCCTGAGTGCCGCCTTGGGTGCCGGAAAAAATGTAAACATCCCGGTGCTTGCTGTTGGCCAAGCGCACGGCTTCCTCAATCAGTTGATCGACTTCCTTGGAATAGGCGGTGAGTGCGCTGGGCCCCTTGGTGCCATCCGCGATCACCGCAATCTCAGCAGCCCGATCGCTGAGTTTCTTGAGGCCCTGTACGGTGGAATACACTACATTGGTATTCTCGCGGACGGTGGTGATATTGTCCTGATACTGCCGGAGCTGTCCCTGCTGATTGCGCAGATCAAGCACCCGTCGCATCGCCTTAGGATCATCGCTGGTGGAGGTGATCCGTTGGCCAGTGGAGACCTGCTGCTGCAGTCGCAACTGGCGCTCGGCCAACCGGGTGATGTTGTGCCGCAGGTCATTGCTAAAACTGTTGGTCGTGACGCGCATCTTTCTAACGGGTCATGTTCAGGACATCCTCGATCAAGCCATCCATGGTGGAGAGTAATCGGGCAGAGGCTTGAAAGGCGCGTTGATAAATCACCAAGTTCGCCACCTCTTCATCCACGGAAACGCCCATAATCGATTCGCGCTGTTTCTCGAGCATTTTCTGGACGGTCTTTTGATCGTTCAACTGGGAAGTGGTGAGAGCCAGGTCTTGGCCAAGTCGACTGACGGTGTTGCCGTAATACTCGCTGAAGGTCGTGCTGCTCAGGTTGGTGATGGATTTGGTATTGAGCGCGGCGATGTTGCGGAGCACATCGTTGTTGCTTACTTCAGTGGCAGAGCTGGAACCCTGCAGTGTACGCGGATCGGAAATGATGTCGCTATTGACCTCGATATCGGAGGCATCGGCACCGGTGAACAGTACAGAGGTGCTATCGTTGGTGCCGTACAAATCGTAACCGGTCTTGTGCAGGGTGTTCACCTCTGAGATCAATTCAGTGGCCAGTGTGCTCACCTTGGTGCGCAGATCCTTAATGGTTACATCTCTTGCATCGATCATGCCCTTGAGGTATCCGGATTTGAGGCTGATGGCATTGCCGTTGGTGTTATCCGTCAGCACGTACATGCCATTGCTATCGGTTCCAGCCGCCACCGTGTTTGTTAGCACGTTTTCGGTAATCATCTGAACGCCGTCGACAAAGACATTTAATTCACCATCCTCACTATAGGTGGTGGAGATGTTGACGTATTCGGAAAGCTGCTCCAAACCAGCTTGCAGAGAGTCACGCACCTCATTGGCACTGCCTTCGACCGCTTCAATATTACCAATGTTGACGGCGATGTAGGCCAGCTCCGTGAGCTTGGCATCCACATCCGTGATGACATCCTTCACCTCGTCATTGATGGCCGTGCGGAGATCACTCATGCGGCGATCGATGGTATTGAATTTATCCGCAATCTTTTGGGCGTTGAAAACCACGGCCTGCCGTTCGGCTGCGGAGGTGGGCGAAACACTCAGGGATTGAAAAGAGTTGAACAGCTCGGTCATCCCTTCAGCAAGGCCGTAGGTGCCGTAGGCGCCGCCGGCATCAATGGTTTGGCTGTCTATGGATTGGCCCAAATTGGCCTCGGCACGGCGCAGGTACAGTTGCTTGGCTTCGAAATATTGGGTGACACTTTTTTCGGAGATCAACGATTTATCCAACACCTTGTCGCGTACCTGCTCCAGGCGGGCGACCTCTGCCCCGGAACCTTGCGGGCCTTTTTCGGTGGGGATGGTGATCGCGGAATTGATCTTGATCCGCTGGCGCGCGTAAATCGGGTTAGAGGCATTGGCGAGGTTGTTGCCCGAAACCTCGGCACCGGCACGGGCGGTGCGCATGGCATTGCGCGCCATTTCCATTGTGCCTATGATTCCGAGTCCGCCTGCCATGATAGTACTCCGTTAAATGCGTGTCCGTTGTTTATTTGATAATCAACTCGGCCTGCAGCGCTTCGGCGGCCTTGAGCATGTGAAAAATGGTCATCATATCCCGCGGGGTGGCCCCGAGGCTGTTGAGGGCCTGAGAGACCTCCTGTACGGTCGGCAGTTCCGGGAATACATTGAGGCCGCCGCCCTTTTCGGTGACATTGGAGACATCGCGTGGGACGACTGTGGTCGCGCCTACTTCAGCCATCGGCCCGGGTTGAGACACCTCGGGACTTTTGTTGACCGCAAGGTAAATGTTGCCGTGGGCGATGGCGCAGCTCAGCACTTTCACGCGGGATGTGGCGACAATCGTGCCGGTGCGTTCGTTCATCACCACGCGCGCCTTGGAATCCGGTACCACGGTGATGGCCTGCAATTGGGCAATGAAATCAATCGGCGCCGCCTGGAATTGATCCGGCACATGAACACGCACGCTGTTGCCGTCCTGCGCCGCAGCAAACCAGCCCGCCCCGCCGAGGCGTTGGGATTGGGCGCGAATGGCTTCGGCCATGCGGGCCGCCAAGGTGAAGTCAGCCGCATTCAGGACAATCTTGATTTGGCCATCGCGGATGAGGGTGGCCTGAACTTCTTTTTCCACGAGCGCGCCACCGATTAAGGCTCCGGCAGTGGGGTGGTTTTTGGTGACGGCGGCGTTATCTGTGCCCAGCGAAAAAGCATTGTTGTTCACCGGCCCCTGGGCGACGGCATAGACGCGGCCATCGGCTCCGACGAGCGGTGTTTGGATGAGTGTGCCTCCGGTGAGCGAGGTGGCATCGCCCATGGACATGACATTGACATCGATGCGCGAACCGCTTTTGGCAAACGCAGGGAGATTGGCGGTAACCATCACGGCGGCGGCGTTTTTGGACGATACCGATGTGGCCGGCACGGTGAGGCCGTATTGTTGCAGGAGGTTGGCGATCGCTTGCTTGGAATAGACCGTATCTTTGTCGCCGGTGTTGTTCAGTCCCAGCACAACACCAAACCCGGTCAATTGGTTGGCGCGTGCGCCTTCAATAAAACCGAGATCCTTAATGCGGACACCGCCGCCGACTGCATGCTCGCGTAACGGACTAATCGGCATGAGGCCGGCCCGCGGATTCACCGGCGGTGTGGTGATGGCGGGCTGCGCCCAAGTGAAGAGGGGTAAAAGGCTGATAGCAAAAATTGTTTTGTGCATGAGATGGTTCACGGTGTTTAGAATGGACTGATGGTATCCCAGAATTTCATGAACCAACCCTTGCCCTGAGCACCGGTGACGACACCATTGGACAGGTAGCGGATGTTCATGTCGGCGATCTGATAACTGTAAACGCTGTTGTCCGCGGCGATATCATCCGCCCGCACAGTGCCGCGCAGGATAATGGTTTGCGATTCGCCGCTGTAGGCAGACCGCCGAATGCCCTCAATGATCATATTGCGGTTGGGCAAGACATCCACCACACGCACTGCAAACCGGGTAGTGATGCTGTCTGAATTATTTATCGTGCCGGAACCGGAATGAGAGGTGGAGTTGGCAAATTTCATCGCCGGAAAGGCCCCTTTGTGGTGAAAGAGCTGGCTGCCGTTGGTTGCATTGGTCGTTGTGAAAAACAGGTTTTCAATACTGGCATCAGCCGAGGAAGTGCGGGAAGAGGAGGTAGTGCCGCTCCGATTGGCGGCATTGCTCTCCTGCACGCGCACATTGAGGATGTCGCCAATGAAACGCGCCTTTTTGTCAGCTGCAGGCGCAAAGCTGACATCATCCTTCCAAAGGGAATCGGCGACCAACAGGCCGGCAAACACAAAACTGAGCAGGCAAATAAACGGTTTCATCTAAAAAGTTACTTTCACTTCACGACTGTTTACAACGGTGCCACGAATTTCCTTGGCCGAACTGGTGTTGCGCAGGCGAATCATCTGCCCGGGCGCACCATCTTCCAGCGCCACCACACGCAGGCGGATGGTGAGGGATTTATGGCTGAGCACGGCTTCCACAGATTGGTTGCGCAAGATGACCGGGGTGCGTCGCAGGTGGCGTTCCTGTAACACAATGCCGGGCGATAGTGTGCTGACGAGTTGCAACGAATCGTCGGGTTTGCCAATCCAAACTGCATCGCGCAGGTTGATGACATTCGTTTTCTTTTTGACGATCCTGGCTTCGCCCAAGGTGACGCCGCGTTGAGCGACTTGTTGAGCGACCCAAACGTCCTGTAACAACTGGGCTTTAAAGTAACTGGTATGCTCAGCCACCGGTAATCCGTCGGCGAGGATGGCATATTGCGCCTTCATAAAAGAGCTCGGCCGGGCATAGGGATTGTTCAGCAGCTTGATGCTTATATTGGCGGTGTCTTGGGGGACGGCTACGGGGGACAAGGGGCGTGAGGGCTCGAGTACGAGCTGGGCTTGATCCAGCTCGAACGCATCACTCAATGCCTGAGCGACGAGGGGAACCAGTTTGGAATCGGGCACGGCCCGTGTGACTGCGGCAGCGGAGACCGGCAGATTGCTGGCGGCCAGGGCAAGGAGGTAAATCAGGGGTTTCATCTTATGGAACAGCGGGTTTAGGTTAACCACGGAGACGGTTGCTCATGCTCATCATCTCATCGGCGGCCTGGATGGATTTGGAGTTAATTTCATACGCACGTTGGGCCTTGATGAGGTTTACCATTTCCTCGACGACCTTGACGTTGGAGAGTTCAAGGTAACCCTGTTGCACGGTGCCCATGCCGGCATTGCCCGGCTCGCCGGTTTGTTCAGTGCCTGAAGCGGGGGTTTCGCGGTACAGATTCGCGCCGATGTTTTCGAGACCCGCGGGGTTGGCAAAACGGGAGAGCACCAGACTGCCAGCTGTGCTGGTCGTGCCGTTTTGGGTCACGGACACTACTCCGATTTGGCTGATGGACACGTTGGTCACTTCCGGGCCGATGGTCACCCCGGCAAAACTGGTGACCGGCAGGCCATCGCTAGTAACGATTTGGCCCGTGCTGTCGAGCTTGAAGCCGCCGTCGCGCGTGAACGCATTAGTGCCGTCGGCGAGGGTGACCTTGAAAAATCCGTTGCCATGAATGGCGAGATCGAGCCGCTCTCCAGTGCTCATGATTTCACCCGCGGTGAAAATCTTGGCGGTGGAAACGGGCCGGGCACCGTGCCCGATCTGGAGTGAGGTGGGAACTTGATTGCCCGGCCCGGATTCGGCGCCCGCAGCGCGCTTGGTCTGGTACAGAAGGTCCTGAAACTCGATCTTGGCCTTTTTGAATCCGGTCGTGTTGACGTTGGCCAAGTTATTGGCAATCACATCCAGATTCATCTGCTGGGATTCCATGCCTGAGGCGGAAGTGTAGAGTGCGCGTAACATGATTCAGTCTTATTGAGTATTGCCGAGTTGTTGGATCATTTTGCCCATGGTCTCGTCATGGACTTTCATGATTTTCTGGTTCGCTTCAAAATGGCGCAGGGTAGTCATCAGTTGCCCCATCTCATGAGTGGGGGTGGTGTTGGAGCCTTCGAGAAATCCTTGAGCCACCCGTGTATCTGCCGCGTTGGCGGGAATTGGGGTGGCGCTGCCGGCTGAGTAGAAACCGGCATTGATGCGTTTCAGATTATTTTGGTCGTCCGGATCAAAGGTCATGATCTCCAGTTGTCCCAGAGGGGTGCCGCCTTGGCTGACATTGCCATGGCGATCGACATTAACCGGAGTGGCACTGTTGGTATCCACTGTGATCGTGCCGCCGCCGGCTGTGCGGAGGGGGTATCCCTCCTTCGTGACGAGCGTGCCGTCGCTATTGATGTGAAAGGAACCGTCTCGAGTATAAACCGGGCCATTGGGTCCGTTCACCGCAAAGAATCCGGGGCCATCGAGCGACAGGTTGTTGTTGTCGCCGGTGGGCATCAGGGTGCCTTGTTGGAAATCGATATAGCCGGTAATGCGCGGCAGCATGTACTGAATCTGCGTCGGCTGCGTGCCTCCGGCCTGTTGCAGGGCGTTATTGAACATCTCCGCATTGACGGAATGAAAGCCCACCTGATGGCGCTTGAATCCGGGGATACTGGAGGCCGCCAGGTTTTCCGAAATCACGTCCTGACGCTGGAGCGATCCTTCCAGAGCTGCGGCGGCCTGATAGAGACTGACATTCATTCGGCCTCTACGCAGCATTTAACATGCCACAAACTGGCGCAGTGAAAGAGGTTTATTTTTCCAAAAAACAGCCTTTTTTAGGCTGTTTTAGTGGCTCGATAGCGGCTCAAGAATAGGAATACCAGAAGGAAGAACCATCTTGATGGCCGTAAGTTTGGTGGACCCGGCGCATGGTCTTCAGGGAGCGATCCTCAGATTGAATTTGGCTTTGGATCGCATCCATGGCCAATTGCAATTGCCGCTGATTTTGAGAAGTAATACTGATAATCTGGCTGACCAGTTGATGATCGTCTTCCGAGAAATCCGGCCCTTCATAATCGCCTAGCAAATCTTTGATACGATCCTTCTGATCGAGCAGTTCGTTCAGCTCGATCCATTCGCGGGCAGCAATGGCGGTGGCCTCTTGTTGAGCCAAGCGTTTCCATTCGCGCAAGAGGATGGTGGTGGAAGGATTCATGTCAACCCATGAGCGACAGGCCTGGGGATTCGGTGGGCGGAGGGGCTGCCACCGTAAATTGGCCGACGGCTCCGGAGGTGCTGGGTTGCGGCGCGTTGGTTGTAGTGGCACGTTGAGCCGCCTCGGCTTGTTGTTGGAGCGATTCGCTCCACGCATCGCGCAGATCACTAATGCGTTGCAAGATTTCCTCAATGATTTCTTTGTTTTTGCCAATGTTGGCTTCCTGCAGGCGGTTGTCAAAATAGATGTAGAGCCCGGAGAGACTGTCGGCGAGTTCCCCGCCGTTTTCCAGATCCAGGGCATGGTTGAGCTCGCGGATGATTGCCTGAGTCTTGGTAATGTTTTCGTGGATATTCAGATTGAAATCGAGGGGATCTTGATGTTCGAAGGCGCGGATGGCGGCGGCCAAAAAACGGATCGCCCCGTCATACAGCATGACGACGAGATTTTCGGGCGAGGCAGAACCCACCGCATTGGCGCGGTAGGCGCTCAGCTTACTGGCGCTATTCATCGGTCCACTCACAGCATCTTCTGTGCCGTCAGTGGGGGAAGCAAAAGGGACGCCCGGCTTAGAGGGCGGTTAAGGTTTCTTACCCTCGATCTCCGAGGCAATCAGCTTGGCAAAACCGTCAATTGCCTCAGCAGGGGGATAGGCGTTGGTTTGCACGGCTTCACGTAAGCGATCCTTAATCTGGTCGAAACGAGCCTCTACATCGCGCTCAACCCGGGTGAAATCCGGGGTGCGCGTGAGGTTTGCTTCCATCGCATCCGTGGGCGCGACCATGTCCACCGCGGCGGATTGCTGGCTTTGCGCCTGAGCAATCTTCGCGGGGCCTTGGGCCTGCCTGGATGCATTTAAATTAACTTCTTTCACGGAGTGTCTTTCGGCTGCACTATCGCTTCAAAACGGCTAAAAATCAACGTTTTTGTGTCAAATTGTGTCTTCGGTAGGAATCACCGGTTGTGGCGATTCCTCGGTTTCAGCGGGCGTCCCAGCGGGCGAGGCGGGTACGGGGCCCTCAATTGCCGGTTCACTGGGTTTAACCTGACTGTCTTTAGATTCGGCAGGATTCACAGCGACTTGAGGATTTTTTTTCATCAAAGTTGGAATCATCGCTGCAATCGAAAAACGAGCCATTTCTCGCGGAGAATTGAGTACTAATAGATCGGTGGCGGCGGATGGATGTGCGGCATGAGATTTTCGAATATGACGGGCCAACGAATTGGCTACCGTGGCATCACCCCCATCAAACACCTCGTCCACTGCCCAGATCAATTCTTCCGATTCGAGATCAAATAAATGGAGCTTCCAGCCCAAAGCCACAGGTGGATAAGCGCGGAAAGTGGATAACTCGACAAACATCACCGCCTGACAACCTGTTTCCGAGCGAAGCCGTGGCAGAAAATCAAAAGGTAACGGCTCATCCGCATAGTAACCCCGGCGGCCGAACATCCGCTGCAAGCGATCGGATGTGATGGTCACCACGTCCACGCGTCGGTTGCGGGCAATCTCCTCGGTGAACACCGCCTGCATGGAATGCAATCCCCGTTCGGCATCGCGATTGCCGCGGCTGGGAATCAGAGGCAGTACGGCTACGCGTCGCACAGCATCTGGTAATCCATCGGGATTCAGATACACATTGCCGATGGTATGGAACGGCCCGATGTACGGTCCGTAATTGCGTTGCGGCAAGTTTTGGCAAGCCGAGCCGGCCAAGAGCAGGCCGACCAGCAGGGACAAGGATAAAATAGGTTTCATGATGATTATTTAAAGCGAGACATGAGGAAGCTCATGTCATTATTAATCTTGGATTGCGCCTGTTCCATGTTGACGAAACTGCGAATGAGGGTATCGCGGTTCATCTGTACACGGCGTTCGTGATCGGCGATTTGTTTGTCGATTGAAGTAATTTGGCTCGTCAGATTGGTCTGGGTTGTTTCCAAGGAACCATCGTCATCCAGCAGGTTGTCCAGATAGGTATACATCGAATTGGCCAACCCGTATGTGGTGGTGGTGAATAGGGATTTCACTTGGCCAAGGTTTTCACTTAAAGCGGTGTCTAACGTGCTGGAATCGGAAAGCGTCAGTTGGTTCGAGTAACCACTTGAGGAATAGCCAATGGATTCCAGCCGGGTGATCGTGCCGGTCAACCCGGAGACATCTTCGATGGATTTGGTTCGGATATCTCCGGAAATAGTCATGGAAACCAACGATTCACCGGCTAACACGCCCAGCGTGACCTTGCCATCAGCGTCCGTGCTGCTGGCTGTCTGGGTCTTGATCAGGGATTGCACCTTGTTGATTTGGGTAATGAATCCGCTGATTTTGGATTTGATGGTATCCGTATCCGCTTGAACGGATACGGTGGTTTTCTTGGGGGCACCACTGAGCAGATAAACATCGCCGGTTTGGGCACTGGTGAGATCCACTGCGCTACTGCCCGATTCCGCATTGGCCTTGGTGGTGTGCAGCGAGTAGCTCGTGCTCGAAAGGACCCGCACATAATAGGTCGTATCCGCTGACAAGCCGCCGGGCATGGTGCCGGGACTATACACAGTGACCGCATCGCCGGTGCTGTAGCTGTGCGATGTTTCGGTGGTAATGGTTTCACCGGAAGTATCCACACCGCTGATTTTTGAGGCGCCACTCCCTTGGGTGGCGGTAACGGCGAGACCTTGAATGCCGGAACTATTGCTATCGATGGTGTTGCTTTGGCTTTCCAACGGGCCGGCGTCATTGACCTTATAAAGCAGGTTTTTGCCGCGTGAAAGGGCGCCGCTATTTGCTGAAAGTAAGCGTGTTTTCGCCAGGAAATCTCCGGTGACATCCTCAAGCGTAATGCCCACATCACCCGTGGTTTTATTGGTTAACAGAAACCGGTCATTTACCGGATCGTAGTTGGCGTACACGCTCGCCTCGGAGCTGTTGATGCTATCCAAAATATCCGTGATAGTCGCCGAGCTGTCCCAGGAGATGGTGGTGCCATTGATCTTGAACGAGCCACTGGCGGCACCCGCCCCGTCGGTGAAGTTGGCGTTTGCCGGGGTGGTGCTAATATCAATCCCGCCCAGTTTGGCTCCGCTGGTGATGCTGGTGGTGCCATTGGCGTTCAGCCGCAAAGCTTGCAGGAAATTACTCGTATCCGTTGCAGCCCCGAGCACGATTTGCGAGGAATCCGTAAACGTGACTTTATCGCCCGATACAGAATAATCGAAACTGCCGCCCACCGCCGTTTTGATGGCGGCCAGTGTGGTGGTCAGCGAATCATCCGTGCTCACGGTGACCTGCTTGCCTTGAACCGTCACCGTGCCGGCGGTGACCGCGATGGAAAAGCCTCCCGAACTCATGGCCGAACTGGTGCTGACGGAAGCCCCCACATCAGTAGCGCCCAACTGCTTGGCGGAGGTGGCCAGTTGATAAATCTCAAAATTGTATTCGCCCGACGAGGTGCCCGAATCCGCGGTGGCCGTTGCGTGGGTTTCGCTGCTAGTCACCTTACGGGTATCAAAGAACGAGGTGTCCTTTAAACTTTCAGACAACCCCTTGAGAGAAGATAACTCCGTTTTCAGGCTGGTATACGCGGCGTTTTTCGCGCGCACACTCGCCTGCTCGGCACGCATTCGCCGTTGCGGCGCGCGTTCCACGCTGGTGAGTTGGTCCACCATGCTCTTCCAGTCAAAGCCGGAAGCTAATCCTGAGACGTTTAAATCCATAGGCGTTCTGTGAGGTGACTACAACACCCCACGGAAACACAGCAATTGGAATGCCAGAATGCCGGCTAATACACGCAGTCTAGATGGATGGACTGGCCGCAGGCGCAATGAACCTGCACACGCTTGACGGTGTCGCCTTCGCGTTCGAACTCAAGGCTGGGTTGGCCTGCGGGGGGCGCGGAGTCCCCGTCTGTATTTAATTTGATCTCCGGCAAGGCCACGCGAGTAGGGGTGCTATTGATCGCAGTTTCAATGGCGCTGATTGCATGATTCAGGTCCGTTTCCGGCAATTGGCCTTTGAGGATTTCACGGATTTTTCCGGACAAATCCACGGCTTCGGCCGGGGTGACCCGGGGTGGAGCCGCTGGAGTGGCCGCCGGGGAATCCTCGCCATGCCCGATAAATTGCGGAGCCGTCCGGGAATCCAGTTCGCTGCCAAACGGGGTAAATGCGTCATTTGCCATGGGCCTAATTTCCTCCCTGCCTTGGACGGACCATAATGCTGACGCGGTTGTGATAGGGGTGATCCAGATTGCCCAGTTGATCGGGCAACGGCCGACGATTGCCGTAGCCGGTGACCTTGTGAAACTGTTCGGGTTTGACGCCTTCCCCAGCCATAAACTTGCGCACATTGATCGCGCGCGCTGTGGAGGCATCCCATTCATCTTGATCTTGGCTGCGATGGACAAACGATTTGCTGGTGTGGCCTTCCACTTCCACCAAAGTGGACTTGCGGCTATCATGTTTGGCCAAAGTCCAGGCTACTATCCGGAAGAGGACCCGGCCGTATTCGGTCAGTTCCGCCTCACCTTCCTTGAACAGTCGCCGACTGGGATCATTGAAAAACTCGATCAACAACCCCTCATCCGTCATTTGCACGCGCAACGTTTTCATGTCGATGAACTCGGGGTTTTGGACAAACGCCCGGATCAAGTCTTCGTTCAATCGCCGGACATGTTCCAAGGGCACGGCCGAGGCATTGTCAAAATGCGCGCGCTTGGCCCGGATGAGGTCCGCGTTTTCAATCGGAATAATACCGACGGATTGTTGGGTGACCGACTTGAATCGTGTGCGGAAATACTGCTGCACATTGCCTTTGATTTTCTCATCCTGACTCAGGATCCAGAGCACAAGAAATAGCGCCATCATCGCGGTGACAAAATCCGCGTAAGCTACCTTCCATGCGCCTCCACCGCCGCCTGCCATAGTGCTTGTGTTTTCCTTTTGGGGTTACAGTTTAAATCATGGGTTCACCGCGCCTTATCCGCCGGATTTCAGCAGGGTCTCCAAATCGCCTGAACTCATGCGCACATCCTCGCCAAGTTCACGCCGGCCCACTTCGCAGGCCACGAGGGGCGGCAGGCCGTTGGCAAAACTGATGACCGCGGATTTAATCACTTTCATATAGGTCAACTCCGCATGGCCATTGAATTCGCAGTTGGTCGCCAGCGGGCCAATCATGCAGTACGAGCCGAAAATTCCGAAAAATGTACCCGCCAACGCGGTCGCAATGCCCTGACCCACCACGGCGGTGTCGCCGCCGATCTTGAACATCATCACCACAATAATACCCAACACCGCCGCCACAATTCCGAAGGCCGGCAGCGAATCGGCCACCTTGGTCATCACCAGCACGGGTTCATGATGTTCTTCCTCCATTTTGTGCAGACTGCGGGCCATTAGCGGTTCGAGTTGATCGGGTTTAATCCGGCCATCGACGATGGGCTTCAAGCCGTCGGCCAAATATTCCAGGGCATGATGGTTGTGGTGAAACTTCTCGTATTTGCTGAACAACGCACTGGCTTCCGGGTTCATGACATGTTCCTCCAGCGCAATCATGCCGCCTTTACGGCCCAGCTGGAAGAGTTCGTACATGCACTTGAATAACTCCTCGTAATCTTTTTGGGCATACGGCGCGCCCTTCAAGGTGCCGAGGGCTTGTTTGATCACACCCTTGAGAACGCCTACCGGGGCCATCACCACCATGCTTCCCAGAACCATGCCGCCGAGTGAGATAAACTCATTTAAGTGAAACAGGCCACCGATCGCGCCAAAGTTCATGCCGCCCCCATGGCCGCCCGCCGCCATGGCAAAGCCAACCGAGACACCGCCAAAGATGATCACAAATCCGATAATTACAAACATGGGTTTTCTTTCTGTTGGTTAAATTCGTTCTTGTCGCTGAAGGTAACTGCGCAGGGACAACACCGCCTCGGTATTGATCTGACACACGCGCGATTCGCTGATGCCCATCAGTTCCGCCACATCTTTCATGCGCAGGCCTTCGTAGTGGAACAGCAACAGGACCTGTTGCTGTTTGCGATTTAATTGTTTGATCCGGTCGCGGATCAGCACATGCAACTCCCGACGGCCGGTGCTTTCGCCCGGATCTTCCTGAGTGAGATCCGCCGTGTGGTGGTCATGAGCTTGAGAATACTCGTCATCGCCATCCAACATTTGGTGGAGCGGCACAAAGATCACCGGTCGCAGGTCATCTAACAGGGCTCGGTATTGTTCCACGCTCACGCCCAAGCGCTCGGCAATCTCTTCCTCCTCCGGTTGCCGATTCAATTCCACACGGAGGCTTTCCAATGTGTTTTCGAGTTCCTTGCGCCGGGAATAGACCGTGCGCGAGAGCGGTTGGGATTTCCGGATTTCATCCAAAATAGCACCTCGGATGCGCATCCGCGCATAGCTTTCAAACGACATGCCCGCAGTGGGATCAAACCCGTGCGCGGCCTGGATCAATGCAAGGCTGGCAATATTCTTAAGGTCATCAATATCGACCGTTACGCGGACCAAAGGCACGAACCGATGGACCATTTGGCTAATCACCGGGGCGTAGGTTTCCAGCAGTTCATCCTCAGTCGCCTCTGTCAACTGGGCCTTTTGATAGGCACGTGCCGCCTTGGCCTGCGTCGGTCGATGAGGCCGAGGCAGGGTGGCGGGTTGATCATGGGCGGAAGTTTGAGCCATGGTTTAAATTAGAATGGGTTCTCCTGATCAGTTTGTTTGGAATCCAGTTCCGACGAAGCGGCTTCGGCATTTTGGCGGGTAATGGCTTCCAGCTCCGCGTGTTCCGCTTGGGCTGCGATCAAGCTGGTCAGCCATAGGCGCATCCACCATTGCCCGATCAATCCAAAGGCAAGCGCTCCATACACGGCACTGGTCAATGTGCGGTCCCATGTTTTGCCGATGCTCAAGCCGATGGCCATGACTACGGCAAAGCCCAATAGGCCGGCCAACAGTGTGCCCCAGCGGATCATTGCGAACCTCCTTTCGCCGCCACCGGTTGTCCGGCGGACACTTGAACCAATACCATAGATGCTTGGGCTTTGGCGAGCCAGTAGGCTTCGGGATCGATTGTCCCGGCAGTGGAAGCCAGCTTGGGCAGCGCCACGGGTTCAGTTTGAAAGGCCACTTTATCCGTTCGTTTTAAGTACGAGAGAAGGTGGTCGCTCTTTAACATGTACCGGTGGTAGGAGTTAAAGTTTTGAAACACATCGGGTGCGCGTCGGTGTGAGCCGGGGAAAAAGAGGCCGATGGCTTGCCCCTGTCGATTGAGCAGGGCGGCACCCCGAAATCCAGCCGTGCGTTTCAGACGGGTAAAATGCGCGTCCTGAATGATGGATTCAAGTTGGGTGCGGGTTTGGTTGCCTGGAATCGGTTGGGTGAGCAGTGCTTCGGCGGCTTCGTAAAGCCGGTTCGTGGACTCGCCGCGTTGCCACATTCCTGGCACAACCGAGAGCCGAACCAAAGCCTGGTTGGCTTCCACACTGCCTTTAGGAGGGGCGACGCGAATTGTTTTCAAATCTAATTTCACCCAAGAACCAACCGGGTGAAGGCGGGCGCGGATTTGTTGTTGTTCATCCGGTTCTTTAAGCCATTGATGAAGTACGCCGTCGTACCACAATGCCTCCTTCAATTGATATCCAATGCTCAAATCAGCCGTGCCCAACAAGACATGCATTGCCCGTAGGGCACCGCGCAGGCGTTCGACTGTGGTGGTTTGTATTTGATGGAGGTGTTCCTGCGCTTCTGGTGAGTTGGTCACCGATTGGTTCAAGGATTGGGCGTCATCCAAATAACGGTCAAACTGAAGTAACAAGCGATCGCCCAAGACCGGTGAGCGCAAGGTAAAGAAACGGGGATCAGCTTGGGCTCCCAGAATGCCTTGGATGACTGTATCGGCTTTGGCCGGACGAGGTTGAGATTGTTTGGAGGACTCAGGCAACTGATAGCCCAGCACTTTCACGGGATCATTCAAGCGAGTGCCGTGACTTGAGTGCAGTGAGAGGGCTGGGAATTCATATTCACCCTGAATTTTTAGGAGTAAATACTGTTCCATATCGCCCGGCACATACGCCACCTGAGCGGGAAATGTTCCGTTTTCGGTGGTGATCTGAAAGCGGCTGCCGCTTTGTAGCAGGTGTTTGCCGGCGATCACATAGCCATCCTTCGAGACAAAAAAGCCGGTCCCCCAATCCGCCGGGGTAAAGGCTAAGGCCGCCGCGCTTTGTCCCAAGGGGAGGGTGGGAGAAGGTAGGTTCATCCGCTTCTTTTCAGTTCCCGCAATGGCCTTGGCGAAATGCACTTGTTCGCGGGTGAGCACACGGTTCACAAGAACCAAGCCTTGTTGGGCCGCTGGCTGATTTTGTTCTGCAGCCAAGGTCCACCACGCACTGGCCTGGACGGGATCATCGCCGCCCAAGGGGGAAACCACCGGTTCGGTGAGCTCGAAATCGTGAGGCAACATGGATTTGAGGACGGATGTGATCAGTTCCACGTCTTCATCAACAACAAATAAATCCAACGTTCGCAGGGCCTCTTCGGGTTGGGCAGGACGATAATGGGCGGTTGCCTGTTCCAAGATAGCATGCCGTTGAGGATCCTTCGCGACCATGTCATCAATCAAGTGGGGATGTTTGACGGCGAACGATTCGGGGACTTTTTGGCTGACCAACGTGCCGGCCCGGCGGCCTTGGTAGTAAAACAATCCCACATTATACTGACTGGGGGCATGGCTCATGCGCGCCGCTTGACGGTAGAGCAGGAAGGCGCGGGCCAAGTTTTGTTCAGTGCCCCGGCCCTGTTCATATAATTGGGCTAGATTATAATAAGAATCAGGCTGCGAGTGCTGGGCGGCCTGTTTCAGCCAATGGACGGCACGAGTGGCGTCGGCCGTGACCCCGTATCCCTGCAGATACATCACGCCCAAGGCGTGCTGCGAGGGTCCATAGTGCTGCTGGGAAGCGAGCAGGAAATGATCGTGGGCATCGCGTAAGTATCTGTTTTCTTGAGGCGAAATTATCTGGTCTTCATTGGTATCCCACTTTTTGAATTCTTCCTCAGTCAACGAGTTTGCGGTCAAACGGAGCCCCAGATTGTAGTATAAGACCCCTAATTGATGGTAGGCACTCACCACGCCTTGAGTGGCGGCTCGTTGCAGATAATACTCGGCGGTTTGGGGGTTGGCCGGAATTTGTTGTCGGCCATTGTTCAGACCGTTCTGGTAAATCCTGCCGAGATTATATTGTGCCACGGCGTGCCCTTGCCGGGCAGCCTGAGTGTAAAAGGTAATCGCCTGCGCGGCATCCTTAGCAACACCCTGGCCGGTTTCATAAAGATAGGCCAAACTAGCCTGAGCTGGAGCATGGCCAGTGAGCGCCGCTTGATGGAACAGTTGCGCGGCCTGTTGATGATTGCCGACCTTCTGGCAAATGAGACCAAGATTGTAGTTATCTGCTGCACTATTGACGAGAGTGCTGGAGCCGTACGGGTTGCGGGAATCTTGAGGCCCCAAGGCACCTAAATTTGGCGCGGCATGGTGTACGAGTGGATAGTAAATGGCCGATTTTTGATGGAACAAATCCTTGGCCAATAAGCGTGCCCGCGTCTCGGAATATCCGCGAGATTGATAGTGTGCGGTGAGGTCGGCCATGATTTGCCGGTATCGCTGGCGCATCGCATCATTGGCAATCCGCGTAATCCAAAACTGAAAATCGGTGGAATTTTGGGGTTGAGGATAACCGGCCGAAAGATTCAGCACCAAGGCCAACGGCCCGGTAACTAAGGGCTTGGTGAAGCGCTTCACTTCTGAGGGGAATCCGAAATCTGCGGCTTCCGCTGTGCTCTTCAGGTGAACCGAATGCGTGGGATTAAACCGTTTACGGGCCTGCTTTAACCACTGTTCGGCCCATTGCTGGCCCTGAGCTTTCTGTTGTTCTACGGGAGGAGCAGCAAAAAGCGCCATCCCCACCCAGAAACTCAGGCTCCACAACAGCACCATTGGCCGGCGTTTTTTCATTAAATGCATCTGTTTTCCGCTTAAACATTGTGTTCAGGCGGAGATTTACGGGCTCCGTGCAGCATATCATAGGCCAACTTTAAATTGCCGCGGAGTGAGGTCCATTTTATCGACTTAATCGTCAGTGGGCTCGTTTCGCTCTTTTTTACAAGTCAGCCAAATATACCACCGTTTGCTCAACCAACAATGAGAACGGATCGGATAATGAGCGCGTTTCAATCGGAAAAACTGGGTTTTTACCTACTGAAACCTGAAGCAACCCAAATATGGGCTAATGGCACGGGGAATGCTGCTCGCGAGGCATGATCGACGGGTTGTTTGCCAGCGCCAACTATCAGGGCGTGAAAAAAATGCTCGATGCCACCGTGCTGCGGCAGG
>JAYQQG010000034.1:0-26935 GCA_038145765.1 Verrucomicrobiales bacterium
GAACCATGGGGTGAAACGGTTGGTAAGGATAGCCATAAGCGGGGGCCATCATGGGCGTGGGCATCATGGCCACCTGTGGTGCAGGCGGGTTAATAATGACAGTGGCCGTCGGGGTCGCAGTTGGCGTGGTGGGCGCGATGATTTTCACTGGAGCACCTTGCCCGTTATGTATGACCCCTGGCCCGAATATCTGGGCCGAAAGTTGGGGGGCCAAACCCAGAATCAAAAGCAGGCCTGCAAACCTCGTCATGACCCAAACTTTACGCGGGTCCTGCGCCATGGCAACAAGATTATATGTATACGTACAAAAACTTTTTCACTCGTGGCGGCCTCATCCCGAGGCTAATCTCCCGCCGCGCGCAGTCAAAATGTTAGCCAAGCGAGTCATTCCGTGTCTGGACGTCCATGATGGGCAGGTGACGCGTGGGGTGCAGTTCGGCAAAGCCGAGGCGGGTGAACTGCGCAATGTGGGCGATCCGGTGGAGCTGGCGCTGGAGTACAATCGGCAGGGTGCGGATGAGATGGTGTTCTTCGACATCACCGCCAGCGCGCATGAACGCAAAACGATCGTGGATGTGATCGAGCGCGCGGGCGATCAGTGTTTCATGCCGCTCACCGTCGGCGGCGGCATTCGCACGGTGAACGACATGAGCACCATGCTCAAGGCGGGCGCGGACAAGGTGAGCATCAATTCTTCCGCCATCGCCAATCCGCCGCTCATCCGAGAGGGCGCGGAGAAATTCGGCAGCCAATGCATTGTGGTCAGCATCGATGCCAAGAAGACCGGCGATGAGGAATGGCGCGTCTTCACCCACGGCGGTCGCAAGGAAGCCGGCTTGGACGCCATCGAATGGGCGATCGAGGCAGTGAAGCTTGGTGCCGGCGAAATCGTTTTAAACAGCATTGACGCCGACGGCACCAAAGCCGGTTACGACATCGAGATCACCCGCCGCATCGGCGAAAACGTCGGCGTCCCTGTCGTGGCCAGCGGCGGCGCGGGCAATCTCGATCACATGGTCGACGTCCTCAAACAAGGCCAAGCCGACGCCGTTCTCGCCGCCAGCATTTTCCATTTCGGCGAATACACCGTGGCCGAGGTGAAGGAGCATTTGGCCAAAGCGGATATCCCCGTGCGTGTGGTTTGAGTGGAATGACCAATTCCCAAGGTCCAATGACCAAGGAAATCCCAATGTCCTAATCCCAATTTTGGGGCTTGGTTCTTGGTCATTGGAATTTCCCCAGTCATGGGGTACGTTTCGCCCATGTCCTTTATTGATGGTTTGAAATTCAATGACGACGGCTTGATTCCGGCGATTATTCAGGAGGAAGGCACGGGGCGCGTGTTGATGATGGCGTGGATGAATGCGGACTCGATTCGCGACACGATCGAAACAGGCAAGACGCATTTTTGGAGCCGCAGCCGGCAGAAGTATTGGATGAAGGGCGAGAGCAGTGGCAACACCCAACAAGTGAAGGACGTGGCCTACGATTGTGACGGCGACACGCTGCTCATTCAGGTGGAGCAAATCGGCGCTGCGTGTCATGAGGGCTACAAGAGCTGTTTCTTCCGCAGCGTGCAGGACGGCGAAGGCGAGGTGACCGAAGAGCGGCTTGTCGATCCGGAAGAGTTGTACGGCAAAAAATCGTGAGCGACGTCCCGCACATAACGCCCTCGCGCGAGGCATTTTTGCAGCACGCGCAGGAGGGCAACCTGATCCCGGTGTATCGCGAAATTCTTGCGGACTTCGAGACGCCGCTTTCGGCCTATCGCAAAATCCGGTCCGATGGCGAGGCGTTCCTGTGCGAGAGCGTGGAGGGCGGCGAGCATTTGAGCCGGTACTCGTTTGTGGGCTGCAACCCGCGCGGGATCATTCGGCAGGACGGCGATCAAGTGCAGGTGGTCGAGGGCGGTAAAGTCACGGCCACGTACACCGTCAGCCGCAAGGCGGGTGAGGGTCACGTGCGCGACGGGTTGGAGGTGGTGGAGAAAGTGCTCGGCCGTTATCGTGCAGTGGATTTGCCCGGGCTGCCGCGATTCACCGGTGGTGCGATGGGGTTTGTGGGGTACGAATTCATCCACGATGTGGAGCCGGTGGTGCCCCGTCCGCCGAAGGATGAGCTGGGCACGCCCACGATGTATTTTCTGATTGCCGATGAACTGCTCATCTTCGATCGCGTGCGGCAAACCGTCACCGTGCTGGTCAATGCCATCATTGAAGATGGTGCCCGGCCCGAGGATGTTTACGACGATGCCTTCGAGGAAGTGGAACGGCTCGTGTCGCTGCTTGGCCAACCGCTTGAGCACGCGCCTGTTTCGTTGGCGGCGGATCCGCCCGCGGCGGCGTTTGAATCCAACATGGAAAAGGACGCCTTCCTTGCCAGCGTCGCCAAGAGCAAAGAATACATCCGCGCCGGCGACATCATTCAGGTGGTCGGCTCACAGCGATTCTCCACCGAGGTCAAGGCCGACCCGCTCGATGTCTATCGCGCCGTGCGATCCATCAACCCCTCGCCGTACATGTTTTTACTGGAGCTGGACGGCTTTTCGCTCGTCGGCGCCTCACCGGAAATTCACGTGCGCAGCGAGGAAGGCCAAGTGCAAATTCGCCCCATCGCCGGCACCCGTCCGCGCGGCAAGACCACCGAGGAAGATTTGGCGCACGAAAAAGATCTGCTCGCCGATCCCAAGGAACGCGCCGAGCACGTCATGCTCGTGGACCTCGCCCGCAACGACATCGGGCGCGTGTGCGACTATGGCACCGTGCAGGTGGCCGACCTCATGGTCATTGAGCGTTACAGCCACGTGATGCACATCGTCAGCAGCGTCACCGGCACACTCGCCGCGGACAAGACCCCCTACGATCTTCTGCGCACCACCTTCCCCGCCGGCACCCTCACCGGCGCGCCGAAGATCCGCGCCATGCAAATCATCAGCGAATTCGAGCAAACCACCCGCGGCCCTTACGGTGGCACCGTCGGCTACTTCAGTTTTAACGGCAACCTCGACTGCTGCATCACCATCCGCACCGCGATGTTGAAAGACGGCAAAGCCTACGTCCAAGCCGGCGGTGGCTGGGTGAACGATTCCGTCCCCGAGGCCGAGTTCCAGGAAACCGTCAACAAAGCCAAAGCCATGATCAAAGCCGTGGCCTTGGCGGAACACTGTGTGAGCGGGCAGGGAAGGCGAAGCTCCCGCTGAGCCGTTTTTCCACGCACCTGCCACACCGGCTCAGCAGGAGCTTCGCCCTCCCGTATGCTGCCTTCGTTTAGGGTTGAGAGCATTTCAGTGATCCGCCTCCTTGGAAGATCAAAGCCCCAGTGAGCCAACCAATCACAACGAATGTAGTCCGGCTGGTGGTCCGGGCTACAACACACTTCCGCATTGCGTTGGGCATCAAAAACTGTTCTAGTGCCCGGCCCTTCACGAGAAGAAAACGAGGTATTAGAATATGGCCATTGAACGTTCCTTAATTTTGCTGAAACCCGATTGCCTGGACGGGCGTTACGCTGGCGAAGTCATCAGCCGGTTTGAAAAGGCGGGGTTCACCATCCGCGGAGCCAAGATCATCGAGCTGTCGGATGAATTGCTCAAAGAACATTACGCGCATATCGCAGATCGCCCCTTCTTTCCGGAGATTGTGGAGTTTATGAGTTCGCGGCCCGTGTTGGCCCTGGTCTTGGAGGGCGAGGACGCCATCGCAGGCATCCGCGACATGTTGGGCCCCACCGATTCCACTGCGGCTCCCGCTGGCACGATCCGTGGTGATATGGGCACGACCAGCATGAAGAATATCTGCCACGCCTCCGATTCGGTCGAGAACGCGGCAATTGAGATCGACCGTTTCTTTAAGCCGGACGAGGTGCATTAATCCTCGGCCGCAGCCGTCATGAATCCGGCTGAATTCATTTCGCTCTTGCACGCCCGCCATTGTCAACGGGCGTTTACAGCAGAACCCGTTCTTCGTGAACTTTTGGAGAGCGCCTTGCTGGCAGCCGGGCAGGCTGCATCGGGCAAGAACACACAGCCTTGGCGTGTGACTGTAGTTTCTCACTCTCAACGCGATGCTTTGAGCGATGCCTTATGCGCGGCTTATGATGCGGGCACCAAACCGCAACCGGATTACGAATACTCTCTTCAGCCACAGCCTGAGGAGTGGATGAATCGCGCCCGCGCCTGTGGTTATGCTTTGTTTGAACTGAAGGGGATTGCCCGCGACGATGTGCCAGCCCGCAAGGCGCATGGCCGGGAAAATTTCACCTTCTTCGGCGCACCGGTGCATCTGATTCTGCATCTTCCGGCTGGTTCAGAACGCGGGAATTTCCTCGATGTGGGCATGTTTCTTCAGAACCTGATGCTGGCGCTCACGGCCCAAGGGCTGGGCAGTTGCCCACAGTACAGCGTGGCAGGTTATCCCGACGTGATCCGCGAAACGCTAAATCTGCCGGCCGATCGCTGGATCGTCTGCGGCCTGTCTGTGGGTTGCCCGGATTCCGATGCCAAGGTGAACACCTTCATCCCCGACCGCCTGTCTCTGGGTGATTTTGTGGATTGGCAGTCGTAGTTAAAAAAATCGAGTCGCCAGTCCCAACTGAATTCGCAACAATCGGTGACCGCGAGTGAGCGAAGAAGTCTACATCAAAGCCCCCTGTTGCGAATGTAACGGCCGAGTATCGTTGCCGTTGGATGCGGTGGGCGTGGATTTCAATTGCCCTCACTGCGGGGCGGGCCTGCAGATGTTGCTCAAACACGTTTGCGAGCATTGTAATGGCAAACTTTCCTTTGACGATACTCCGGAAGCCATTGGGGCGGAAGTTCAATGCGGCCATTGTCAAAACCAAACAGTATTGTCGCCTTCCACTTTTTCCAACAGCGAACCGGAGAATGTCGAGCCTGAGCCAGATGATAACGAAGAAGAGGATCATCCGACGGAACCCGAGCAACTGGATGAGCCGGTTGAAGAAGAGGTAGGGGTACAGGGTTCCAAACCGAAACGGAGAGGCCCCCCTCGGCCGCGGGCTCCACGCCGTGGAGCGGGGCCCCCTCGGCCGCGTCCAAAGAAATCTGCCAACAAGCCAGCGTCTGGTAGTCCCGAGGCCCCAGCCAAAATTGGTCGGCGCTTGGCGGGATCTGGCGGAGGCACTAAGGAGCCTGATGAGGAGGCCGAGCAACCTAAACTCAAGGCGCCTCTGCGTAAAGGCGGCGGACCGCCCAAGCGTTCGAATAAGATTGAAAGTGCGGATGAGGCGCGCGCGCCTTCCCCACGACGGACGGCCGGTGAATTGCCGGCCCATCCGGCAGAGGAGTTGGCCGGGAGTGACCCGATGGATCCCATGAGTGATTTGGCCGGAACCGATTCGGCGATGACTCAGGTTGTTTCCGGAAATAGACCTGCGCCGGTTTCGCCGGCTCCAGTCCAACGACAAGTAGCGGGAGGGGGAGGCGAATACGTTTCCCCAACGGGAGGGACCGTGTTGCCGCAGCCGACCTTTCAAGCGCTTCAGCAAGCCGGGGCCGGGAATCAGGGCAGCGGGGCTGCTGCGGCTCCGGTTGTGGGTATTGATGAGAATAACGGCGATGGCGAGGTCGCAAAAAAATCGCTGCCCAAATGGGCGGCAGCCTTGATTGGGTTGGGGTTAACGTTGGGTTTTGTTTACTTTATCCTGCCGACGGCGCTGGAGATTTTTGATCCGATGCTGGCTAAAAAAGTGAGGCAGTATACACGGTTTCAATTTGAAACGGCCCCGCGCCGTGATACCTCCAAGGATTTTCAGATCAATCATGCGGCGACCGCCATTTCGCAGTTAGGCAACACGAATGGTACGTTTTATGTGACCGGCTCGGTGGAGAACATTTCGAGCGCAAACTATCAGCAGGTGGAGTTGAAGATCGAGTTGTACGATGGGCAAGGGGCCTTGCTGGGGGAGACTTTGGACTATACCAACCAGCTCGGCCCGAATGTGACTTGGAATTTCAAAGCGGCGTGTTTGCTTACCAATGCAGCCTCGGCCAAGGTGGTTGGGGTGATTGCCCGCAAGTAATCGGCTAATAATCCCGAAAAGGTCCGCGTGGTTCGGCGGCTTTCATTTGTTGTTGCCAGCGGGCAAAGGCTTGTTGCAGTTCCTGCAACTTTTCCGGGTGCTTCTTGGAAAGATCCTGTTTCTCGGCCAAATCGGTTTTCAAGTTAAACAGGCCACTGCCACGGCTGCTCTCCACCCATTTCCAGTCCCCCACCCGGGCACCCTTATCGAGGCGGCGTTGCCAAAACATTTCAGTGCGGGTTGATTTCTTTTCTCCGCGCAGTACGGGCAGGAGATTGAAGCCATCGAGCACGATATCCTTGGGCGCCGGCAGCTGGGCGGCTTGTAGGAGGGTGGGGAGGATTTCCATCGTGGTCAGAAACGCGTCGCTGGTGGTGCCGGCGGGTATTTTACCGGGCCAGCGGATGATACACGGCACACGCAGACCGCCCTCGAACATTTGACCTTTGCCGCCGCGCAGCGGGGTGTTGTCGGCACCGCCACCCCCGCCGTTGTCGCTGAAGAAAATGACGATCGTGTTGTCGGTGATTTTGTACCGGTCGAGCAGGTCCAGCACGCGGCCAATGGCGGCATCCATGGCGGTGACCGAGCCGGCGAATTCCAAGCGGCGCGCGGCACGATTGGGCACCTGAAAAAGCTGGTCGCCATATTTGCCAAACTTGCGCTCGGTGAAGCCTGCTTCCTTTTGCAGTGCGGGGTAGAGTTTCTTGAACTGATCCGGTGCTTGCGCTGCGCCGCGAATGGCGGGGTCCAGATTGGATGCGTTGTGAGGCGCATTGAAAGGGAGATAGAGAAAAAACGGTTTTCGGTAATGCGTTTTCAGAAATCGAACCGCCTCGCGTTCGAAGAGATCGGTGCAGTAAGTCCCCTTGTCCGCAGTGGTGGGCTGATTGTTGCGGTACATTGAGGGCACGCCATACCGTTCGTGAGTGTAATAATCGACGCCGGTATTGACAAAACCATAGAAGTCATCGAACCCGCGTGCCAACGGCAGGAAACGCCGGTGCACGCCCAGATCCCATTTACCGAAAATGCCGCTCACGTATCCGGCTTTTTTTAGCAGGGCGGGCAAAAGCACTTCACGTGTATCCATGCCACCAATGCGTTCAAAGGTGGCTTCGTATTCGCCCGGTTTGTACAGGTATCCATAATCGGGAGCTTCGTTCCGGATCATGTCATAGATGCCATTGCGTTGCGGATATCGGCCGGTCAACAATGCGCCACGCGAGGGGGTGCACGCGGGCCAGGCCACATAAAACTGAGTGAGTTTGGTGCCGCCCACGGCGAGACGATCGAGGTGCGGCGTAAGCACTTCCTGTGAGCCAAAACAACCAAGATCGCGGTAGCCTTGGTCGTCGGAAACAATTAACACGATGTTCGGGGGCGCCGCCCAAATCGTGAGCGGGAACAATAACAGGAGCAGCAAGCGCATGCCCCATTGCAATCGGTTCAGGTCACGTTGCCAAACAAAAAGTCGAACAACTGTCACTTGACCGTTGCGGGTTGTCGCCCGTTGAATGCCGCGCATGGCAGTTGAGATGCAGGTGGAGAACAAGTATTTGGATTTCAAGAAATCCAGCATCCACAACTATGGCGCGTACGCCGCCAAAAATATCCGCAAAGGCACCCGCATCATCGAGTACGTGGGGCGGCCGTTAACCAAGAAGAAAGCCCAACAGGCGCTGCAGGACGGCAATGCGTATGTGTTCACCATTAACAAACATTTCGATATCGACGGTGAGGTGCCGTGGAATTTGGCGCGGTTCATCAATCATGGCTGCGAAGTGAATGCCGAGAGCGACGTGGAGGATGATCGTGTGTGGATCATCGCCACGTGCAACATCAAGAAGGGCGAGGAAATTCTCTACAACTACAATTACGACCTGGTGGATGCCTTCGATAACCCGTGCAATTGCGGCGCGAAAAACTGCATTGGCTACATGGTGGGCGAGGAGTACTGGCCCAAACTGCGCAAGAAAATTGCCAAGCGTAAAAAGAAGTAGGCGGGGAGCGGCGCGCCCCCAATAAGCTATTGCCCTGACTCCATGGACCAGTCACGGGTAATCATCCCGCGGTAACCGTTTTCCAAACTTTTTACATTCGTGTAGCCCATCTTTTGGGCGGCATCACAGGTGAGAGCACTGCGGTAGCCGCCGCCGCAGTACATGATGATCTCCGTGGTCTTATCCGGAAACCGGGCTTCCAAATCCCGCTCTAGGACGCCTTTACCCAGATACTGCGCATTTTTGGCGTGTGCCTTGGTCCATTCGCTTTCCTCCCGGACATCCAACAAAACCACGGGATCGCCGGATTCTATCCTCGCAGCGGCGTCGGCCAATGAAATTTCCGTCACGCGCGTCAGGGCATCTTCGACCAACTGCAGAAATCCTGGGGAATGCTTCATGCCTTACGGTAACGCCGAATGGCCAAAGGCGCCAGTCTGCGGGATTATCTGCGGGCAATGACTAAAAACGACTTTGCCTTCTCTTAAGAAAACCCCCAAAAGAGGGGGCCGATGGATGTGCAGAATCTAAACGACGCGCCCGCGTTCACGACCAAGGATGGATCGGAGATTCGGGAGCTGTTGGCGCATCGGAATTCGGTGATTGCCAATCAAAGCCTCGCGGAGGCGCGGATTCCGGCGGGCGGGGCGACGGCGGAGCATTTTCATCCGGCGGCAGAGGAGATTTATTTTATCACGCACGGCACCGGGCGCATGCGCATCGGGGAGGAGGAACGGGAGGTGGGCGTGGGCGATGCGATTGCCATCCCGCCGGGCGCGCGGCACAAGTTGTGGAACACCGGTGCGGACACGTTGCGATTGCTTTGCTGTTGCGCGCCGGGTTATGAGCACGAGGACACGGTGCTGACGGAGGACGAGTGATGTATCAACCGGAGAAAGTAACGCTGTATGTGAAACCCGTTTGCGGCTGGTGCCGTCAGGCGGAGCATTGGCTCAAAAGCCAGGGCATCGAGTTTGAGTCGATTGATGTGATGGAGGATCCGGCGGCGTTTGAGCACATGGAAAAAATCTCGGGCCAAACGCTGGCCCCGGTGATCGAGGTGGATGGTCAGGTGCTCGCCGATTTCGGCGCGCGCGAGCTGGTTGTGTTTTGGGAAGGACTGGGCAAGGAATGACCGCCGTCGCCGAACCAGCGAAAAAGCGCCCGCGCCTGCCGGAGTGGTTTCGCCTGCAATTGCCGACGGCCAGCGCGTACTTCGCCACGCGCAATCTGATTGATGACCTAAACCTCAACACCGTTTGCGAGAGCGCCAAGTGCCCGAACCACTGGGAATGCTGGAGCCAAGGCACGGCGACCTTCATGATCGCCGGCGACCGCTGCACGCGCGCCTGCGGCTTTTGCGCGGTGGACACCCGCAAGCCCGAGGCGCTGGAGGCCGATGAACCCGAACGCGTGGCCGAGGCGACGCGCCGCATGAAGCTGCGGCATGTGGTGATCACCGCCGTGGCGCGGGATGATCTGGCCGATGGCGGCGCGGAACATTTTCAAAAAGTCATTCAACGCGTGCGCGAGGTGAATCCGGGAATCTTGATTGAGGTGCTCACGCCGGATTTCATGGATGACGATACGGCGATCGGCACCGTGCTGGCGGCGCGTCCGGAGATTTTCAATCACAACCTCGAAACGATTCGACGCCTCACACCCGAGGTGCGTTCGGTGGCTACATATGACCGTTCGCTCTCGGTTCTGCGCAAGGTGAAGGAACGTGAGCCGGCGATTTTCACGAAATCCGGCATTATGCTTGGACTTGGCGAAACGGAAGAGGAGCTGCTCGAGGCTCTGCGCGACCTGCGCGAGGCCGGCGTGAACCTGCTCACACTGGGTCAGTATCTGCAGCCGACCAAAAAGCATTTGCCCGTGGTGGAATTCATTCACCCGGATAAGTTTGCCGAACACAAGCAAACCGCCGAGGCGATGGGGTTCACCTATGTGGCCAGTGGTCCGCTGGTCCGCAGTTCCTATCACGCGGATGATTTCGTGCCCGAGGATTACCAGACCCAGTCATGAGTGCCGCCGCGGCGAAACAACGCCACGCGACGTTGGCTGAGGAAATTCGCCGGCACGATCACGCCTACTACGTGCTCGCCGAGCCGGCGATCAGTGATCAGGACTACGATCGTCTTTACCGCGAGCTGCTCGATCTCGAGGCGGCTCATCCGGGGCTGGCCACGGCCGATTCTCCGAGCCAACGCGTGGGAGGTAAACCGGTCAGCGAGTTTCCCGAGCATCGGCATGCCGTGCCGATGATGAGCCTCGATAACACTTATTCCTTCGAGGAACTGGCCGAGTTTCTCGCGCGCGTGGAAAAACTGCTGCCCGAGGCGGAACTGGACTGGACGATCGAGCCGAAGATTGACGGGCTGGCGGTGAGTCTGCGCTATGAGAACGGCGTTCTGGCGGTCGGCGCCACGCGCGGGGATGGCGTGAGTGGTGATGACATCACCAGCAACCTGAAAACAATCCGCAGCATTCCGCTCCGGCTCACCGGCAAAGCGCCCAAGGTGCTCGAGGTGCGGGGCGAGGTGTTCATGAGCAAAGCGGGCTTTGCCAAGCTCAACGGGAAACGCAAGACCGACGGTGAAGAACCTTTTGCCAATCCGCGCAATGCGGCGGCGGGCTCGCTGAAGATGCTCGATCCGCAGATCGTCGCCGAACGGCCTTTGGGCGTGTTCCTTTACGGTCTCGGCGAAGTGAGTGCGGAGGCCAAAGTGCCGGCCACGCAGGTAGAGGTGCTCGATTGGCTGGATCAGCTGGGCTTTCCCACGCCGGAACGGATTTGGACCGGCAGCACGCACGACGATCTGGTGGCGTCGATCAACGAACTCGACGGCGTGCGGCATGATCTCGATTACGAAACCGACGGAGCGGTGATCAAACTCAACCCCTTGGCGCTGCGCGAGCAATGCGGGGCCACCGCCAAGGCGCCCCGTTGGGCGATCGCCTACAAGTACGCCGCCGAACAGGCCGAGACGGTGCTCAAGGAGATCACTGTGCAAGTGGGCCGCACCGGCGCGTTGACGCCCGTGGCCGAGCTGGAACCGGTGTTCATTGCCGGCAGCACTGTGAGTCGGGCAACCCTGCATAACGAGGAGGAAATCCAGCGCAAAGACATTCGCGTGGGCGATACGGTGATCATCGAAAAGGCCGGTGAAATTATTCCCGCCGTGATTGAGGTGGTGCTGGCCAAGCGCCCGAAAAAATCAGAGGCCTTTGCCTTGGAGAAAAAATGCCCGGAGTGCGGCACCGCGGCGAGCAAGGCCACGGAGGACGATGTGGTGTGGCGTTGTGCCAATCCGGATTGCCCGGCGCAGGTGCGCGGCCGGCTGGAGCATTTTTGCGCGCGGGGTGCGATGGACATTGAGGGCGGCGGCGAAGTGCTGGTGAAACAAATCGTTGAGCGCGGTTTGGCGTATGACGTCGGTGAATTGTACAAGCTCAAGCTGGAGGAAGTGGCCAGCCTTGAGCGGATGGCGGAAAAATCTGCGCAGAATTTTTTGGACGGCCTCGAGGCAAGCAAACAGCGCGACCTGTGGCGGCTGGTGTTCGGCCTCGGCATCCTGCACGTCGGCGCCGGCGTGGCCAAGGCGTTGTGCCGGCACTTCCGGGATTTAGATGAATTACTGCATGCGACCGAAGAGCAACTGGTGGCGATCGATGATGTGGGTGAGGTGATTGCGCAGAGTGTGTTTCGATGGTTTGGCGATCCGGTGAACCGCGATCTGATTGAGGTGCTGCGCAAGGCCGGGCTCAACTTTGAGTCGGCCATCTATCTGGACGCCGCAACAGCGGGGCCGTTGGCTGGCAAATCGTTGGTCTTGACCGGTACGTTGCCCACGCTCAAGCGTCATGAGGCGGCGGCCAGAATCGAGGCGGCCGGGGGGAAGGTCGTGGGGAGCGTGAGCAAAAAGACGGATTACTTGGTGGCCGGTGAGGCAGCCGGCAGTAAACTGGCCAAGGCGGAAAAACTTTCCATCCCAATCCTCAACGAAGCCGAGCTAGTGCGGCTTTGCAGCGAGTAACGTTTGGCGCTGGGGGCAATTTGTTGGTTTTCAACAATAAGCCGGTGAATAACCCGATCTTGGGTTTTGGCAACACTCTTGCTATGCATAACGGCGTTGCGAGGGAGCCGCACGAACTGACCAAGGAGGGCACACCAAACATCACCTTTTTTGGGTTGAGCTGTGTTCTCGCATTTTTGGGCAAACATGAAGATGGGGAAACTGGACGCGCCGGATACGCATTATCTGTCCGGAGCAGAGGGGTGGATGGAATTGGGCGATCTGCCGTCGGCCTTGGCCGAACTGGATTTGATTTCCAAACCGTTCCGTGATCATTACGACGTACTGCAGGTGCGTTGGCATATTCTTAATCGCATGGAGGATTGGGAGACGTGCCTTCACATCAGCCGGCAGATGATCGAGACCAATCCGGAACTGCCACAAGGCTGGATCAATCATGGCAACGGCTTTTTTTACCTGCGCCGGTTCCAAGAGGCATACGACACACTGTCACCGGTGGCCAAGCAGTTCCCGCATGACGAAGCGATTCCCTATAACCTTGCCTGTTACAAGTGCCAGAGCGGCGACCTGATCGAGGCCCGCGAATGGCTGGAGCGCGCGCTGAAGGTGGGCGATTCCAAGCGCGTCAAGAAAATGGCCGCCACTGATCCCGACCTGTTGCCGCTTTGGGAGCAGGGCGTGAAGATCAACTAACGGCCTCGACTCGGTTCCATCCGTTGCCGTACCCTCGGCGCATGGAGCAGGCGCCCCGCAAACTCGGCATCCTTCTTTCCGTGGCGCCGCAGCACCCGAATTTTCACCACGCCCTCCAGTTGGCTGCCGCCGGCCTGAATGCGCGGGATGAAGTGTACCTGTATTGCCTGGACGACGCGGTGCACGGGTTGGCCGATGAACGCCTGCAATCCCTGCGCACTCATGGCTTGCGCCTGTTTGCCTGCGCCTTTGCCGCGCAGCGCCGTAAGCTGCCCCAAACTGAAAATGCCCTCTACGGTGGCTTGACCATGCTTAATGATGTGATGGCTGCCACCGACCGGTTCGTGAGTTTCAACTGATGGATATCCTGACGGCCAATCCCAAGCCCGCCCGCCGCATTTTGGTGGTAATCGATGGCGATCCGCGTGTGAATCCGCGGGTGGCCGAGGCGGTTCGCATGGCCGGTGGGGTGGGGGTGTGGGATCAAGTGCAGGTGCATGTGGTTCTGCGAGGTCCCGCCACGCGCGCCTTGGGAGAGCAGGCCGCCAATCTGCCTGAGGCGCGAATGTTTAAGCAGTTCATTGGCATGATCCGCGAAAATGGTGGCCAGGTGTCGGTGATGCCGGATGCCGAATCGATGGAGGATATCCGGCCGGAGGAATTGCTGGAGAATGGACTAAAACCTGAAGCCTTTACCGCGCTTACCGCCGAGTGCGCGAGCGTGCTGCGATTTTGAAATGGCCCGCGTGTTTCACATGATCACCCGCGAAAGCGATCCGTTGGCTGCCGAGGTCATCACCGCGCAGGAAACGGCTGGCCATGAAACGCGCGTGGTGGATTTGACCCAGGTCGATCCCAATGGCGACTATTCGGTCTTGCTCGAGGAAATCTTCGAGGCGGATTCGGTGCAAGTCTGGTGACCTGGTGAGGGGCGTTACCCCAAACTTTCCAAGATCGCTTCGGCAGCGGCTCGGGGGTTTTCAGCGGCGTAAATGGGGCGGCCGATGACGAGGCGGTTGGCGCCGGCGGCGATGGCTTCGGCGGGTGTCAGCACCCGTTTTTGATCACCGGCATCGGTGCCGGCCGGCCGGATGCCGGGGGTGACGAGCTGTACTTCGGCGGGGAGCAATTCCCGAAGTGGGGCAATTTCCTTGGGGGAACAGACGAGTCCTTTGAGCCCGGCGGCGGTGGCCAACTGGGCTAGGTGGCGGACCTGAACCCTGGGGGATTTGCTGATGCCCAATTCGGCAAGATCGCTTTCATCCATGCTGGTGAGGACGGTAACGCCAAGGACAAGCGGTCCGTTTTCGCCGGCGGCCTCCTGTGCGGCACGAAGCATGGTGGTGCCGCCGCTGGCGTGCACGGTGAGTAATTGCACATCCAGCCGCGCGGCGCTGGCGACAGCCTTGGCGACGGTGTTGGGGATGTCGTGAAATTTTAGGTCGAGAAACACTTCGGCTCCGGTGTCGCGCACGCGCCGAACGATATCCGGCCCGGCCGCGACAAAGAGTTCCTTGCCGATTTTGAAGGCGCCCACCGCTGGGGCCACTTCGGCGGCGAGGGCCAATGCCTCGTCGGGGGTGGAGACATCAAGCGCGGCGATGATGGGATTGCTCACGGCCGGAGGAAAGCAGAGGGGGCAGGGCTTGAACAGCCCTAACGCTTCACACGCGCATCGTAGCGACCGTTCATTTTCTTGGCCTTTTCGGGGTCGCGCATGTCATTGAAGTGGTTGTCCAGCTTGTCCATCATGGCGATCACTTCCTGATCGCTGGTTTGGGGCCGGAGTGTGGCGAGGAATTTCTGCCGTTGATCGATCACTTCAGGGGCCACCTCGCGGCCTTCACCAAGGCGGCGCAGGTAAAATTCGATGGTCCGCATGCCGCGCGTGCGGTCTTCCTTGGCCTTGTCGCCGGTGGAGGCAAGGAGCTGGAAGCTGGAGGTGAAGCGGGAATTGACCAGAATGTTGGCGTCCTCATGCTGACCAAGATAGCGGGCCGCAATCTCACGGATGGATCCCTGATCGCGATCACTGATCCGGGAATCATCATGGGCCTTGCGCAGGATGGGCATGGAATCTTTGCCGAGCACGCCGGCAATGTAGTAAAGCGGGGAGCGATCCAGGTAGATGTAGGCTTCGCCTTCGCGATTGGTGCCTTCGCGGAAGAACTGGGCCTCGGCCTTGGCCACGTAGGTGGTGTCTTTATGGCGCCGCAACAGGTCAAACATCAGGTTGCGGAACGGGCGGTCCAGATAAGCCATCTCGCGCACGGCTTCATCGGAGGGCAAGGGTTGATCGAGCAGTTCCTTGGCGGCGATGAGAAAGGCGTCTTTATGGACATCCGGCGACAGGTCGTTGAGAACCTGAGCGAGGTAGGCCACCTCCAGCATGCGGCCGGTGGTGTTCAGGATGCCCAGCAGGATGCGTTCGCATTCGGCGAGATGACCTGCGTTCCGTTTGCCGATGTGGCGCACGGTGTTCATCAGTCCGATCCGGAGGGAAGGGGGGAAAATCGGGTCGAGATAAACCTGACCGCGCTGCCAATTGCCGGTGGTGATCTGGTTGGTGTTCTCGTGCAACTCCATGTCCAGTCCCTGGTTCAGGAACTGTTGGATGGCCGGCAGAGCCTTGGGCCCCATTGCGGTGAGTTCTTCAAACTCCCGAATCACCTGACGAATTAGGACGCGGTGTTCATCGGAATCGCCACGGCGCTCATCGCGGTTTTCCATCGGTAAGCGGGACAGGAAATCGAGAATGTCTTCAGGCGAATCATGCGAGGCACCGGGCACGATGATCTGCTCGCGCACAATTTCCACCCGGCCGGCCTCGGCTTTGGCTGCCTGAAGTTGGCGGCGCAGTTTGGCCAGTTGATCATCGGTATCGGTCCGGCGTTCCTCGGCCTGACGTTCCACCACCACCTGTTCTTTGCCGCTGACGGCCGCCCACGTAATGGCAAACGTGACAACGATAGAGGTCAAAATGGCGACAACGATTTTCATGGGTTTGGAGTGGAATTCCCCTCGGCCGGGTAGCCTAGGGCATTTTTAATGACTGTCAATGGAGCGCTTGACCCATGGGCGGGTGCGTGCCAGCGTGCGGCTCCGCGTGTCTCTTGGATGAGTGACCGCTCACAATTGTTCAATCGGCTTACCGCATCGGGCCCCGGCCAGGAACTGGGGGAACTCATTGCGGCGGGCGGCGCTGTGTCTTGTGCCGGGGTGGATCCGGCCGGGTGGGCGCATTTGGGGGCGGTGTTGCGTGCGGAAACCGGCCGTCCGGTCGTGCTGGTCACCGCCCAACTCAAGCTGCAGGAAACGCTTCAGCAGGATGTGGAGACGTGGCTGCGGTTATTGGAGGTCGAGGCCCCGGCGCGGTTCTATGCGGATTGGGAGGTGTTGCCGCACGAAGACAAGCTGCCGCATGCCGATGCCTTGAGCGAACGACTCGAAACCCTGCAGACATTGGCCGAAGGGAAGGCACCGGTTATCACGGTGACGCCGGCAGCCCTGATGCAGTGCACGTTGCCTCCGGGGGAAATTGCCCAACGCTCGCGCACACTGAATCTGGGTGACCGGCTGGAGCCGCTGGATTTTATCGAATGGCTGGAAGAACAGGGCTACGAACCCGAGGCGCAGGTGAGCTCGCGCGGTGAACTTTCGTTGCGCGGCGGCATCGTGGATGTGTATCCGTTCACAACACCGTGGCCGGTTCGTTGCGAATTTTTTGGGGACGAATTGGAATCGCTCCGTTACTTCAACCCGCAAAGTCAGGTATCACGCGAAAAAATTGAGAGTGTCACCCTGTCGCCCGGCGGGGAAGTGGGGTTGCTCAAGCGAATGACCGATCCGGGTGGAGCGACGTTGCTCGAGCATTTGCCGGAAAACACCCTGCTCTTGTTTTGTGATCCCGATGCACTTGATGAAGCAGCCGCGCAAAAGGTGATGGAGATTCCGCCGGGCGACCGGTTTCACGTGGAATGGGTGCCGCTCTTGAATCGAATGGAGGCAGCCGGTCTCACACGGGTGGATTTGTTCGATCTCGATGAGGGATCGGACGCCCTATCACTGGAGGTGGCCAGCCTGGAGGCATTCCGACCGATGGGGACGCGCGTGGCTGATCCGCAGATTGTCGATGCGCAACGGCGTGAGTTCTTCGCCCAACTTCACCGATGGCGCCGGCAGGATCACACGGTGCTTGTGCTTTGCAACAATGAGGGCGAGCAACAGCGACTTGAGGAGTTATGGGCTGAGTACGGGTTCGCAGCGGAAGGCGGCAAATTGGATATCGCGCTGGGCATCTTGAGCCGTGGTTTTCTCTATAGTCCGGGCCAATGGGTGGTGGTGAGTGATGCGGAGGTGTTCGGGCGATACAAGGTGCAACGGCCGCGCCGTATGAAGGGGCGCCACGGTGCGGCCATGAAATCCGCGTTCGACATTAACTTCACTGAATTGGAGGAGGGCGATTATGTGGTGCACGTGCAGCACGGCATCGGGCGGTATCTCGGTATGAAGGTGATGCCGCTTTCGGGCGCAAAAGAGGGTGCCGATAACAGCGGGCACGAATGCATCGTGATCGAGTATGCTACGAGCGATCCGCACAATCCGCCTCCCAAGCTGTACGTGCCTGTGAGCGAGGCGCATTTGGTCAGTAAATACATCGGTTCGGGCAAGGCCGATCCACCGCTCAACACGCTCGGTGGCAAGCGATGGGAGAAGACCAAGGAAAAAGCCGAGAAAGCCGTTCGCGATTTGGCGGCGGAACTGTTGCGCATTCAGGCCGTACGCGAAACCGAACGCGGTCATGCCTTTGGCGAGGACACGACCTGGCAGCGCGAGTTTGAGACGTCGTTTGTGTACGAGGAAACCGAGGATCAGGAAAAAGCCATCAACGATGCCAAGGAGGATATGGAAGGCGATCAGCCGATGGATCGCCTGATCTGCGGTGACGTGGGTTTTGGCAAAACCGAGGTGGCCATTCGTGCGGCGTTCAAGGCGGTGATGGCCGGGAAGCAGGTGGCCGTGCTGGTGCCCACCACTGTGTTAGCCCAACAACATTTTAATACATTCGCCGAGCGCATGGCCGAATATCCTGTGCGCGTAGAATTACTTTCGCGTTTCCGAACCAAAGCGCAGCAGGGCAAGACCGTGGCCGCTCTGGAAGCCGGCTCGGTGGATATAGTGATCGGCACCCATCGGTTGATTCAGCCGGATGTGAAGTTCAAGGACCTGGGGCTTGTGGTGATTGATGAGGAACAACGCTTTGGGGTGGCGCACAAGGAACGCTTCAAAATGCTGCGCACACACGTGGATGTGCTCACGCTCAGTGCCACGCCGATCCCGCGCACGCTATATCTCGCGCTCACCGGTGCGCGCGATATGAGCACCATCGAGACAGCACCGGTGGATCGGTTGCCAGTTGAAACGATTGTCGCCGATTACGACGAACAGCTCATCCAGCGCGCCATTCAGCGTGAGTTGCATCGCGGCGGGCAGGTGTTCTTTTTGCACAACCGCGTGGGTACGATTTATACGCTGGAGAAAAAACTGCAGGCCATTGTGCCGGAGGCACGCATCGTGGTGGGGCACGGCCAAATGAAGGCCGATGAACTCGAGGAAGTGATGACCACCTTTATTAACGGGGAAGCCGATGTGTTGCTCTCCACTACCATCATCGAGAGCGGCATCGATATCCCCAACGCCAACACGATTATCATCGATCGTGCTGACCGGTTCGGCCTCAGTGACTTATATCAGTTGCGCGGTCGCGTGGGCCGCTACAAGCACCAGGCCTATGCCTATGTGTTACTGCCTCGCCACGCGGCGTTGTTGGCCGATGCCCGCAAACGCATCAGTGCGATCAAGCAATACTCCAGTCTAGGCAGTGGATTCAAAATCGCCATGCGCGATCTGGAAATTCGCGGAGCCGGTAATCTGCTCGGGCCTGAGCAAAGCGGCCACATCACCGCCGTAGGATTCGAACTGTATTGCCAGTTGCTCAAACAAAGCGTCGCCCAGCTGAAGGGGGAAAAAGTGAAGAAACGGGTGGAGGTGGAAACGAAGTTTGATTTCCTGGCCCTCAGCCCGGAACAAGATACCGGCCACAAACAGGCACCCACGGCGCGTCCACGCAAATCGACGGGCGACATTTCTGTGCCCCGAGAGGACACTTGGGAATGGGTGGAGTATGAAGAGGACGCTCCCGCACGGGCGGCGGATGAAAATACGTGCGAAATTGCCCCGGCATATATCCCGATGGATTACATTCCGCTCTCGCGCCAGCGCATTGATGTCTACCGCCGGTTGGCGCAGGCCAATAGCCGCGAGATTGTCCGCACCTTGGGGGAGGAGCTGCGCGATCGCTTTGGCAAATTGCCGCCGGCCATGGAGCATTTGTTGCTGGTGGGCGAACTCAAGGTCATCGCTTCAGATAAGGGGGTGGACTCCATTGTGGCCGATCGCGATCGACTGAAACTGCGGCGTTCAGGGGATTATATCTCTCTGGGCGGCAAATTTCCTCGGCTCACCAAGAAAAAAGCCGCCGCCCGCCTGCGTGAGGTGAAAAAGTTGTTATTGGCATTGTGAGCGGCCGCCCGCTATTTTTCCCGCGGCCTCCGGGTCTGGGTTATGGCTGAACTAAACAGCGCCAACAATAAACTCTCTTCCCGCGAACAGCGGGATTTGGATATTGAGATTCAATTTCTGGAAGGCGTCGTCCGGCGCGACCATCGATATGTGGAGGCCCTGCAACTCTTGGGGGACGACTATACCCGCCGCGGCCGTTACGAAGACGGTCTACAGGTGGACCGCCGACTGGCCCGCCTGTGCCCAGAGGATCCATTGGTCCACTACAACCTCGCCTGCAGCTTTTCATTGACCGAGGAATTCCGCAAGGCCGCCCACGCTCTGCGCAAGGCCATCCAGCGTGGCTACCGCGATTTTGATCACCTTAAACGTGACGCTGATCTGGAGCCCCTGCGGCAAACTGATCTATACGCCGCCATCGAACAGGAGATCGCCGAACTCGAGGCCGACTCGGAGTAGTGCATGAAGGTCCGTGTCCACGGCCGCCGCAAACACGTTCGCACTGTTGACTTTGATGCGCGCACCAATGAAGTGGTGCTCATCGAACAACGCAAGCTGCCGCATCACTTTGAGTTCACCCGGACCCGTACCGTTACGCAAACGGCCCGCGCCATCACCCAGATGACCGTGCGAGGCGCCGGTGCCATCGGGGCCACGGCCGCCTATGGACTGGCTCAAGCGGCGCGGGCGTTCACTGGCAAAACGGATGCTGCATTTGCGCGTCACCTGCAACGCGCCTACGACACGTTGGCGGCGGCCCGGCCCACCGCGGTGGATTTGGTCAATGCCCTTGATGAGGTGCGCACCGCCATGGCCCGCGGTAACACGATTGCTCAACATCAGCAAAACGCCCTGACAGCAGCCCGGCAATTCGCCGATGACGATGTGGCCCACTGCGAAGCCATCGGACGTCATGGTGTCAAGCTGATCAAAAACGGCACGCGCGTCCTCACTCATTGCAACGCCGGCTGGCTGGCCTTTGTGGATGTGGGCAGTGCCACCGCGCCGATGTACGCCGCGCAGGCGAAAGGCAAAGAATTTCACGTCTTCTGCGATGAAACCCGCCCGCGCTCGCAGGGCGCAGCGCTCACCGCGTGGGAACTGGCGCAACAGGGTGTGTCGCATGAAGTGATCGCGGACAACGCGGCCGGCCATCTCATGCAACGGGGTGAGATTGATCTGGTCATCGTGGGGAGCGATCGCACGCTCGGCCGTACCGGCGAGGTGGCCAACAAGATTGGCACCTACACCAAGGCCGTGTTGGCGGCGCGGCATCACATTCCGTTTTATGTCGCCATCCCGCTGTCGACCATCGATTGGAATTTAACATCCGGTTTGGAGATCCCGATTGAAGAACGGGATGAAATGGAGGTGTTGAGTGCTTGGGGTACGGATGCGCGCGGGGCTTTCGGGCCAGTGCGGGTGGCCAATCCTACCAGTGGTGCGCGTAACCCTGCCTTTGATGTGACCCCACCCGAATTGATCACGGGCATTATTACGCCGAAGGGAATTTTCAAGCCCAGGGATCTCTGGCGTTTTCGCAAGAAACTTGGCGGGGCGTAACGCAATTGACTTTTTTTTTGGGAAGGATACATTCGGCGCTCCCCAAGGCGGGGTAGCCAAGTGGTAAGGCAGGGCTCTGCAAAAGCTCTATCACCGGTTCGATTCCGGTCCTCGCCTCCATTTTCTCCTTTTTCAAATAAACAACCCAAAACATCGGTTTTGGACTTTGTGAAAAAAATCACAAATTCGCCTTGCACTGGCCCAAAGAATTCGTAGGATGCGCGCCGGGACGGTTCTTTTTGGATGTCTAACATCTTCCCTAAATGGACCAATCGCCTACCTTTGATCTTGTTGGTGGGCGGATTGGTGGCTGGCGCCTGTGTTGTCGCAGGGGTCACGTATTATTTTACCCCCAAATATACTCGGGTCGGGTATCAGCCGGTGCAGCCGGTTGCCTTCTCGCATGATGTGCATGCCGGACAGATGGGCATCGACTGCCGTTACTGCCACAATGACGTGGACAAGAGCTGGTTTTCGAATATTCCCTCGGCGGAAACGTGCATGAAATGTCACAGCACGGTACTGGCCGACGATCCGCGGCTGGAATCGATCCGCAAAAGTTTCACAGAAAACAAACCGGTACCGTGGGTGCAGATTCATAAGACGCCGGATTATGTCTACTTCAACCATTCGGTTCACGTGAACCGGGGTGTTTCCTGCGTGGAGTGTCACGGCAAGGTGAACGAAATGAAGGTGGTCCAACACAGCAAATCCATGAGTATGGCTTTCTGTTTGGATTGTCACCGCAGCCCTCACGAGAGCGTGCGGCCTCAGGATGAGGTGTTTAACCTGAACTGGGAACCGCCGGTTGAATGGGATCCCGAACGCGAAGGGCAAGGTTTGGTGGATCAGATGAAGATCAGGACCTCCGAGAGTTGCTCGGCTTGTCACCGTTAACTAATGAAATCACCCGCTAAAACCGGTCAAATGGGGAATGCTGCCGAGACGCAGTATTGGCGGAGTATTGGAGAATCTGTCGGCGAGATGGAGCACGCCGACTGGGCAGACCGCGAATTTCCCGAGGGCGCACAGGAATTGTCGGACGACTTTTCCCGCCGCGATTTTCTCAAGCTCATGGGAGCCTCCGCCGGCTTGGCCGGGGCGGGCATGCTGGGAGTGGGTTGCCGCCGTCCCGAAGAAATCATCGTGCCCTTCGGCACCGAGCAGAAGCCCGGTCAGGACTATGTTCACGGTGTGCCGATGCAGTTTGCCACGGCCATGCCCACCCGCACCGGGGCGACTCCGTTGCTGGCGGTCAGCAATGAGGGGCGCCCGACCAAGGTGGAGGGCAATGCCAAGGTGTCCGGCCGTTCGGCCACAGATATTTTCGCCCAAGCTTCCGTGTTGAACCTGTACGATCCGGATCGTGCGCGGGTTTTTACTTTGAACGACTCGCCCATGTCCGGCGGTAAGGTGGATGCGATCAAAAAACTGAAGGAGTTGATCGGTAAAAAGACGGCGATCCTGATGCCGGCCAGCACTTCGCCTTCGCGGGCGCGTTTGATTGAGGCGATCGGCGATCAAGCCACGTTTTATGTTCATGAAGCCGCTGACTTTGGAGTGCATGCCCGAGGTGCCAAAGCGGCGTTTGGGCAGGATGTGACGCCGTATTGGCATCTGGACAAAGCGGAGGTAATCCTTTCGCTGGACTGTGATTTTTTGGGCACAGAAGAAGATTCGGCCCGTTTTTCGGGTGATTTCGCCCAAGGCCGCAAGGTGGCCAAGCAAACGGACGGCATGAATCGACTCTACTCGGTGGAGGCGATTCTGACGCAAACCGGCGCCAACGCGGACCACCGCCTGCGCACCCGGGCATCGGCCATTCCGGCGGCTGCGGCATTCATTGCCAATGCGCTCGGTAAATCCTACACCGTGCCGAAAGGCTCGTTGAGCGAGAAGCAGGAAAAATGGCTGACCGCAGCGGCGGCTGATTTGGAGGCCCACAAGGGTAAGAGTTTGGTGGTGGCCGGCTATCGTCAACCCGAGGCGGTGCATCATCTGGCCCATCTCATCAACGATGCGCTAGGAAACAACGGCGAGACCGTGACTTTCCTGAAAACGCCTGCCAACGAATTTGGTTCGCTCGCAGATCTTGCATCCGATCTCGGAAAGTTCGATCAGGTCATCAACTTGGGTTGCAACCCGGTTTATGACGGGGGCACGGATGTGGACGGCAAGGCGATCGTTGAAAAAACGACCTTCCGCCTCGTGGATTACACCGAGGATGAGTCCCATGGGAAAACGGGAGTCTGCGCACCTCGGGCTCACTATCTGGAAAGCTGGGGAGATGCCCGGACCAGTGATGGCACCATCGTGCCGGTGCAGCCGTTAATCGCCCCACTCTTTGGAGCCATGAGCGAGTTGGAAGTGCTCGCGGTCTTGGCCGATAGTGAGTCACCCCGTACAGCACACGAAGTAGTGCAGGCCACGTTCGATGGTGAAAACTGGGAACGCTATCTGCATGATGGATTTAAGCAAGATTCCGGTTATCAGGCGGTGTCGGTGTCCATCGCGAATACGGAAGTAACCGTTTCACCAGCCCAAGCGGATGGATTAGAAGCGGTGTTCACGCTCGATTACAGCGTGGGCGACGGCAGCTACGCCAACAACGGTTGGTGCCAGGAATTGCCCGACCCGATCACCAAGATTACGTGGGACAACGTGTTGATGGTGAGCCGGCAAACCGCCGAACAAACAGGGTTGGAAAACGGCAAGCTCGCCACATTGACCGTGGGCCAACATACGGTGAAAGGTGCCGTTTGGGTGCAGCCGGGCCAAGCCGAAGGCACGGTGGGGGTCACGCTCGGGTACGGTCGTAGCGGCAAGCTGCGCATTGCGAATTTCGAATATCAAGGGCAGGCCAAAGACATCCAGGTGGGTGGATATAACGCCTACGCCGTCCGCGGATCCAGTGCGGTGAATGTGGCGCAAAATGCTTCACTGGATAACACGGGTGAGGATTACCCGCTCTCCAGCACGCAAGAGCATTGGTCGATGGAAGGCCGGCCGATTGTCCGCGAGGCGACGTTGACGGAATTTAAGAAGGACGCAGATTTTGTAAATCACATGGGCCTTGGCGCCCATGCCCGAAACGAGGGGCCGATTTACCAGCATCCTTACAAGGAGCGTCCTCGGCTGGCCAGCGACATGCACCAATGGGCCATGTCCATTGATCTCAGTGCCTGCACCGGTTGTAACGCGTGTGTGATTGCCTGCCAAAGCGAGAATAACATTCCGATTGTCGGCAAAGATCAGGTGGCCAAGGGCCGTGAGATGCACTGGTTGAGGATTGATCGCTACTACACCGGTCGCGACCACAATCCCAAGGCATCGGCCGGGTTGATCAAGGATGAAGGTCAAAACGGTGATGATGTGCAGCACACCGAGACGTGGATTGATGATCCGCAGGTGGTCAACCAGCCGATGGCCTGTCAGCACTGCGAAAATGCGCCGTGCGAAAGTGTCTGCCCCGTCAATGCCACGGTGCATGATGACGAGGGCCTCAACGTGATGGTTTACAACCGTTGCGTGGGAACCCGTTACTGTTCCAACAACTGCGCCTGGAAAGTGCGCCGTTTCAATTTCTTCGATTACAACAAGCGCCCGATCAACGACCTCTACGGATCGTCGTCGATGCTGAAGCCATCGATCCTGACGGATTGGTTGACCAGCCGGGAGAAATCCAATCGTCGAGAAGACGAATGGGATTTGGTGAAGTTGGCCAAGAACCCGGATGTATCCGTGCGCATGCGCGGCGTCATGGAGAAATGCACCTACTGCGTGCAACGGATCGAGTCGACGAAGATCTTGAAGAAGGCCGCGGCCGGTGCCGGCGATGACGTGCAGGTGGTGGACAAGGACGGTCTTCAGACCGCCTGCCAGCAGGTGTGTCCGGCGCAGGCAATCTCGTTTGGCAACCTTCAGGAGGAAGGCTCCGAAATTAACCGGGAGAAAGCGAACCCGCGCAATTACGAGACCCTCGACTTTCTCGATAACCGCACCCGCACCACGTACCTCGCCAAGTTGCGTAATCCGAACAAGGCGATGCCGGACGCGTACCAGAAACCGTTCAGCACCACTGAGTATCATCCGGAAGATGCGCACGGTGATGATCGCGGACATGACGACCACAAGGAGGGCGGTCACTGATGAGTGAAGCGACCGGCCAACCTCAGGTGGAAACCAGTACGCCCAAGGAATTGGTGCGCGAGCCGCTGGTGCTCAACAACCGGCCGCTCGGTTGGATCACTGATCAGGTGGCCGGCATTGTGGAGGGCGATATGCCCAAGTGGTGGAATATCGCCTTTGGCGTGAGTTTCCTGCTGATGCTGATGTGCTTTGGTTACATCGGTTACCTCATCACCACCGGCGTGGGTGTGTGGGGTCTGAACCATCCGGTGGCTTGGGGCTGGGCGATCGTGAACTTCGTGTTCTGGATTGGTATTGGGCACGCGGGCACCCTGATTTCAGCCATCCTCTTTTTGCTGCGCCAAAAATGGCGGACCTCAATTAACCGCACGGCGGAAGCGATGACGATTTTCGCGGTGATTTGCGCGGGTATTTTCCCGGGCATTCACGTGGGACGCATCTGGCTCGCGTGGTGGCTTTTTCCGCTGCCGAATGCCAACGACATTTGGCCGCAGTTCCGTTCGCCATTGCTCTGGGATGTGTTTGCGGTGTCGACTTATTTCACGGTTTCCCTGCTGTTTTGGTACATGGGTCTGATCCCTGATCTGGCCACCATCCGCGATCGTCTGCGCAAGAACGCCGGCAAGTGCAAGACCGGGCTGGACAAGATGATCAATCGGTTGAAGCAGTTCCTTTACGGATTGTTCTCAATGGGCTGGATCGGTAGTAATCGCCACTGGCGGAACTACGAAAAAGCGTACCTGTTACTCGCCGGTCTGAGTACCCCGTTGGTGCTTTCCGTCCACTCGATCGTGTCGTTTGACTTCGCCGTGTCGCAGTTGCCTGGCTGGCACACGACCATTTTCCCGCCGTACTTTGTGGCCGGCGCGATATTCTCCGGATTCGGCATGGTGCTCACGTTGATGATTCCCATGCGCACGATTTTCAATCTGGAGGAAATCATCACCGTGCGGCACCTGGAACTGATGTGCAAGGTGATCATGGCCACCGGCACCATCGTAGGCTACGCCTACGGTATGGAGTTCTTCATCGCCTGGTATGGCGGCAACCCGTACGAGTTGTATGCGTTCAAGAACCGCGCCTTCGGCCCGTACTGGTGGAGTTACTGGATCATGATCAGCTGCAACGTGATTAGTCCGCAGCTTTTCTGGTTTAAATGGTGCCGCACCACACCGTGGTTTATCTTTGTGGTATCGATCTTCGTCAACATCGGCATGTGGTTCGAGCGCTTCGTGATTGTGGTCACTTCGTTGCACCGCGATTACCTCCCCTCCAGCTGGGGATATTACAGTCCGACGCAGGTGGATATCCTGACCTTTGTGGGAACGTTCGGCCTGTTCATGGTGCTGTTCCTGCTGTTCATCCGATACCTGCCGACCATCACGATCTTTGAGGTGAAAGCCGTGACGCCACAGGCCGATCCGCACAAGGTGGAGGGTGGCGCGGATAAGGTGAAGGGAGGCGCGCACTGATGAGCAAGTCTTTCGCCATCATGGCCGAATACGAGACGCCCGCGGAAATCATGGACGCAGCCAAAAAAGTGCATGCGGCCGGATATCAAAAGTGGGATGTGCATTCGCCGTTTCCCATCCATGGCATGGACGATGCCATGGGGCTGGATAACGCCAAGGTGGGTTGGTTTACCTTCTTCGGCGGTCTCACCGGGTTCACTCTAGGTAACACCATGATTTGGTTCATGAACAAATTCAACTACGACATCGTCGTGGGCGGTAAGCCGTTGTTTAGCGGATTTTTTGCCTTCCCGGTGGCGTACGAGTTGACCATTTTATTGGGGGCCTTTGGTTCGTTGGGTGGCATGTTCATTTTAAACCGGCTGCCGCGCCACCATCATCCCTTGCTGGCGAA
>JAYQQG010000035.1:0-26858 GCA_038145765.1 Verrucomicrobiales bacterium
TGGGCATCCCACCAGCAACCTTCCCCTGCGCGGCGGCTAAGGCTGGATGTACGAGGGCGGCATACGCGAGCCGATGATCGTTCGCTGGCCCGGTGTCACCAAGCCCGGCAGCGTGAACAAAACGCCCGTCACGAGCACGGACTTTTTCCCCACCATGATGGAGATGGCCGGCCTGAAGCCGCAGTTGCCCCTGCCCATCGATGGCGTGAGCTTCACCACCGCCCTGCGCGGCAAGGAACACAAACGCGGCCCGCTCTACTGGCATTACCCGCACTACGGCAACCAGGGCAACGCCCCCACCGGCGCCATCCGCGACGGCGACTGGAAGCTCATCGAGTGGTACGAGGACGGCCGCTTGGAGCTGTTCAACCTCGCTGAAGACATCGCCGAGAAAAACGATCTCGCCAAAAAACACCCCGACAAGGTCAAGGCCCTCGCCGCCCAGCTCGCCCAATGGCGCAAGGAAACCGGCGCAAGGATGCCGACGCCCAACAAAAAATTTGATCCCCCCAACCAGCCCCCGCGGGGGCGGGGCGTGACCCCCCCCCCGCCCACGGCGCGCTGGGACAGCGCGCCCTACCTTACATGAAATTATGAAAGCCAAAATCCTTCTCACTCTCCTTTTCATCACCACCACCGCTTGGGCGGAGTTTCGTGCGGGGGCGGCGAAGGTGGATATTACGCCGAAGCTGTGGCCGGTGCAGATGGTGGGGTCGTTTCACGAACGGCTGGCGGATAAGGCGCATGATCCGTTGTATGCGCGGGCGATTGTGTGTGATGACGGCCGAACGCGACTGGCGATTGTGATCGTGGATAACTGTCTGATCGGCCGCAATTACCTCGACCGCGCCAAGGCGTTGGCCGCCAAGCGCACGAAGGTGCGGGCGGATCGGATTCTTGTGGCTGCCACCCACACGCACACGGCGCCACCGGGCAAGGATCGCCGCACCAATCGCGATGACGAACCGCATCGCGCCTATTTCATGCAGCTGGTTGAAGGCATCGCCGAGTCCATCGTGCGCGCAGAGAAAAACCTCGCACCGGCCGAGCTGGCCCATGGCGTGGCGCTGGTGCCCGAGGAAATTTTCAATCGCCGCTGGCACATGAAACCCGGCGGCATTGCCGTGAATCCCTTCGGCAGCCCAAACGACATAGTGCGTATGAACCCGCCCAAAAACCTCATCGACCGCCCCGCGGGCCCGACCGATCCGGAGGTGCATTTCGTTTCATTGCGCGGCACCGATGGCCGGCCGATTGCGTTGCTGGCCAATTACTCGCTGCACTACGTGGGCGGCCTGCCGGCGGGCGGGGTGTCGGCCGATTATTTTGGCGTGTTCGCCGGTCACATCGAGAAGGCGCTGGGCAAGGATGCTGGTTTTGTCGGCCTCATGTCCAACGGTACCAGCGGCGACCTCAACAACATCAGCTTCCGTGTCCCGCGCCCGCGACAGAAGCCCATGCAGCGCATGAATGAAGTGGCCCAACTTGTCGCCGACCGTGTGCTCGCCGCGCACAAAACGGTGCGCTTCAGCAAAGATGTTTCCCTCGCCATGGAGCAAACCGAACTAACGCTCAAGAACCGTCAGCCCACCGCCAAGGAAGTCGCCTACGCCAAGGCCGTCCTCGCCGGCACCGCGCCAAAGCCCCAATCCGGCCTAGCTGAGGCCTACGCCCACCGCACGCTCGGCCTCGCCAATGGGCCGCGGGAGGAGAAAATTATTTTGCAGGCATTGCGCCTCGGCGAGGTGGGCATCACCAGCATCCCGTGCGAAGTACTCTGCGAGATCGGCCTCACCCTCAAGGCCAAGAGCCCGTTGCCGCAAGCCACCTTCACCATCGAGCTGGCCAACGGCCACAACGGCTACCTCCCCACCCCGCGCCAACACGCCCTCGGCGGCTACGAAACCTGGCTGGGCACCTGCACGCTGGAGATCACCGCCTCAATCAAAATCGAAAAAACACTGCTCAAGATGCTCGAAAAAGTGGCGAAATAGGCCGGTTGACACGTACGGCAAAACGCCGTACATTTACCGGATGCCAGTTGAGACGCCAGAACGAACGAAACGCTCCGCGCGAATGGAGGCGCGGTTGACGCCGGAACAGAAGATGCTCATCGAGCGGGCGGCGGCTTATGAGGGCCGGTCGGTGACAGATTTCGTAGTGGACACGCTGCAGTCGGAGGCGCGCAAGGTGGTGGAGGGGCATGAGGCTATTCGGCTGAATGCCGCCCAAAGCCGGCGGCTGGTGGATGCGTTGCTGAAGCCCGCCAAGCCTAACGCGGCCCTGCGCAAGGCGGCACGGGAACACCGGCGGCGCGTGGCTTCGCGATGAGTGGCTTCATTTGTGAGCCGTTGACTGCGCGGCATGACCGGCAGCGTTTTGATTGCGGGGTGGAGGTGCTGAATCGATACCTGCAAACCCAAGCGCGGCACGACATGAAACGCAAGGTGGCGGCGGTGTTTGCGATGGTGCCGTATGACGAGCCACGACGCGTGGCGGGCTATTACACCCTCTCGGCGGCCTCGGTGGAACTGGGCGCTTTGCCGGAGACGGTTGCGCGCAAGTTGCCGCGCTATCCCATTCTGCCTGCCATGCTGATCGGCCGTTTGGCGCGTGATTTGGGGTTTCCCGGCATGGGAAAACTGCTCTTGATGAACGCACTGGAAAGGGCGTTGGCGTTGTCTGATGAGGTGGCGGCAACATTTGTGATTGTTGATGCTAAGAATGCCACCGCATCAGCGTTTTATCAGCGGTTTGGGTTCGTTGAATTATCGAAAAATCCACGCCAATTATTTCTTCCAATGAAAACAGTTGCTGACTTGAATATATGACCACGACTAGATTGAGCTTTGAAGAATGTGAATCTCAGTTCAACGAGGTTTGTGAACGGTTGCAGAATGGGGAACGATTTCTGCTTTGTCGAGATGGGTTGCCGGTAGTGGAAATGAAGCCAATCGAAAATCAACCGGATCAGAGAAGTTCCGATGTTCATCGGGATTGATTCAAACTCAATTCGACGGTAGCTTTCTCCCACAAGAAATATGCGAGCAATTATTCTGACCCTTACTTTGGCCGGCTGGTTTGCCGGGGATCTTTTGGCGGAGGACAAGAAGAAGCCGTTGCCCAAGCCGCTGCGTGCGCTATTGATCACGGGCGGTTGCTGCCATGATTACGCGAACCAGAAGGACATCCTGAAGCAGGGGCTGGAGCGCCGGATCAACATCAAGATCGATCACGCGCATTCGCCGGACAAGAGTACCAAGCCGCCGATCGCTATTTACGGCAATCCCGATTATGCCAAGGGCTACGATCTCGTGATCCACGATGAATGTTCCGCGGGCATCAGTGATCCTAAGGTGATCGCCGGTGTACTCGCGCCGCACCAGAAGGGTATCCCGGGCGTGAACCTTCATTGCGCGATGCACTCGTATCGGTTCGGCAATTTCCGCGCGCCGGTGAAGAAAGGTGCGGCGAATGGCACATGGTTTGAGTACATTGGCCTGCAATCCAGCGGGCACGGTCCGCAGCGGCCGATTGACATTGCGTTCGAAAACAACGTGCCGTTCATCACCAAGGGGTTGAAGAATTGGACTACCAAAAATGAGGAGCTGTACAACAACATTCAGGTGATGCCCGGCACCAAGGTGGTGGCGCGCGGCACGCAGGGCAACGCCAAGGCGGTGGTGGCTTGGGCCAATGAATATCACGGCGCCCGCGTCTTCAGCACCTCGCTCGGTCATAACAACGTGACGGTATCGGACAAGCGGTACCTCGACTTCATCGCGCGCGGCATTCTGTGGGCGACCAAGAAGGAGGCTTGGCCGATTGTGCAGCCGAAAGAGGAATCCTTCACACTGGGCAGCAAGCCGACGGTAAAAAAAAAGAAGATAAAGTAGTAGCGTCCGTTCCGAAGAATGCCGCCACAGGCGCCACGGCCAAGGCGAGTTCGGAGGAGACGAACAAAAGTAATTTCGCAAAGCACGCCGTCGACGGCAACCCACGCACGCGCTGGTGTGCAGCGGGCGGTTCGGCCGGTCAATGGCTGGAGGTAGAGCTCAAGGAAGCGGCGGACATTCAAAACATCCGAATTCTCTGGGAGAAAAATAACGCCGCCTATCGTTACACGGTCGAGGCTTCGGCCGACGGCAAGGACTGGAAAAAGGTCGTCGACCAGTCGAACAACAAGGAGATTAAACAGATCACGCCCCACAAGGTTGACGCGAAGGGCGCGAAGTTTTTCAAGATCACTTTTCAGGGATCCACTCCGCAATACTGGGGTAGTCTGTGGGAGTTTGAAGCGCACACCGGCACCCTGCCCGAGCTGCCGCGCAAGGTGATGAAAGCCGCTGAGAACGGCAGCAACCAAGCCGCCACGGGCATCGCGGGCGTGAAGGCACCGGAAGGATTTGAGGTGAAACTCTTCGCCGCGCCGCCGGAGGTGAATTACCCCGTCTGCCTCACGGCGGCAGCCACGGGCGAGGTGTTCGTGGGCATTGATGAGCAGGGCAGTCTTGGCAAGGAGAAAGGCCGCGGCCGCGTGGTGCGCTGCATTGATACCGATGGCGATGGCAAGGCGGACAAGGTCAACACCTTCGCCAAGATGGATCATCCGCGCGGACTCATTTACGATAACGGCAAACTCTGGGTGCTGCACCCGCCGTTTCTCACTTTGTACGAGGACACCAACGGCGATGGTGTGGCTGACAAGGAAAAGCGGCTCATCGAGGGGATCAGTACCGATTACGTTTCCAAGCGCGGCGCCGACCACACCACCAACGGCATCCGCATGGGCATCGATGGCTGGATCTATATTGCCGTGGGCGACTTCGGTTTCACCAAGGCTGTGGGCGCCGATGGCCGCGTGCTCAGCCGGCGCGGCGGCGGCATCGTGCGAGTGCGGCCAGACGGCACGGACATGGAGATTTACTGCTGGGGCTTGCGCAACATTCTGGATGCATGCGTCGATCCGTACCTGAATATTTTCACGCGCGACAACACCAACGACGGCGGCGGCTGGAATGTGCGCTTCAGTCACATCATGCAAAGTGCCGAGTACGGTTACCCGTCGTGGTACAAAAATTTCCACGGCGAGATTTTCCCGACGCTCAAGGATTACGGCGGCGGCTCCGGCTGCGGCGGTATGTTTTATCACGACACCCGCTGGCCCAAGCCCTTCAGCCATGGCGCCTACACCTGCGATTGGGGACGCAGCGCCGTTTTCCTGCACAACCCGCCCGCCAACGGCCCCACCTTCGATGCGCATCAGGAGACCTTCCTGACCATCCCGCGCCCGACCGACATCGATGTGGATGCCAGCGGACGCATGTACGTGGCCAGTTGGCACGGCGGCAAATTTTCGTACAGCGGGCCGAACGTTGGCTTCGTCGTGCAGGTGGTTCCCCAGGACTTCAAGCCCGAGCCCTTCCCGGACGTCACCAAAATCGATGACGCCGCCCTGTTCGATCTGCTTATCGGCCCGAGCCAGCAGCAAAACCTGCACGCGCAATTCGAGCTGCTCCGCCGCGGCCCCAGTGCCGCCCGCACCGCCAAGCTCAACGCCTTGGCCGGCGACAAGGCCGTTCCGCTCGCCGGTCGCGTGGCTGCCATCTTCACCCTTAAGCAACTCAACGGCGCCAAGGCACAAACCGATCTGCTCAAGCTCGCGGCTAGTGCCGACGTGGCCGAGTTCGCCCTGCGCGCACTCACCGATCGCACCGGCGAATTGAAGGGCCTGAAGAAAGATGTGTTCGTCAATGCGCTCGACAGCAAGAGCGCCCGCGTTCAGGCGCAGGCACTCATCAGCCTCGGCCGCTTGGGTGACGCCACCGCAGCCGCCGCCATGCTACCGCACGCGGCTGCGCCCAAACTTGAAAAGGTGCCCGCGCAAAACGAACCCAATCCCGGAGCCGTCATCCCGCACATCGCCACGCGCGCATTGGTCGCGCTGAAGCCGGTGGACACCTTGCTCGGAGCGCTGGACGGCACCCACGGAACCGCCGCGCTCAGTGTCTTGAAATACATTCACGACGACAAAGCCGTGGCGGCCCTCAATGCCCGCGCCGCCGTGAAACCTGACCCGGCCACATTGGCCACGCTCGTGCGCCTGTACCACCGCGAAGGCGGCTACACGCAAGGCTGGTGGGGCACGCGTCCGGACACGACCGGGCCATACTTTGCCCGCGAGAAATGGAGTAGCAGCGACACCATCGAGGCTGGCCTCAAGACGGCCCTCGCCAACGCCCCCAAGGCCACCGTTGAAGGCGTCAAGGCGCAGCTCGCCAGTCACAAGATTTCACTGAAGGATTTGCCCGCTGGCACCAACGTCGCCAGCACCGATGGCGCCAACGCGCCGTTCAAGATCGCCGCGCCCACGGGTGATCCCAAAAACTGGGTTGCCACGCTTGGCGAAAAGAAATCCATCGAACGGGCACTCAAGACCAAGGGCGATGTCGCGCGCGGCAAAAAGTTTTTTACCACCCAAGCCTGCATCGCTTGTCACACTACCGCCGACGGCCAATCCCCCAAGGGCCCCCACCTCGTCGACATTGGCAAACGCTACAAACCCACCGAACTGCTGCAGTCCATCCTCAACCCCAACGCCGTCGTCGCGCAGGGCTTTGACACGTACGCCTTCACCACCAAGGACAAAAAAACGCACGTCGGCTTTGTGACCCTCGAGAGCAACGACACCATCAGCATCCGCACCGCCATCGGCGTGGCAGTGGACATCCCCACCGCCCAAATCGCCAAGCGCGAAAAGATCGAGTACTCCTCCATGCCCCCCGGCCTCGCCGCCGGCCTCACCCCCGAGCAACTGGCTGATTTGCTGGCCTATCTGCAGTCGTTGAAGTCGGATTGATCAGGCAAACAATCGCGGCTTTTTGAATTTCCCGCCCACGGCGGCTTCGGCGTTCCAGCCGAGCCAATCCTCGAGCAGCGCGGTGTAGATGCTGCGGAAATCGGTGTGGTGCTTGAGGTCGCCCTGATCGAGATCGTTGAGGCTCGGGTGTGCGCCGTGCAGACCCGCCTTCACCGAATCGCCCATCACGAACATCGGCCCGGCGGCGCCGTGGTCCGTGCCCAGGCTGCCGTTCTCTTTCACGCGCCGGCCGAATTCCGAGAAGGTGGCGGTCGTCACGCGCTTGTATAGTCCGTGCGCCTTGAGGTCCGCATAAAACGCGCTGAGCGCGGTGGACAGCTCGGTCATCAACGCGTTGTGCGCGCCTTGCTGTTCGGCGTGGGTATCAAAACCGTCGAGGGACACAAAGTACACGCGCGCGCCGAGGTCAGCGGTGATGAGTTGCGCCACGTTTTGCAGCCGTTGACCCAGCCCGTTTTCCGGATACGGCTGCGCGGGCTGATAGTCCTCGAGCACGGATTGAATTTTCGCCGAGGTATCCAGCGCCGTGGCGGCGGTGCGCCGGAGGAAATCCAGATCGCTGTTGCCGCCGGTGCCGCTGCCGACCAGTTCGCGCATTTGTTTGCGGTGCACGGTTTGCTCCGCTTTGCTGCCGGCCAGTTGCAGTTGATAATCCTTCAGGCTGCGCACGGTGGGCACGGTAAACTTGGTGGAAACCAGCCCCAACGGCAGACGCCCGGTGCCCAGGGCAATGGCCGGAACCTGGCCGGCGAGCTTCTTGGACGCCGCATCAAAGGCGCGTCCCAGCCAGCCGTCGCGTGCGCCGAGTCGCGGGAGCAACTCATCAGCCCCTTCGTCGGCCGCATCATGGACTGGCACAAGGCCAAGACCGGCCAGGAATACGCGCCGGCCGATGATCCCGGTGTGCAGTCCGTCACGCGCATCTACAACTACTACAAGAAATTCGACTACGCCACCGAGGTCATGGGCGCCAGCTTCCGTAACACCGGCGAAATCACCGAGCTGGCCGGCTGCGATTTGCTGACCATTAGCCCCAAGCTGCTCGATCAATTGCAGGATACCCCCGGCGATCTGCCGCGCAAACTTTCCGATGAATCCGCCGACGCGAGCGTGGATGAAAAAGTGAGCCTCAATGAAACCGCCTTTCGCTGGGAACTCAATGAAGACGCCTGCGCCACTGAAAAACTCGCCGAAGGCATCCGCCGGCTTGCTGCCGACACGGTGAAACTGGAGGAATTTCTGGCTCCGAAACTGTAGCTCCAGCCCGATTAATTCTGTTCGTTTTCCCGAACTGGACTTAAGAATGCCGGTCGATCGGTTGTAATCCCATCCACTCCAGCTTGGGTCAATTTTTTGGCTCGTCCCAAATCGTTAATCGTCCACACATAAAACCCCTTTTTCGCCAAGGTCGTTTCCTTACGCATCTGTCCGACGAATCTCATCAACATGGGTTCATCGATCTTCCCCGAAAACCCCAGGCTCAATCCATCTAAACGAACATCCGCTGCCTTTTTGATCAACGAAGCCACGGACGGTTCCAGTTTTTGGGTTTGGTTGTTCAACTTGATGCCTGACAAATAATAAACCCGCCGCTGGGGAAATCGTTTTTTCGCAGCAGCAACCACCTCATACGAAAAGCTGATGATCGAGGTGTTGGCCGGCGCCGTCCGGGTTCGCTTCAGCAAGCGTGCCAAGGGTTCAATGATTTCGGGGCCACATTTGATTTCGATCACCAAGTATTTCCCTTTGGGAATGGTTTCCAAAATCTGCGATAGCAACGGGATGGGTTCGTCCTGATACTTTTTATTTTTCCAACTCCCCGCATCCAGTTGGCGCAACTCGTCCCATGTCATTTCGTGGACCAGGCCATTGTGGCCGGTAGTGCGTTTGGTATTTTTATCGTGAAGCGCGACAATTTTTTGATCTTTCGTGAGAAAGACATCCACTTCCACCGCGTCCGCCCCACGCTGCCAACCCAAATTCACCGAGGCAAGTGTGTTCTCAGGAGCATCATAGGATGCCCCGCGATGCGCGATAATTTCCACAGCCCAACTGTTTAGAACCAACAGTAGCGAACAAAATACCGAACCCTTTAGCATGAATTATTCCTTCGGCAATGGCACCTGCCGGGTGCCGCGGAGATAAGCCACGAGGTCGCGTAGCTCGCGTTCTTTGAAGGCCAGCACGAGGCCCTCGGGCATCATGGAAAAATTCTGCGGCTCGATCGCTTCCACGTCGGCCTTCGCGACAGTCACTGATCCGGTCACGGTCGCCAGCGTCACCGATTGGCCTTCGCTTTGGCGGATGACACCCACCAACACGCGCTTGTCTTTCAGGCGCACGATGGTCGTTCGGTAATCATTTGGAATGTCCGCGTTCGGATCGATGATGTTTTGCAACAGATAATCGAGGTTGTTGCGATTGGAGCCGGTAATGTCCGGACCAATCTCACCACCCTCGCCATACAGCTTGTGGCATTGGGCACAGGTGCGCTGGTACAACGCTCGGCCTTTCGAAAGATTATCCGGCACACTAATCCGCGTGGAGAGCAGTTTTTTGTACTTAGCAATCTCCGCCAATTTCGCCTCGGGCGTGGACCGGCTCACGCCCCACACTTTGTCGAGCTGCGCATTGATCTCCTTCTGTCCCAGTGCGCGCAGCTGCCGCACCGTGTCGGCCGGCAAGGTGTTGGCCTTCACGGCGCCGGACGTCACGGCAGCCATCAACGCCTTGGCGTAGCTCACGCGCGAGGCCAGTGTGGTGAGTGCATCGCGTTGGCCGTCCGTATCCAGCTTCGCATAAATCTTCAGGATCGCCGGCGCCGTCTTGGCATCCTCCACCGCGCCGAGCCCGCGCAAGGCATCGCGCCGCATCTCCGGCTCGGCGAGCAACGCCTGCAACACCCCGGGTAATTGCTTGTCCCGCGCATCAATCAACGATGCCAGCGCCTTGCGGCGATCGGCCGGCTTGGCTTTGGCGTCCTGCAACACCTTGCGTAATGCCGCCAATGCGTCCTTGCTGCCGAAGGTTAGCGAAAGCTGCTGTGCCAATTGCCGCACCTCGGCATTTGAGCTCTTGGCCAGCTTCGGGGCCACCTCAGCCCAACTCTTGGGTGGCTTCACATTGCGCTGGCCTTTCAGCGCGGCGGCGATGCCTTTGAGAATATCCAATTGAAACGCCGGATCATCCACCTCCTTCAACACCCCCACCAACGGCCCCAAGCCATCGGCATCCTCCGCGTGTACAGATGCGGGCAGCCACAGAAGGCTCGCCAGAAACAAAATGAACAGTCGTTTCATCGGTGGGATTATTTCGATTCGGACGCTTCCCGTCCAGTCGCCATGCGGCGGGTGATGAATTGACGAATCTTAGGAAGCTTGCAAGCGGTGAGGAGTTGCACGGCAGTTTTGGGATCAGCCGCCACGACCGGTTCGGTAGCGTACCAGTACATGAGTGGGAGATTGGGGTCATCCACATCCTCGCCGTGCGCGAGCAATGCCTGGAGCAATGGCGCACGTAATTTCACCGGCACACGCTGCGCGGCGCTGGCGAGGTAAAGGCGCACGAGCGGCGATTTGTCGTTCTTGGCCAACTCGGTGAGCAGCTTCACGCCGGCCTCGGTGAGGCGGATGTCGTTCATTAACAGCTGAATGGACCAAGACCGAACGTGTTCGTCGCGGTCCTTGAACAGCTCCATCAAATCCGCCCCCTCGATGCCCTCGGTCACATACAACGCCCACAAGGCCCGCAGGCGTTTGGGCACGCTTTTATTTTCGGCGAGCTCCTTCTTGAGCAGTGGATCGACCTCATGGAATCGATTCGATCGATGTCGGCGCCAGGCGGCGTGGTTCTCTTCGGGATCGGGCGAGAACGGACTCCAAATCTTGTGCGTGTAATCCAACCGCTCGTGCAGCACCCGCCGCGCATGGCGCACGAACCAATCGTTTTCGTGCAACTGCAGCTTGGCCAGCTCGACGTTGCTCAGCTTGTTGATGTCGCCCTGCCACGGCTTCGGTTTGCCAAAGGTAACCTTGAAAATGCGGCCGGTGTGCTTGCGGGTGTTGCGGGTGTGATGGCATTCGCCGGTGTCGGAAAAGTCGCTGACATACACGCCGCCATCGGGGCCGTAGGCGAGGCTGACGCCGACGAACCACGGATCCGCCGCGCGGATCACATCGGGCGCATGGCTGGCCGTATAGCCGCTGCCCTTACGCTTGAGCACATCCATGTTCACGCGCCGGCCGTGGATGTTGTTCATGAAAACGGCCCCGCGATATTTGGCCGGCCAATTGTTGCCCAGATAAATCATCGTGCCACAGTGCGCGTGCCCGCCGCCGGCATGATCCTCCTCCGGCGTGCCGATGCCCGCGCGAATGGTTTTGGTGTTCGTGAAATGCAAATGATCCGCCACCGTCTTGATGCGTTCGTAAGCAAACCGGCCGGCCGGCCGATTCCGGTTGGGCTCATAAAAGGCGCCCTGCACCACGTGAAAGAGATGAGGATTCACGCAGTTGCACACGAAGGCGTGGCCGTAATCGTTCCAGTCAATGCCCCACGGGTTCGTCGTGCCGTCGGCAAAATTCTCCCACACATGCCGCACCGGATTATACCGCCACACACCGCCATCGATGCGCCGGCGTTTTTCCTCCGGCGTCCCCGGCTTGCCCACGAGCGACCAATTGGTGCGCCCGTGCGTGGCGTACAACCAGCCGTCCGGCCCCCACGCAAACCCATTGGCGATGTTGTGCGCGTTGGCATGCGTACCGAAGCCATCGAGCAACACCACCGGCTCGCCATCGGGCACGCCGTCGTAGTCCTTGTCCGGGATAAAATAAAAATTCGGCACCGACATCACCCACGCCCCGCCGAAGCCCACCTCAATGCCGCTCACGTACTCGAGCTGGTCATAAAACACGATCCGCTTGTCATGCCGCCCATCGCCATCGGTATCCTCGAGAATAATGATGCGATCATTTTTGCCCGCCTTTTTGTCCGGATAATTCTTCGCCTCCGCCACCCAAAGCCGCCCGCGGTCATCAATGCAAAACCCAATTGGCTGCGTAATGTCTGGTTCCCCGGCAAACAACGTCACGTTAAACCCCCTCGGCACCTGCATCGTCCGCGCCGCCTCCGCTGGCGGGAAAGGTTTTTCCACCACCGGTTGCGCCGGCTTTTCCGCAGCGAAAACAATAAAGGCACTCCCATACAACCATGCCACTGTCATCAAACCGAATCGCATGCGGGCAGCATGGCCGATGCCTTTGAGAGGGGCAAGTTCCACCTTGCCCGCATCGGGTTTTCCGATAACGCTTGGGCCATGAAATGGTTATCTGCGCTGCTCTCCATTGTCTGCTCTGCCGTTGCTGAACCTTTCAAATTTCAATCCACGGACTGGCCAGGGTGGCGGGGGTTGAAGGGGGATGGGCATGCGGTGGCGGCGAAGGGGTTGCCGGTGGATTGGTCGGCGGAGAAGAATGTGGCGTGGAAAGTGAAGCTGCCGGGGCGCGGACATAGCACGCCGACAATTGTGGGAGACCGGATTTATCTGGCGACAGCCGAGGCGGAGAGGCAGGTGCAGTCGGTGCTGTGTCTGGACAAGGGTTCGGGCAAGGTGATTTGGCAGACGCCGGTGCACACGGGCAAGTTGTTGAAGGGCGGCAACAAGCACGCGTCGCATGCGTCGTCGTCGGTGGTGTGTGACGGCGAGCAGTTGTATGTCGGGTTTCCGAATGACAAAAAGGTGTTTCTCACAGCGCTGGGCATGGACGGCAAAGTGCGCTGGCAAAAGGCGGTGAGTGATTATGTGATCCATCAGGGTTACGGCACCTCACCGATGGTTTACCAGAACGTGGTGGTGGCGAAGGCGGACAGCAAGCAGATCGGTGGTGCGGTGGTGGGGTTTGACAAGCGCACGGGCCGGGAGCTGTGGCGCATCCAGCGGCCAAAGTATCCAAACTACACCACGCCGGTGATGGTCACGGCGCATGGCAAATTGCAAATGGTGTTTACCGGCGCGGAACTGATCACCAGTCTCGATCCGCTCACGGGCAAGAAGCATTGGGAGATCAAGGGCAGCACACAGGAATGCGTGACCACCACGGTGACCGACGGCAAGCGCGTGTTTATCAGTGGCGGCTGGCCGAAGAACCACACCATGGCCGTGGAGGCGGACGGCTCCGGCGAGGTGGCCTGGCAAAATACCGCGCGCGTGTATGTGCCCTCGATGCTCGTGAAAAACAATCATCTCTACGCCACGATGGATGCCGGTTTTGCGGTGTGCTGGGATTCCGCCACCGGCAAGGAACGCTGGAAGGAACGCCTCGGCGGCGCGTTTTTCGCCACGCCCATTCTCGCCGGCGACCGCATTTATGCCACCAATCTTGCGGGCAAAACCTACGTGTTCAGCACCGACCCGGAAAACTTTAAGCTGCTGGCCACCAACCAGCTCGGCGAGGAGGTTTATGCCTCCCCCGTCATCAGCGGCAGCCGCCTCTACCTCCGCGTTGCCACCAAGCGCGGCGGTCGGCAGGAATGGTTGTATTGCATTGGGAAATAATATGAAAACGATTCTGGTATTATTGTGCAGCGCCGGCTTGTCGGCGACGGCTGCGGAGATGGCGTCCGGTGTGGTGTTTGATGACGCCAACGGGAATGGCAAGCGAGATGCGGGCGAGAAAGGGCTGGCGGGCGTGGGCGTTTCCAATGGGGAGGCGATTGTGGAAACGGATGCGGCGGGGCGGTACAAGCTGCCGGTGACGGAGGATACGATCCTGTTCGTGCTGAAGCCGAGCGGCTGGATGACGCCGCTGAACGCGCACAAGCTGCCGCAGTTTTATTACATCCACAAACCGAAAGGCTCACCGCCCTCGCGTTTCCCCGGCAGCAAGCCGACCGGGCCGTTGCCAAAGTCGGTTGATTTCCCGCTGCGCAAACAGGCCGAACCGGACAAATTTCGCGCCGTTTTCTTTGGCGACCCGCAGCCAACCTCACAGACGCAGATTGATTATATCGCCAACGACGTGGTCGCCGAGCTGGTCGGCACCGACGCGAAATTCGGCGTGACGCTGGGCGACATCATGTTCGATGACCTCTCGCTTTTCGGCAGCCTCAACCGCACCGTGGCGCTAATCGGCATCCCCTGGTACAACGTGATCGGCAACCACGATTTGAACTTCGAGGCGAAGCTGGACGAACATTCCGACGAGACCTTTGAGCGCATTTACGGCCCGCCGTATTATTCGTACGACTACGGCAAGGTACACTTCATCGTGCTGGACAACGTGCAGTGGTACCACGACGAAGCCCGCAAGCGCGGCGCGTATCGCGGCGCGTTCGGCAAACGCCAGCTCGCCTTTATCAAGGCCGACCTCGCGCGCGTGCCGAAGGATCGACTGGTGATGCTGATGATGCACATCCCACTCACTGGCACGGGCGACCGGCAGGAGCTGTATCGCCTCATCGAGAAACGCCCGTACACACTGAGTATCTCCGGCCACACACACTGGCAGGCGCATCAGTTTATTGACCGCGGCGACGGCTGGTTCGGGGCCAAGCCGCATCATCACATCGTCAACGTCACCGTCAGCGGCACGTGGTGGAAGGGCGCCAAGGACGAGCGCGGCATCCCGCACACCACCATGCGCGACGGCGCGCCCAACGGCTACTCGATCATCACTTTCGACGGCGCGAAGGCCACATTTGACTTCAAAGCCTCACGCTTTCCCGCCAGTCATCAGCTCCGCATCCACGCGCCGGTTTCCCTCCCCGCTACGGATCTCGCCAAGACGTCTGTGTACGTGAACGTCTTTGCCGGCTCGGAGAAATCCACCGTGAAGCTGCGCGTCAACGGCGGCAAATGGACGCCTCTGAAAAAGACGAACGAGCCTGATCCTTATTACGTTCAACTGCTGGCCGCGGAAAAACTCGCAAAGGTAACGCCAGCCCTAAACGGGGCGACCAACTCACATCACCTCTGGAAAGGCCCCCTGCCCGCCAAGCTGCCCAAGGGCGCCCACCTCCTCGAGGCCGTCACCCGCGACATGTACGGCCGCGAATTTACGGCACGACGCATTTTGCGGGTGGAGTAGATTATTCCTCACGCGGAGATACAGACGTGCGGTGGGAAACGGAATGAGGCAAGGTGGAACTTGCCCCTTATTTTAACTCCGCGTCTCCGCGCCTCCGCGTGCGGCTTCCATTCAGATTGCAAACCTCGCCCTTTCTGGCAGACTGCGTCCCACACTATGAGACGGTTCATTGCACTCCTGTTGTTATCGCTGGCGCCGACGTTGTTGGCGGCGGATAAACCCAACATCATTTTTATCATGGCCGATGACCTAGGCTGGACGGAGCTGGGCTCGTATGGGCAAAAGAAAATCAAGACGCCGCACCTCGACCAACTCGCGCGCGAAGGCATGCGGTTCACCGCCAATTATTCCGGCAACGCCGTGTGCGCGCCGTCGCGTTGTGTGTTGATGACCGGCAAACATCCCGGGCATGCGTTTGTGCGGAACAACAAGGAGTTTAAGCCGGAAGGCCAGCATCCCATCCCGCCCGGCGAAGTGACGATGGGCGAGTTGCTGCAAGCGCAGGGCTACGTGACCGGCGCGTTTGGCAAATGGGGCCTCGGCGGACCGCACTCGCACGGCGATCCCATCGAGCAGGGTTTCGACCGGTTCTACGGCTACAACTGCCAGCGCCACGCGCACAGTTATTATCCGAACTATCTCTGGAGCGACCAGAAACGGGTACCGCTCAAGAATGTTCCGCCCGTGCCCGGGCACGCCTCGCTACCGAAGGGAGCCGATCCCAAAGACCCGCGCAGCTACGATGTGTTCAAGGGACAGGACTACGCGCCGGACCGCATTAACGAACAGGCGCTGGCCTTCATTCGCCAAAACAAGAACAAACCGTTTTTCCTCTACTACCCCACTGTCATTCCGCACGTGGCATTGCATGTGCCGGATGAGGAACTCAAGCCCTACCTCGCCAAAAAATGGAACGACCCGCCGTTCACGCGCGACAAGGGTTACGGTTACACGCCGCACTTCACTCCGCGCGCCGCGTACGCTGCGATGATCACCCGCATGGATCGTTACATTGGCAACGTGCTCAATCTCGTGAAGGAACTCGGGCTCGAGAAAAACACGATCGTTGTATTCACTTCGGACAACGGCACCACGCACCTCAAGCTGGAGGTCGATTACGATTTTTTCGAGAGCGTGAAACCTCTGCGCGGCCTCAAGGGCTCGCTTTACGAGGGCGGCATCCGCGTGCCGCTCATCGTCAAGTGGCCCGGCCAGGTGAAGGCCGGCAGCACCAATGGTTTCCGCACCGGTTTTGAGGACTGGATCCCCACCCTGCTTGACCTCATCGGTGCCGAAGCCAAAATTCCCGCGAACATCGACGGCATCAGCATTGCCCCCACGCTGCTGGGCAAGCGCCAACATGAGCGGCCGTTTTTATACCGGGAATTCACCGGCTACGGCGGACAACAAGCCGTGTGGATGGGCCAATGGAAAGGCATCCGTCAGCGCATGTTGCGGCCGAACAACAAAAACCCGCTCAAGATCGAGCTCTATAATCTCAAGACCGACATCGGCGAGCAAACTGATGTGGCCGACCATCATCCCGAGGTGGTCGCCCAACTTCGCAAGCTCATGGCCGACCAGCACGTGCCCTCAAAGGATTTCCCCTTTAAACCCATCGACTAACATGATCCGCGTCCTGCTCCTCCTCATTGCCCTCGCGCCCACGCTGCACGCCGGTAAATTTTTCCCGCTCTTTGCGGAGAACAACCTGCGCGGCTGGGAAACCTTGGGCCCGGCCAAGTGGACGATGAAAAAGGGCGTGCTCACCGGCGGCCAGGACGGCGATCCCAAACGCTGGGGGGTCATCCAAACCAAAATGCACTTTAAGGATTTCGAGTTAATCCTCGATTTCCAGATCGACGAACACGGCAAATACAACAGCGGCGTGTTCCTCCGCAAACCAGCCCAGCGCAGCACCGGCCGCGCTTACCAAATCAATATCGGCCGCGGCGCTGCCGGCGAGCCCGTCGGCCTGTACCTCGATGATTGGCTGCACAAGGGTGACGAGAAGGATGCTGTCCGCAAACCGCGCGAGTGGAACCGCCTGCGCATTCGCGCCATCGGGCCGCGCATTCAGGTGTGGCTCAACGAAAAACCGATCGTCGATTTCACGCACAAGAATCCGCCCGCGTACCTGCTCAAGCCCGGCCCCATTGCCCTGCAAACCTACGGGGCCGAAGGCCACAGCGGTTGGGTGAAATTCCGCAACGCGCAGATCATTGAGCTCAAGGAATAACCAGCGGCCATGCCCCAGCCTGTCAAAGTCGGCCTCGTCACCAACGCCACCGGCGCCCACGTCGGCGCCTACCTCAACGCCCTCCGTGACACCAAGGCCTGCTCGGCCGTAGCCATCGCCGATCCCGACAACCGCTGGGTGGACAGCGCCCGCAAAGTGCTCGGCCCCAAGCTCACCGCCGTGTATCGCGACGCCAAGGCCATGCTTGCCAAGGAACAACCCGCCCTGGCGATGGTGACCATGGAGGCCAAGACCGCCCCGGCGGCCATCAATGGCGCGCTCGAGGCCGGTTGCCATGTGTTCGCCGAAAAACCCGCCTGCCTAAGCGCCAAGGAATTTGCCCCGCTCATTAATAAGGCCGACAGCAAACATCGGCACGTGATGCTCGCCCTGGCCAATCGGTTGAACCCCGAGTTCATTGCCGCGCGGCAGCTCATCGCTGATGGTGCCATCGGCAAGATTTACGGCGTCGACGCCCATCTCGTCGCGGACCAAACCCGCCTCACCAACGCCGGTTTCCGCGCCCAATGGTACGCCCAAAAGAAACGCGCCGGCGGCGGGCACCTCGTGTGGCTCGGCATCCATTGGCTGGACCTCATCCAAAACCTCACTGCCACCGAAATTACCGAGGTGAACGGATTCATCGCCAACGTTGGCGGTCAACCGATCGATATCGAGGATTCCGCCACCGCCACCCTGCGTTTCGATAACGGCACGCTCGGCACCTTCACCTCCGGCTACTACCTCAAGCGCGGCTACCACTCCGGCATCAAGGTGTGGGGCAGCGAAGGCTGGTTGCACCTCCAGCAAATGCTTGATCAACCGCTCCACTGGCTTTCGAACAAGGGTGAAAACGCCGGTAAAGTGCAGACCTGGAAAGGCAACAAGCAACCTCGCGGCTATACCCCATTCGTCCGCGCCTGTGTTGAGGCCATCGCCAATGATACCGAACCGCCAATCAGCAACGCCGACAGCCTCCGCGCCGTGCAGGTTGTCTACGCCATCTACGACGCCGCCGAGCAACGCAAAACCATTCGTCTACCGTAACCCATGAAGCATCTCCTCGCCCTCCTTCTCACCAGCCTCCCGCTCGCCGCCGCAGATTGGCCGGTCTATAAATCGCCCGACGGCCAATTCACCATTGCCCTCCCTGGAAAAGTCACCATTAAGAAGGCCCAGAACCGCTACCCGTTCGGCCTCGTCACGATTACCGCCCACACGCACACCGCCGACTAGGATACCATCTGGCGCGTCGCCACCCACGATTACCCCGCCGCCTTTGTGAAACAAATCACTCCCGCCAAACTCATGGACGTCATGGCCCGCGGCATGGCCAAAAATATCAACGGCAAACTCACCGGCCCCAAACTCATCCAGCACGGCAAGCACGTCGGTGTAGAATTCCAAGCTACCGGGTCGGATGGATACACGGTCCACGGTCAACTCGTCACAGTTGGCTCCCGAGTGTATCAACTGACACTGGTTGCCAAACCTCTGAATCCGGCTTTGAAACAAACCAAAAAGTTTTTTGGATCATTCAAGCCAACGACGAATTGACTCCGATTTTTCGAAGTATCTTTCGTTTGGCAATCGCCATTACTGAGCTGACCAAGTTTATCAGGATAAAAATGGTTAACGCCCACTCTTCAGACCCACCTTGCGCAGGCGCTCGTTGAGGTGCGCGTCCAGTTGCGCGCGGGTGCGGGCGTGTTTCGGATGATTGGCGAGGTTGGTGAATTGATGAGGGTCGCCCTTCATGTCGTACAGCTCAGCGGAGCCGTCTTTGTACCGGAGGTAAGCCCAATCCGCGGTGCGCAGGCCGTGGCCGCCTCGGTGGAGGGATAACGCCCCGCGTCGTACCTCGGCGGCGTTGTCTTTAAGCACCGGCACGAGGCTTTGGCCCTGCACCTCGGCGGGCGTTTTGAGGCCGGCCAATTCAGACAGCGTCGGGTAAATATCCATCAACTCCGCCAGCGCCTTCGATCGGCCGGGTTTGAAGCCGGGGGCGTCGATGATCAATGGCACGCGCGTGACTTCCTCGTGCAGATTCGATTTCTGCCAAAAGCCGTGCTCGCCGAGGTGATAGCCGTGGTCGCTAGTGAATACCACCGCGGTGCTTTCGCGCAATCCGAGCCGGTCCAGTTCATTGAGGATGCGACCCACCTGCGCGTCCATGAACGCCACCGAGGCGTAGTAGCCGGTCCACATGCGCTTTTGGTTGTCGGGAAATTTGCCAATCGAATTGGTCTCCGACCGCGTGCCGGCCAATCCGGCTTTCGGGATATCTGTCGCGTCATTCTCCACCACTTTGGGCAGCTTCATTTTTTGCCACGGGTACGGGTCAAAAAACTGCTGCGGCGCCACCATCGGGTAATGCGGCCGCACCAAACCCACCGCGAGGAAAAACGGCTTGGCCTGATGCTTCCGCAACAGTTCAATGGCTTTGGTGGCCGATTTGTGATCCGGCTGATCCGAGCCATCGCCTTCGAAGCGCACCGTCACAAACATCCGATGCGGCATGCGCGTGGACTGCCGGTTCTCCTCCGCCGTCGTAAAAATGTTCAGGTTCAGGCACGCATAATGCCCCGGCGTGTGCGCCTCTTTGCCGGGCGAATTAAAGCACTCGGTCCACGAGGACGCGATGTCCTGACCGTGCGTCCCCGCGATGATATCGCCCGGCACACGCATGTGATAAATTTTCCCAACACGCGCACTGTACCAGCCGTTCTCGCGAAAGTGCTGCCCGAGGTTCACCTTGCCGCCGCCCTGATAACGGCTGTGCATAAACGACATCCGCGACGGCGCGCACATCAGTCCCTGACAATACGCCCGCTCGAACACCACACCCTGTCTGGCCAACCGATCAATGTTGGGCGTCTTGCAAACCGGATCGCCATAACACCCCAGCACACTGGCCTTCAAGTCATCACTGACAATGAACAGCACATTCTTAATCGCTGCCTCGGCGGTAAGTCCAAGGGCCGCCATTAACAATGCAGCAAGGATTCTCGGTTTCATCGGAACCAAAACCTACGCTGGCCAGATTGATTTGGACACAAAAAACCGGCCTTCGGAAAACGCTCCACAGGCCGGTAGAACAAGAATGCTTAATTCTTTGCCGCCTTTTTGATTTCCGGCGTGGCGCTCCAGATGCGGTAGCGCACCTCGGCGCCCTTGGGCACGTACACCACAATCGGAATCCGGCTGTTGTAACGGATGAGTTGGCTCGGACCTTGCACGAACTTCACCACGCGGGGAGTACCCGGCGGCACGCCGATGAGGGTGGAAGCCGCGGGGCCAAGTTGTGCCTCATAGTAGGTAAAACCCCAGCCCTTGAGCGGCTTGGCCTCCAGCTTGCCGCCCATGAACATGCGGTTCACCCCGTCGGTATCCATCATGCGGCCGATGATCAACTCCACCTTAAACGCGCCCTCTTCCGTGCGCGTCTTGTCCGGCAGCACAATCACGTACCGCGTCTTGCCTTCCGCTGCTTTGGGAAATGCCTTGAGATATTTGTGATTTACCTTGGATTGAACCGCGGGCTTTGCTTCTTGAGCTTGAATACCCATGGCCAACACCATGGCGATGATGCAGAGAATTTTCATAATGCAAATTTGACGGGTTTTGACGCCGCGAACTACGCGGTTTTTTGTCATAAAACTATTTGGCGAATCCCGGCGCGTCGAACTGCTCGCGCAGGCGATGGAATTCCTCCGTCAACTCGCGGCGCACCTTGATGTATTCGCGCTCGGCATGGACGCTTTTCATTTCATGCGGATCCAGCTTGAGGTCGAAGAGGTTCCACTCATTGCTGCTCGGAAAATACATCAGCTTGTGCCGTGCCGTGCGAACGCCGAAATGCTGCGGCACACGGTGCTCGCCAAACTCGTAATACGAATAATAGAGCGACTCCCGCCAGCCATCGGCCTGGCCCTTGAAGAGCGGCAGCAGCGAGCGGCCCTGCACTTCATCGGGGATTTTCAGTCCGCCAACTTCAAGAAAGGTCGGCGCGTAGTCAATATTTTGAATGAGCTGCGCGGGCTTCGAGCCGGGCTGGATGACGCCCGGCCAGCGAACGAGGAAGGGCATGCGAAAGGATTCCTCGAACATCCAGCGTTTGTCGTACCAGCCATGTTCACCGAGGAAGAATCCCTGGTCGGACGAGTAAATGACGATCGTGTTCTTCGCGAGGCCGTTGTCATCGAGATACTTCAGCATACGGCCGACGCTCTCGTCCACGGCCTTCACCGTGCCGAGATAGTTGCGCATGTAGCGGCGGTACTTCCACCGCACGAGTTCCTTGTGGCTCATCTTGCCGCCGGCGAACTCTTTGAGAAACGCCTGATTGCGCGGGCCGAAGTGCGCGTCCCACTTGGCCTTTTGCGCGGGCGTCATCCGATTGTATTCCGGCGTGCCGTAACGGTCGGGCTTGGGCAGCTTCACCTCGCCGCGCTCGTCCTTGCGCACCTTCGCGTCGTACGCCCAGTCAAAGTGACGGTCGATCTCCATCTCATTGCGCGCCAGGGTGGCGCTGCGGTTTTTGTAATTATCAAACAACGTCTCCGGCTTGGGGATCATTACGTCATCAAACGCTCCCAAGTGCCGCAGCGCCGGCGCAAAAGTGCGATGCGGCGCCTTGTGCTGGCACATCAGGAAAAACGGCTTCGCCTTGTCGGCGCCCTTGCGGCTGTCCAGCCACGCGATGGCCTTGTCCGTGGTGATGTCCGTCGCGTAACCCTCAAAGCGCTTGCGAGAGTTGTCCTGCTGGATAAACACCGGATTATAATAGCTGCCCTGCCCCGGCAACACTTCCCAGTGATCGAACCCCTGCGGCGTGGTGTTGAGATGCCACTTGCCGATCACCGCCGTGTGGTAGCCGCCCTTCTGTAGCTCCTTGGCCACCGTCCATTGGTCGGGGTTAAACTTGTTCCCGTTCCGCATGAAGCCGTTTTTGTGACTGTGCTTGCCGGTCAGAATCGTCGCCCGCGACGGCCCGCAAATGGAGTTGGCACAGAACGAATTCAAAAACACCGCCCCCTCCTTCGCCAACCGATCAATATGCGGCGTCGGCGCCACCTTCGCCAACGGCCCGCCATAAGCCGAGATCGCCTTAATCGCGTGGTCGTCCGAAAACAAAAACAGAATATTCGGCCGGTCAGCCGCCGACACACCGAGTCCCCACATCGCGGCACATAGAATCAGAAACCGCTGCATCACTTGATCTCCTTCGCCTTAAACGTCACCACTAACGGGCTTTTGCCGTCGTTTTGTTTCGGGCGCGGGACGAGGATGAAATCGTCGGTGATCTCGGGGCTGAGTTGGCCGCCTGTGATTATTTGCACGTCGGTCACGCGGTTGGGCAGGAAGGCGACGATGGGGCGGCCGCCGCGTTGGGAGCCGTTGTTGTTGACGGTCTCAAAGCTCTTCGCGCCCTGCTTGGGCGTGATGGTGAAGGTGTAGGTGTCGCCTTTGCGCGTCAGTTTTTGGCCGTAGGCAAGTTTGCCTTCCGCCATTTTAGCGGACCATTTCGGGTCACCGTAAAAGGCCACCACATCGCGGTCGAAAGCCAGCCCCCGCAGGTCGCGCTGTGGCGTGGCGGAATCACGCAGGCGATGGATCAGCGCGTGGTTGTTGGCAAAGAACGCCTCGGTAAGCGTGTAGCGCCCGGGCTGTTCCACGTAATAATCGAGCACGCCCCAGCCCTGATAGCCGAACCACGTGGGCTTGGTGTAGCCAAGCATCTGCATCACGGCCACGTCGTTCATCCACGCCAACGCCATCGCGTCCGGCCCGTTGATATTGCCCATCAGGCAATTGCCGATCGGCAGGTACACCTTGGGGTTCTTCGAGTTGATCTCAAACCGCTCGCGCCGCGTGTTCTCGCCAAACATCTGGCCGCCTTTCGATTTCAAAAATCCGTTCCGATACCGAAACCCAATTTGCCAACCCGCCTCCGTGGCGTGCCCGGAGGTGATAAACAAATCCGGCTGATAATCCGACAGCACTTTGGTGAACGCCTCCGTCGTGTCGTCCGGACCGCGCAGCAGCTCCGCCCTGCCGCCCGGGCGCTTGCGCACGTGCTTGTTCTTCACCAGCTCGTCGTACCACAACCCCTCCGTCACACATTCCAGCGCGATCTCCGTGCCGGACGCCACCTTGCGCACCGTGAGCGGCTTGCTATGCTTGGCAATCGCCAGCGCGTTGGCGGCGTTGTAACCGGTGAGGATGCCCCAAAACGTGTCCGTGTACGGATCGGCATCCAGCTGCCGGGTGAGCTGATGCACCCGCGCCACATACGCTCCCGTCGCCTCCTTCGGCGTGGCTACAAAACAGGTGTACCGCGGAAACTGCCCGCGCAGCTTGCCCAACGCCCTGGTCACGTCACCTTCATGCGTGATCACCTTGGCGTCATGCTTCTTCACCAACGCCTGCACCACCGGAGCCCAGTCTTTGTCCGCCTGCGTGGCCTTGGAAACGACCACCGCGTAATCATTCGCGTTCACTGCCAGTGCCGAAGTTGCCAGCGCCAGCGCGAGGATGCCTGTTTGAATGTACGATTTCATTTTTTGAAAATGGCGATCACCGGATAATGGTCACTGATCGTTTCCAATACCGCCGGTTCACGGGCCACCCTGGCCGAAACACAGCACTTCGCCAAGCCGGGAGTGGTGAGGATAAAATCAATGCGCTCGAGAAATCCGCGCTGCACTTCCGGCTTGCTCACGTGCCCCAGCACGCGCGACGGGAAAGAGCCGAGCGACAGACCTTGTTCGTAAGTCGGCTTCGGATGTTTTTTGTCGAACTCATCCCGCACCAAGTCGCGCAACGGCGCCTCAAAAATGCGGTTCATGATCGGGAACGTGTATTTGCCCTTTATAATAAATCGATCCTCCGGCCGCTTCTTCGCATCGCCCGGCGCGCGCCGGTCCAGCAACGGCTGCTGTTTATCCAGCCACGCCTTGTCGCTCGCCGCGTGCGCGTTGAAATCGCCCATCAAAATCACCTCGCGCCTCTCCTTGTGCAGCTTCGTGACCAGCGCGTGCAACTGATTCGCCTCGCCCATCTGCTGCCGCACCCCGCCCGGCCACAGGTGGCACACAATCACGTCCAGTCCCGCCGTCCGGCAATGCAGGTACCCGTGCCAAAACCCCTTCGTCTGCCGCGCGATCACCTCAATGGGCGTCCGGCTCGTCAGCCCAATATTATATCCTCCGCCCTTCAACGCCGCCGCATGAGGATGCTTCCAGTCCATCGCAAACTTTTTCAACTTCGCCTCATTCCACCCCATCAACTCCTGCCACCCCGCAATGTCCGGCTTCACCGAATTCACCCACTTCACACAATCCTGATAACTCCGCCCTCCGCGATGGCTGTTAAACACATTGTAGTTGAGCACCACCAGTCGCTCCGCACTGGAAGCGGTGAACGCCAGCAATCCCATCAGAAAAACGATCTTCATTTTTTGGGGTCCATCTCTTTCAGCCATTGCCAAGCCAGCAGTTGCATGCGCGGCAGGTGGAAAGGGCCTTTCCAGAGATTGCCCTTGAGCGGCACAGACACGCGGCCGTCGCGGTGGAGGTAGCCGAACCATTCGCCGTGCTCGGCGTCCGGAAAATGTGCGTAGGCCCAGTCGTGCACTTGGCGATGCATTGACTCATAGCGTGCTTCGCCTGTCAGTAGGTGTGCCAGCAATGTGGCGAGAATGGTCTCGTTGTGCGGCCACCAGAATTTCATGTCGTGCCAGTACTCCTGCACCGGCTTGCCGTGCACATCGCGAAAATAAAAAATGCCGCCGAGCTCGTCATCCCAGCCGCGAGCCCACATCCAGTCGAGCATATTGCAGCCCAGCTCGATGAGCGCCGCATCGTTCCCGCGATGGCGTGCTTCGTTCAAAATAAACCATGCGCCCTCAATGGCGTGGCCGGGATTGAGCAATCGGCCGTCGAAATGATCGAGCACTTCACCGTTCGGGCCGACTGTCTCCATTACGCATTCCAGTTCAGGCTTCACGAAGTCTCGCTGGATCTCCTCGATGCACGCGTCGATGTCTGCATCGAACGAATCATCGTCCAAGCACGCGCGCAGTTCCTGCGCCGTCGCCAACGAAATCATCGGCACCCCCATGCCCTTTGCCAGCCGGGTGGCTTCAAATTTCGGATCCGCCCCGGCCGCAAAGCCTGCCTTGATCGTCACATAAATCTCCCGCGCCCGATCCGCCAGCCGCGCCTCGCCCGTGGCCTTCGCACAAGCCGCATACGCAATCGCCCCGAATGTTTCCGTGAAAAAATATCGCCGCTTGCGAATCGGCTCACCTTCGCGCGTCACGTGAAACCACATCCGCCCTTCCTCACCGGGCACGAAGCCGTGTTGTTCGATGAAGTCCAGCCCATGCCGCGCCGCCGCCAGCCATTCCTCACGCGGCTCCACCGTGTTGTACAACGTGGCCAGCAACCAGGTGAACCGGCACTGCTGCCACATGCCCTTGTCCGTGTCCAGCAGGCTGCCATCGCGATCCCGCGCGATCATGAATCCGCCATGCTCCTCGTCCACACATCGCGGCAGCCAAAATGGCAGCGTGTCTTCCAGCAACCCGTCGCGATAGACGGCGATCAGTTCAGCTCGTCGTTGCGCGTTCATTGATCCAGTCAAAAAAGCCCATTGCCTCCAGCTCGCTGCGAAGTTTTTCCCGGTCCGCATCAGTGCCCTGCGGCAAGGGCGGCCGGGCCGGGCCGCAGTCCACCCCCACCATCCCCATCACCGCCTTGGCCGAGTGCATGTAGCCGTGGGCGGCAATCGTCTCGATCATTTTCAACGACCGCGCCTGCCATTCGCGGGCGGCAGCCATGTCGCCCGCCGCGTGCGCCTCCATGACTCGATGATAAATGCCCGCGGCAAAATTATAGCTGCTGCCGATGGCCCCGCGACAGCCCAGCTCCCAGCCATCAACCATTTTCTCATCGCACCCCCAAAGCATATCCGGCGCGTTATCCATGGCGAGAATGCGCTCAAGCTGTTCGCAATCGGGGTTGGTATATTTCACACCCACAAAGCCGGGCAACTCCTCCGCTGCCCGCTGCACAAACTCAGCCGTGTCAATCGTCACCCCCGTGAAACTTGGGATGTCATAAAAATAAAACGGCAACCCTTCTGCTAGTTCCACGATCCGCCGGAACCAATCCAGCAACGCCGCCGCATCCGCCGGCTTGAAAAAATTCGGCGCCATCGCACTGAACGCATCCGCCCCCGTCTCCCGGGCCGCCGCCGCCAAAGCCCGTGCGTCCGGCAAATTATTGTGGCCAATATGCGCGATGAACTGCACGCCATGCGCGCGCGCCGCCAAGCCCCAAGCCTCAAAGAGCTCCACGCGCTCAGCCGTGGTCAGCGAATGGCTTTCGCCGGTGGTGCCCGCGACGAACGCCCCCGCCACGCCATTGGCCGCCAGATGCGCCGCCTGCTGATCCACACAATCGAGGTTGAGCGAAAAATCCGCGTTAAACGGCGTGTGTGGCGCCGCGATGAGTCCTGTTAATTTCATTGAGTTTACGTTTCCAAAAAAATCGTTTTACTGGCCGCTCCACGTGCTGCCGGCGCCCCCCCCGCCCCCCCAACGGGGCCCGTTGGCCCAAAACAACCCGCCCCGCCCCCGGCGCCC
>JAYQQG010000036.1:0-17561 GCA_038145765.1 Verrucomicrobiales bacterium
CCCCGGCGTTCCCAATCCGCGCGTTCCCACTCCCTGCGGACCCACACCCCGAGGACCCACACCCGGGGGACCCACTCCCGGCGGACCCACTCCCGCGGTTCTGCCGGCAGTGCAGCCTGTTCCTTGAGATTGGTGAACCCAATTTAAATCATAGCCGAGAAATCCAAATTAAATCGGGTTTCTGTGTGCTTTTATTCTTTGTGCCGCGGGGGGTTGTATTCGTGTGATTGCGGTATTTAATGAGCAGATTCTTTTGTAAGATGGTGCATCGGATGAGGATCCGAAGCTTTGCCAAACCTAGGGTGGGAGGTGTTTTTATAAGCTGATGTGTGTTATCTTAAATTGTGATTTGGTTTGTACGTCCGCAAGGGGTGGTGGCGTTATTCGGCATAGTCCTTTTGGTTATGGTCGGAGGGAAATGGGGCAGCAAACTCATTGAAAAGCCCTCTGTACTATGGGGAGAGACTACAGGATTCCTTCCACAAGAATCTGTCCGGGCAGCCCCGAGTTATACTAAACGAGAGGCGTGGGTGCGGGTGGATACATCGTTGATCGAGCGCTGGGTGGATGGCGAGGAGGCTGTAGCACTCGACTTGATGGATCTGGGTCGTGTAGAAGTTGAGGTGGATCATCGACAGGTGGTGGACAAACGGTTGGTCATCCTTCAGGGCCGGTTGAAAGGGCAGCCGCGGAGTCGAGTCACCTTGTCTGTTGCGGGAGCTGCCGAGGAGAGTCCGTATGAAGCATTGGCAGGAACGGTCTCTCTTGAGTCTGGGCGAACGTTTCGAATCGATTATGTGGGTGAAAAGCGACACCGGCTTTCAGAAATTACTCATGAAGTCGCCGATTACTGTGAACATGGACCTCAATCAGGAGGTATATTGGCCGGGAAAAATGGAGAGGCAATCCCATTGGTCTATCAACGGGTGGGCTTGAAGGCGGCACCTCCGGTGCGTGAATCGGGCCGGGAATATGCCTTGGAACGAATTCTGCCTCATTTGCGGGTTCGAGCATCGACCAAGTTTCAGGGGCACGGAAACCGCGGATACTCGAGGCGAATCACGATACGCTTGCCACATCGAATGATGGGGCCACCACAAATACCAGCTGGTGGAGCATCGCCGATGGTAATTCAATCTCCCACTTCACCGGCAGATACCACTTCCGTTTCACCGGAAGAAATAAATGTGGAGAAAACGATGGATGTAATGATCCTGTACACTCAGGAAGCGGCTCAAAGTCGCGGCGGGGAAGCCGGGGTGCGTGCTTTGGCAGGATTAGCGGTGGGCAATGTGAATGCGGCATTTCGCAACAGTGGCGTGGATGCGGCATTACGTTTGGTGGCCGTGGAGCGCTGGTTGCACCAATCGACGGGCGATATTGGTGGTGATGTGCGGGCTCTGGCTTCTGACACCACAATTGCGGCATTACGCACGCGCCATAATGCGGATTTGGTGGCAGGCTTTGTCGGTGGACAGGCATTGGGGGCAGTGGGGGTGGGGAGTTTGCTGATGAACCCTGCGGGTCAGCCGCAGGCTTGCTGGAGCGTGGTGCGGGCCGAAGCAGTCGGTGCCCCGTTTTACACCTTTGCCCACGAGATCGGCCATAATCTGGGCTGTAACCATGCAGCCGATCAAGGAGCGGAAGGCGGGGCGTTTTCCTATTCGCATGGCTGGCGGTTTATTGGCGGAAATGGGCAGAAGTACCGGACGCTTCTTTCGTATCAGCGTTTCCCCAATGAACGGCGCATTCCGTATTTCTCAAGCCCACACAAGCGCTATCAAAATGCAGCAGCGGGGGCAACGATGGCGGACAACGCCCGCACGATCAACCAGACGGTTTCCAAGGTGGCAGAATATCGTTAGTTGCTACGCTATGCGTTACTCGGGTCCGCCTGACAGCAGCGCCGACGGACGGCGCGGCGGCCTAGGGTGACAATGCCGGTGAGAGCAATCAGCCCCGCGGCGGCTCCGGCGAGCATCCAATTCCATTGGGGTTCGCGCGTATTGCGGGCTTCAAATTTTACGGTCATGGATTTGTGCGTTTCCATTTGTGATGCTTGCGCAAATACATAGTGTCGTCCACGCAATGGCAGGTTGAGGCGCAAGGGGGTGATGCGGCGTTCGGTGAGGCGTTGGGCTTTTTGGACGAGATCCACCTGGCGTTCGGCAGTGCCTTCATCATAATCGAGGGTGACTTGGGCTGATCCGGAAGCCTGTTGTTGGCCGCCCTGTTGCGGGGTGATGGAGTTGCGCGAGTAATATTCGTATTGTGCTGCAATTTGGCGCTGCGCCTGGCCTTTGCGAACTTCGCGCTCGAGTTCTTTGTACTTGGCATTGTTGGGAGCGTCGTTGTTGTTGAGCTGCTGGGCTTGGTTCAGGAAACGGTTGGCCTGCTCGAGATTGCCGGATTTAAAATTCTCCGCCGCGTTGGAGATGTTATCGTCGAACAATTGTTGTTCCAGCTCGGCTTTGGCACGTTCCTGAACAGCATAAACGGAGGCTTCGTAACGGGGGTTGCTCGCCGCCAGTTGGGATTGTAGGGCGGCGGTGTTTTGGCGGTAACCCCGCTGTTCAGCGCGATGGAGTTCGCGCAGGTGGTGGGTGCGGGTCATGCTGCCTTTGAAATCCTGATAGCGGTAATCCTCAGGCAGATACAGTTGCCATTGCGTGTCTTGCATGGGGACATTGAACCGCGGGGATTGCAGTTCCACATCGCCCTTGGTTTCTGGAAAATTAAATCGACTGGCATAGATGAATTCCAACTGGAACGGTTCTCCATTTTCTGATTGGTCGAGCGGGAGAAGATGGGTGTCCCCATCTCGAGTGGGACGCACGGCGCGCCCGGCGACGAAGGCGGACCACATTTGATCCGTGCCGTTGGGAAGCTCCAGTTCAATGAACTGGCGTCCATTATTTTTGACTTCCAACCGGGCCTGTGTGATCATTTGTCCATCTTCACTGACAACACTGGTGAATTGACCGCTAACAATCAGTGTTTGTAGCACGGCCGCGTCCTTGAACTCTCGGATGGTGAGGGGCAGGGTGTAACCGGGGCGCAGGTATCGATAGGTCAGTGTGGGCGGCTTGGCCAGTTGCGCGCGTTCGGGAAGATCCGCGGCATCAATCTCATTCACCTTTTTATTCAATTCTTCGTGGTGGACTTGTAGCGGGGTGGTTTGGGTAACGTAGACGGCGACCCAGCCAGATTCGAGTTCCACATGAGGGTCCACCTTGGGCATGTTCGCGTCAAGCAACTGCGTGCCCTGTACTTGCGGGCCTTTGAACTGAAAGCGGTTGGTTTTGCTAAGGGTCCAACCTTCCCAGTCCCAAGTGAGCGACAGAGAGTAGGAGCCAATGCGTTTGTCCTGCAAGGTGATGAGCCAATCATTGGGGGAAGCCGGATCCGGCTCATCACTACGGATGCCTTGACCTTGGAATTTTACGTTTTTGAACTCCTTCGGCACTCGCACGCGAAAAGTGCGCGTGGGGGCATTCCCGATTTGATATTGGATCAGTGACTGGCCTTCAACGTGGGTTTCATGGAGGTGCACGCGATTGATAATCTCAGCGCGCACCCAGGGGTCCAATGCCTCCGGCACGACGTTGAGTGACCAGCCGGATGTGTTGGTGGGCATTGGGGAAGTGTGTTTAAAGGCAAGCACATTGGCCGGGAGCGTAACGTAAACGGGGTTAAACGTTGTTCCCGGTGCATTCGGGGTGCGACTGGGCAGTTCGTTGGCGGGGATCTCGGTGATCCCCTGCACCTCGGTGGCTTTCAATTCCAAGCCGGCCTCTGCTCCAATGGCGAGGTAGCCGGTGAGTTTATGGGTGCCAAGCGGGTGAATGGCACTGACAGGAATGCTCTCGGCTAACGGCTGCCGGCGCTGGAGGTCCACGCGCAAAGCATAATGGCCTTGGATGCGTTGGGCCAGGTGCACTTCCAGTCGGCCGTTTACCAAGTTGGTTTGGGAAAGGTGCGCGCCGTGGACCCGTTCAATCTCCCAGCCTTCCGGCACGGCAACCGCGAGCTGGAAGATGCCGGTTTTCTTGATGGTATAATTGACGGTGGACGACAGGCGATGTTGCTCGCTGCCCACGAGGAAATGATGCGCGGCCACCGCCTCCAGTTGCGGCAAGACGGCTTCCACCTGCGTGCTGAGGGTAAATTGATTGAGATAACTGTACACACCGGCGGATTGCCCGGTCAGTTTGGTTATACGGGTAAACTCATCGAGGTTGCGCTTGGTTAGGCCGGTCATCTGGGCGGCGGTAACACTCAGGTCATCGCCGGATTCCAAAGCCACGAGCCCCTGTTCGCGTTTTACATCCAGCACGCTCGGTAATGTCACCGGCTGGGCAGCGGGAGGAGCGGGGAGGGGGCGCTCGAGTTCCACGATTAACTTGTAGGCCTTGTCTGCAGGCTTGGAAAGCCCGATGGTTAAAACGGATTGACCGTCATTCTCTTCGAGAGTCCAAACACCCTCTGCTTCGACACGCATGAGTTTATGGCCCGCGGGTAGGGCGATGCGGGCGGTGCGAAGGGTGCCTTGAGTAATTTGGTAATCCACCATCGTGCGGGTGCGCAGTAAACCGCGTTGAAACGTCACCAAACTTGCGCTTCGGGCAAAAACGGTGGCGGCAATTTCCTCCGCCTTTTTCACTCTCGGTTTCCATTGCAGAGCCAACTGGGGGGCCGTGCCGAGCAGGGCAGTGACAGCGGTTTGATTGGCCTTCACTTCTGTTTCCGTGGTCACCGCGCCGCTAATGGCGATTTCCGCATTCGCCTCGGCCAAGGTGGCCTGCACTTGGCTGGTAAGCGCGGCGGGGATGCCGAAGGTCAGGGAGCGCGCCGTGGCATCTCCCTGCAACGAGGTAAGGAAACTGACTTTCACTTCGGCTTTGCCGGCGTCGGGCAGATGCAGCACGAGTACCGGGCCTTCGCGTTTTAACTGGGCACCCGCCTGAGAACAGGTGAAATCATCAATGGGCAGTTGCTCGCTAAAAAGTGTGATTTGTTGTTTGGGCTCGAGGCTGGAGAGTTGGTAAGTGGCTTTGACCACCGCAACCTTGTCGTGCAGCGTGAGTTGGTAATCGGCGGAAATGACGGTGACGCGGCCAAGCGGGTCATCGCCGGGAACGCCTTGGTCGTCCCAGGTATCGAATGATAACTGCCGCCCGGCTTCCCATCGGACTTCGCGAGCCCGTTTGCCGTTGGCATGCCAGGCGCGGGCTAGGCCGTGGAGTTCGCCGTTTTGGTAAGGTGTTTCTACACGGTGTTTGCCGTGGTCATCCCATTCCTTGTGCGTGCCGTGGCGTTTGCCGTTTTGGTAGGGGATGGTGGCTTGGGTTTTTCCGTTACGAAACCAGACCGTTTGGACACCGTGTTGCTGGCCATTTTGGTAGGGGGTGGTGGATTGTTTCTGTCCATTCTCATACCAAACAGTCTGGATGCCATGCAGTTTGCCTTGATGGTAATGGCTCTCAATACGGCGTTGTTGGTTGGCGTATTGACCGGTCACAATGCCGGTGAACGGGGCGGCTTGATTGACCTCATATCGAATCCCGTTGCGATCCTGCAGGGCGGCTTCGGAAATGGCGCGAGGGCCGGCCGCTTGCGGGTTGAGTAGCTGGATGAGTGTTTGGCGGATTTGATCGGGGGTTAAAGTGGTGCCGGCCGCCGGTTGGGCCTGCGCATCGACACTCAGGAACAGGCCGAGCAACAAGGCCGCGGTGGCCGGGCCGGCGCCGCCCTCTGACGGTTCATCGGCCTCGTCATTCTCCGGGGAGGATTCGGCAGTGGTTTCAATAGCATCGGCTGGGGCCGCTGCGGTCGCAGGGCGGCGCGGAGGCCAGAAAAACCACACGAACCAACCGCTGATGGCGAGGGCCATGGCCCAGATCGTGCCGATCAACAGTTGATGGAGGGCGTGTTGCTCGAAGCTGAAGAGAATCAGCGCGCTGTAAATGACTGCAATACCCAGCGTGATGGCGGTTGTATTCCGTTCGGTGGCGCGGTATTGCGTCCATAACAGCCACAGACCGCCCAGCGCAAGCAGGAGGTTGAAGAAGCCTTTGCGGACCATGCGTTGACCGCGGTTCATGGCCATGGCTTCGATGCTCAGGGCGTCCTCGTCTTGAGTGAGGACTTTGGTAAAGGTAAACGACCGGCCTTGGCGTGCTTCGGAAAGTTGGACCGGGCGGACACCAATGGCTTCGGCGGATTCATCGGAACGCCCCGGTCTATTCCCCGCGCCCCCCCCGGCTGCCGGTCCGCTGCCGCTACCGGCGGCGCTGTTCCCGCCGGGCAGTCCGGATTGGGCGGGATCCGTACCGGGCGCTGGCTGTCTGGGAGTGGTGTCTGGGTTTTTCTTGGGTTCGGGAGCGGGAGATTCCGTGGGGGCGGTCGGGACGGCGGCGTTGGGTTTGGCGGCGCGGGTATCACCGCCTCCTTCTCCCCCAGAATCTTCGTCGGCTCCTTCCCAGTATTCGCCTTCGGCTTCCTCGGTGGCCATGGCGGAGTCTTCATATCCAGTCGCGGATTGGTTGTAGCGCACACTGCCGTATTTGGCTTGAATGCTGTTGGCAATGGCAACGGCAAAAATAAGGGCTACGACACCGATGCCAGTGAGCCAAGGCCAGGCTTGTTTGCCGCGGCGCAGAATGAGCTGCAGGATTCCATAGAGCATGCCGAGTAATCCGAAGCCCGCGAGACAGGCAGCCCAATTGGTACGATGGAGAGCATGGCGAAACGCATGCCAGCCATCGGCCCAGCGATAGCGGCTTTCGCCACTGATGACCATGTTGCCATCAAAATCATAGAGCTCGAATGCTTCGTCTCCGACGTACACGGTCCATTCGTTATACGTGTTGGGCACATCGGATACCGGCGCGATCAGCTTGAGGGGCACGGGTTGCAAACCCGCCAGATAATTGTCTTTGCGGAGTGGATCGGTTTTCTGCGAGTAACTAATCTTCACGCGCATGGCGCGGTTGCGGTCCAGCTCGCTGGGGATGGGCAGGCGCAGTTGGTCGCCGGATTCTTGAGGTTTGACAGAGACGCCATTGATACTGGTGGCCACGTTGGCGTAACCCTGTGGCAGGGTAAACAGGAGTTCTTGTTTGCCGTTGTTTTTCAGCATATAGGTGGCGGTTGTGGTCAGCTCGCCTTCGGGGGTGATCTGGGTGGAAATCTGCGTGCGATCGGCTACGGCATTTAAACCCTCCTCTTCATGGTACAACTGTAAATCCACAGGCAGCTCGAACGCGTTGCCTTCGTATTTGAAAGCGTACAGGATGGGGCGGTTGATCAGGCCACGATCTGCATCGGATAAATCGGTGGGGTCAATGCGGTTCAATTCAGTATCCTGATACTGCGGAGAAAGCTTGAGGTTCGAGGCGCCGGTCAGCGCGAGGAAGCCGGTTTCGCGTTCCACGCCCAAGGGATGTGCCCCGCCGATTTGAAGCTTGGCTTGGTTATGGTCGAATTGATTGTCGTAGCTCACCACAAGGGTGTAGCCGTTCCAGACCTTTTCTTGCAGCCGGATCGTCCAATCCATGGCATCGGCCTCGGCGTTATAGGTGGATTCGGTCTTGCGGATGTTGGAGCCCACGAAGAGCACGTTTTTCCACTGATTCGTGGATGGCACGCGTACTTGGAATTCCTGCACGCCCTGATTCAAAATGCCAAAACGGATCGTAGCACTGCCCCCGAGTAAACCGTCCCCAACGGTGATGAGGTTAAATACCTCGGCAATTATTTGAGCATCGAGTTTCTCAACCCCAAAGGTGACGGTCCAATCAGCTTGAGTGGAAGCAAATGCCAACACGGCCTGGCCGCCGGCAATTTCGCGCGTTTGTTCGTGGGCGGTGGCCTTGAGCTGCAGCCCCTGGGCACTGCGGGCCTGGACGGTGGCCGATTCACGGCCAAGATCGAAGGGCTCCTTTTCCGTGGCTCTCAACCGGAGGGGCTGCACGGTGAAGCTGCCAGGGAATTCACCGGCCGGTTTTTCCAGAACCACCTGAACCGGCTTGGCTCCCAGTACGCGGCTGGTGAAGAGCAGTAACAGCTGGCCGTTGTCCGGATCGAGTTTCCAATCCATGAGCCCATCACTGGTAACACTGCTCACGGTGAAGGCGTCGTCTCCGGCGAGCTGCTGGGAATTGAGGGTGAGGCTGTAGATGCCGGCTTTCTCCACGTGGACGTTGAGGTTTTGAACAATCTGCAGCCGGGTTTCCCCTTGGTGCGCTTGCGTCGTGCTGGTGAGGTTTACGCGCGGCTTGATGCGTTGTGTGGTGATAGGCAGGGCGAAGGGGGTGCGCCCAAAAAACTGCCACGCCCCGACTTGGTCCTTTGCCACGTTGGCCTGCCGCAAGCCTTGCACCGTGCCGGCTTCTACGGTGACATCCTCCGCAGTGAGAACAATCCGGCCGCCTTCGCGTTCCACATTTTGCGGAGCAGGGGGATAAAGGTTGGCGGTTTGCGTCACCGGTTGTTCTGAGTGAATGGTCAGTGTATACGCTTTGGCTTGAGGCTGGACGAAATCAATGGTCAACGTTTGATTCTCGCCGGCCGGGGCCACATGCCAGTCTCGAATATTTTGTCCTTCTATTTTAGTAATAGACTGGTCCTTGGGTAGGCGCACGGTGAGATTGGTGGGGGCCCCTTGCAGGATATCGTAGGCAAGCGAGGTAAGGTAACGTGCTTCGGTGGGGTTGATTTGAATCGTGCTGGTGGTGTTGGCAATGAGCAGGGCACGGCGTTCCTGACGGGTGACCCGGCTCTGCCAGCGCAGCTTGATCGATCGATCTTTGCCAAGAGCGCCGCGTGCTACGGAACGGTCGGTTCCGGTGCGGGGCAGGGGCGTGCCGCTCAGGAGCTCCAGCTCGGTGTGCTCATCTTCGGCCTTGGCGGTGAGTGTGCCGATGGTGGCCGATGGTCCGGTGAATGAGACGGATCGCCACGGGGCGGTTTCGGTGATACGGGCCAAAAGTTCAAGCTGCACCTCATAGCGGCCGGGTTGCTCGACGATGATCTGGTATCCCTTGGTTAAACGTGCCAGGCGCAAACCCTCGGGCAAGGCCGGGTTCAGCACCGCCAGTTCACCCTCAAACAACGGAAGCGGCGTGGCGACTCGGTTGGTGCATTCCAACGTGAACTTGGCGGTGAACCGGGCGGCTTCGTTGGAAAGTTGGGCCTGGTAATGGGCGGCATGCACTTCCACCGGGCCGAGTTTTGGGGGAGTGCCTTCCTGGGCGAGAATGGCGCTGCAGGTGCAAAGGATCAGGGCAAGGGTCTTCTTCATGACAAGCAGGGGTGATTGGGAGAGAGTGTGGCAAGTGGCGGATTGTTGGCCAGTCAAAAGCAGTGGGGGATTCCAGAGCATACCCAATGGACGGCAGCGGAAGGGAACATCCTCCCAGATTCCACGCTGGATTGTTCGCGTGCAACGGGCTAGGTTGGTGGCGATGGATCGTAACGCGGAACGCGAATTGATCCAACGCTGCCGAAATGGGGAGTCGGACGCGTGGGACGAGCTCTTTGCCGAGCATTATGCTGCGGTGGGCCGTTATGTGTTCCAGCTCTCCAGCACATTCACTCGGGAGGATTGCGATGAGGTGTGTCAGGAGGTGTTTCTCTCTGTCGTCAAACATTTGAACAACTTCAGCGGCAAGAGCCGGCTGCAAACCTGGCTGTTTCGGATCGCGGCCAACAAGACGAAGGATTATCGCGCCAAACAGGTGGCCGCCAAGCGCGGCGGAGGCCAAGTGCCGTTGTCATTGCAGGCGGAAGATGAGGAAGGCAACCGGCTGATCGATCCGCCGACCGCCTTGCCTTCGCCTGATGGAGAGATGATGCGCGATGAAAAATGGCGGCTCGTCGGTGAGGCATTACACGAGCTGGGCGGGCCCTGTCAGGAGATTTTGGAGCTCCGTTACTTTGGTGATTTGAATTATCAAGAGATCAGTGCCGAGCTGGATTTAAATGAAAAGACCGTGAGTTCCCGCCTCAGCAAATGCCGGGGCAAACTCGAAACTGTATTGTGCCGCATATTTTCCCGGGAGGAAAATGGCGTTTTGCCGTCTAAAGGATAAGGAATGTCGGAAACACTGAACAACCCAAAGCCCGATCCCATCGAGCCCTGGCTGGAGGCCTACGCGCAAAAACGCCGCCAGGAGCTGGATGAACCGATCGAGCTGGACGAAGCCACCCGCACGCTGTTGCAGGGTGAAGTAAGCCGTGTGTACCCACAGGAAGCGTGCGCCACAGAAAGTGGGCACGAAAGCCGGTGGCCCGCTAGGTGGTCTTGGGCGTTAGCAGGAGCGGCCGGCGCCGTGGCGGTGGTCGTGTCACTAAATATTTCTCTTCCTCGCTCTTCCGGTTCCATGGATATGGCGGCGGCAACTGTCGAGGAACGCGCCCCGGAACGTCCGGCCAATCAATCTACAGGTGAAGCATCGGACCAAGAACAGGCCGGTGCCTCCATTGCGCAACCGGCAGCAGTGAGGGGAAATCATTTGCGTTCGGCCACCTCACCTAATGCCGGTGCCGCAGCGCCGGCCACACCTGTGGCTCCCCGCCCGGCCATGGCGTCGACCATGCGCAATGCCCCCGGAGGGAACCATCCCGCCAAGGTCCGGCAATTGGATCCCACATTTTACAGCAACCTTGCTGCACTCCGGCAAAATTTTCAGCAATTGCCGACAGACAGCGCAGCCGACTTTGCCGAGGCGAATTCGAGCAAGACCAAACGTACACTGCCTGCCGCCGTGTTGGCCAATTTCCAAATCGAACGCCAAGGGCAAGTTGTCAAGATTCTGGACCAGGACGGCTCAGTCTACACAGGGCAAGTGATCAATGAAGAATCCTATGCGGCCCCCCAACCGAAAGCTCTAAACGCCACCGCGGGTGCGTCGGCTGCGCCGACGATTGCCGCACCCGCATCTCCCGCCCGGTTGCCTGCACAGGCGGGGCCGGAAAAGGCGCTGGCGACGGATATGGTGCCCGGCCAGTTTTACTTTCGTGCTCGCGGCACCAATAACACGCTCCGGAAAGTAGTGGTTATTGAAGCGACGTTGGATCACGATTTAAAAGGACAGGCTTGGCCCTACAAACGCGATCAAGCGCGCAAGGCCATGATGAATCAGGCCGGAGTACAGGCACTTGTGCCTGCCCAGCCCGCCCAGTTGCCTGAGGCGGAGGAAGCCAAGGAAACATTAACCAAGCAGGAAGCGATGCAGCGCGCTCAACATCAGCGCCGGGTAGTGACCGGTTTGCGGATTCTGGGGAACGCGCGCATTGGCAAGGAGAATTTCCCGCTCAATGCATATCAGGAGTCGGCCAAAGCTGTGGAGGAAAACCGATCGGCCCGACTGGATGGCAATCGAAAATAGGCCGTTTAATTAAACGGCGCTTTCAACAGTTCAATCAGCCCGTTCATCAGGTTCACCCCCGCCCATGTGAGGGCGAAGAACAGGAACCATAGGGACAAGGCGACGACCGAAACGCACAGGCCCACTACCGCCAAGTGCCGGCCCCGCAGCCGGCCGTCGCTTGCATCAATTGCGCGCAGGGCGAAGATGCCCAACGGCAACGCCGCAAGTGCCGGCAGTAAAAAAAATCCAAGGGCAGCACAAAACACACAGAGAATCGCCATGACGCTGGTGCGGGGTTCGGGTTTGGCTGTTTCCATCAGGGCAGATTCCATTTTATCTGTGACCTTATGACCCTCCATTGACAATTCATCCGGAGGTGACGCCTGAGTACGGGATGATTTGGGCATGACCACCGGTTAACGTTCCTCTTTAATTTCCTTTAACCGTTTGAAATCCCCCAGCGGCCGTTTGAAGGTGGCCTCGTAGGGTTTGTCCACCAAATGCCGTTTGGCTTCGGTGGTGTCACCTTTGCCCAGCTTGGCAAATGGCCAGGTGATCACGTACATGGCCCCGCCCAACACAGTGCCGGCCAAGCTCAAGGGACGGACGATGGTTTCGGCCATCATCGCTTCACTGGAACCGTTCTGGAGTCGTTCGCGAGCTTCACTTGGCTTCGTCATGAGAAGACACGCCACCACTGCGATTGAAAAAGCACGGGACTTCATGGCCAATTATCTATCAAAATTGCTTGGTCCTGTCGATATCCAAATGAGCTCGAATCAGTTTGCCATCCGGATATTCCTCCCCCCAATCTCACGCGCATGTTGCTGCATTTCAATCGAGGCGGACAAGCATTTGGGCCGTATCCCATTGAGGAGGCACGCGATTATTTGAAACGCGGGCAAATCCTGCCCACCGATCAGGCTTGGTATGAAGGGTGCGCTAACTGGATGCCCGTGGTGCAGGTGCCTGGGATGATTGGAGGCGCCGCCGGGACGCCCCCGCCGCCTCCACCTTCGGCGTCACCGGTTGGCCCGGTGGTATTGGCCCGATACAGCAACGCGAGCACCAAGTTTAACAAAAAATTCTTCCAAACTGAACTGGCTCGCTTTCTTAAGCTCAACCCAGACGGACAATCCGAACAGCTATTCATGCGCGTTCGGACGGGCGAGGAATATGTTCTTTATCGCGTGGCCAAGACCGAGGGGGATCACTGCGTCATTCAGGTGGATGTCGATGGCGTGCGCAAAGACAAACGAGTGGATTACTTCAACATTCATGATATCGAAGTGCATCAGCGCTAGTTTCCTGTGCGGGATGCTGCTGTGGGCCGGGGGCTGCGCGGGGCCTGCGGCGGGAGGCTTACGGACGATGGATTCCGCGCTGCAACCGCATGAGAATGCCTCTGAGCTGGAGGCACTGGTGTTGCGTGCGCATCAACATGTCAACAGGCACCGAGCCTCCTTGGGGTTAGGGGAATTGGTTTTGGATAGCCGCATTTCCCGGGTGGCGCGCCGGCATAGTGCATCGATGGCACAGGGTGCGGCCTTTAGTCATCGCGGGTTCAAACAACGTGCTACAGCGATCGGCCGCTTCATGCCCTACCGGACGGTGGCGGAAAATTTGGCGTACAACTACGGGAATCAGGATCCGGCGGCCCGCGCATTCCAATCATGGCTCAATAGCCCGAAGCACCGGCAGGCTTTGGAAGATCCCCGTTTCACTCATACCGGGTTGGCAGTCGCCAAAAGTTTGGAGAACCGCTTTTACTTCACACAACTGTTTGTGCTGCCCCGTTGAGTGCGGATATTTTTTGGAGCAACTTTCGGTGGGCTGCCGTTAAGGGAAGTGCATTCAACTCCTCCGTTCCGCACCAACGGCCGGAGAGAGATTTGGGTTTGTCCACCGCGTATGCCTCAAGCTGAATGCGGTATTTGGTAATGGTGTGCCGGACCGTAGCGAGCGGGGCGGCTTTGGCCGGCAGCCGGATGGGCGGGCTGGTTTCATTGTTGGGCAACTCCCAAAAACCGGCGTTGTGAAAACCGGTCGGCCGTTGTTGGAGCAGTACTTTGCCCGCGCGGGTGATCCAGTAGGCTTCAATGTGGCGCTGCTCCACTGGGGCACGTTTGGACGGTGCCGGGATCAGGTCAATGGTGCTTTGTTTTCGCGCGACACAGCTTTTTGCGACCGGGCAAGTTTCGCAACTTGGTGAACGCGGATGACAGATTGTGGCACCCAATTCCATCAGGGATTGATTAAGTGAACTACAGTCTTCAACCTGGCAAACCATGGTTTCGGCAACGGACCACAGTTGAAGCTGCATCGCTTTTCCCTTGGGATCTCCCGGCCAACCAAAGAGACGTGTGAGGATGCGCGTCACGTTGCCGTCGACAATCGGCTCGGGCAGATTGAACGCGATGCTGCTGACCGCGCCGGCGGTGTACCGCCCGATGCCGGGCAATGCGCGAATCGCTGTGGGATCGTTTGGGAAGACGCCATTGTGTTGAGAGATAATCTGTTGAGCGGCCGCCTGTAAGTTGCGCGCGCGGGAATAGTAGCCGAGCCCTTCCCAAAGTTTCAGGACACGGTCGGGTTTGGCTCGGGCGAGGTGGTGAACAGTGGGGAGTGCCTGCATCCAGCGTTCCCAGTAGGCCATCACCGTGGCAACCTGAGTTTGTTGGAGCATGATTTCGGAGATCCAGATGGCATAGGGATCTTCGGTGTGGCGCCACGGTAGATCGCGGGCATGATCGCCGTACCAATCGAGCAGCCGCCCTGCCAAACGGCGGGCTTTGCGTTGGACGGCGGGTTGAAGCACGGCCCAGCGTTGAGGCAGGGCATGCCGGTTGTCAAAATGTTTTCCATTTGCGCATGGAGGCTGCTGGTGTAGACAAGGGCATGCGCTTTTTTATTTTAGTGTTATCGGTGTGGGCTGGTTTGGGTGCGGGCTGGGCAGCCGATTGGAAGCCGATTTTTAATGGCAAAGATCTCACTGGCTGGACGCCAAAAATCAAAGGGCAACCGATCGGGAATAATATTCAGAACACGTTTCGAGTGCAGGGCGGTGTGTTGAAAGTGGGCTATGAAGGGTATGGCCAATTTGATGAACAATTTGGACACCTGTTTTACAAAGAAAAGTACTCGCATTACCGTATCCGTTTGGAATACCGCTTTGTCGGCGAGCAATTGCAAGGCGGCCCGAATTGGGCCTGGCGCAACAGCGGGATTATGCTGCATTGCCAGCATCCCAAAAGCATGGCAGTGAATCAGGATTTTCCGGTATCCATTGAAGTGCAATTATTGGGTGGCAAGAAAACAGGCGAACGCACCACGGCTAATCTATGTACGCCCGGCACGAATGTGGTGATGGATGGAAAATTACAGACGCGCCATTGTTTTAGCAGCACCTCCAAGACATTTCGCGGGGATCAATGGGTGACCGTGGAGGTGGAAGTGCGCGGAGCGGAGGTGATCGAGCATTTTGTGAATGGCGAACGCGTCATGCGGTATCATAAACCGCAATATGATCCGGCAGATGCCGATGCCCAAAAACTCATCAAAGCGGATCAGTTGGCATTGAGCGAGGGGTATATCTCGTTGCAATCCGAGAGTCATCCGGTGGAATTCCGCAAGGTGGAGATCAAGGTGTTGGACAAGTAATGGCTGAGAAACCGTTGACGTCCTACACCTGCAAACTCACCGAGGAACAGGCGGCGGGATTGGAGGCGCATTTGCGTTCGAATAATTATGAAATGCGCGAGGTGCCGCACACGTGTTTTGCGGGGCACCGTGAAAAATTAAACGTTAATTTTTATACCAGCGGCAAGCTGCTGGTGCAGGGGAAAGGCACCCGGGAATTTGTGGAATTCGTATTGGAACCGGAGATCTTAAAGGAAGCGCGTCTGGGATATGAGGCGGAGATTGATCCGGATTTCGTCAGGCCACGACTGGGGGTGGACGAATCGGGTAAAGGCGATTTTTTTGGGCCCTTGGTGATCGCCGGCGTGTATGTCAATGAATCGGTAGTGCGTCATTGGCAGGAACAAGGCATCAAGGATTCCAAGCGGGTTACCAGCGACAAGCGCGTGGCGGAGCTGGCAAAGATTATCCGAGAAACGCCTGAATGTCTTTGGTCGGTTGTGCCGATTGGGCCGGAAACCTATAACCGGATGCACGCCAAAATGAGGACGGTGAACCAAATGCTGGCTTGGGGGCATGCCCGGGTGATCGAGAATTTACTCGAACGACGGCATGAGATGAATCCCCAACCGGAGCGGGCCATTAGCGATCAATTTGCTCGCAGTAAAAGCACGGTGGCCAATGCCTTGATGGAATTGGGGCGGAATTTGGAACTCATTCAGCGCCACAAAGCAGAAGAAGATCTGGCCGTGGCTGGGGCATCGATCTTGGCGCGGGATGTTTTTGTGCAAAAAATGGACGATTTATCAGATAAAACGGGCGTTTTACTGCCAAAAGGCGGTGGGAAATTGGTCGATGAGGCCGCCAAAAAGTTGGTGGATGTGCAGGGAGCCACGGTTTTGGGGCAAGTTGCCAAGCTACATTTCAGGAATGCTGCCCGGGCATTAGGGCAACCCGAACCACCCAGAACGGGCGAATTGTGGAAAAAAAAGTAAAAAAAGTGTTGACCACAAGGGGTTAGACTGTATTTTCCCGCTCCCGCCAATTGCGCCCGAAAGGGTGTTTTTGGCCGAAAAACCGACAGAACTCCAGCCACTTTTGCTCAAACGCGAGGAAAAGTGGCGCGGGGATTTTATCGTTTTTTCGGAGGGAAAACAGACATTTTAAGTTGGGTCGCCCTTGTAGCTCAGTCGGTAGAGCGCGTCCTTGGTAAGGACGAGGTCACCGGTTCAAACCCGGTCAAGGGCTCCAGTTTGAACAAGTAAAACACTAACAACCTAGATAAAGAAAGCGACATGGCTAAAGAAGAGTTCGTACGAGGCAAACCCCACGTGAACGTCGGTACGATTGGTCACGTGGACCATGGTAAGTCCACCACCACCGCGGCGATTGTGGAAGTGCAAGCCAAAGATGGTATGGCAACCCCGATTTCATACGCGGATATCACCAAAGGTGGTACCGTGCGTGATGATTCCAAGACCGTGACCATCGCTGTGTCGCACGTGGAATACGAGAGCGAGAACCGCCACTACGCTCACGTGGACTGCCCGGGCCACGCCGACTATGTGAAGAACATGATCACCGGTGCCGCTCAGATGGACGGCGCGATTCTGGTGGTGGATGCTTCCAACGGCCCGATGCCGCAAACCAACGAGCACGTGCTGCTGGCCAAGCAGGTGGGCGTGCCGAAGATCGTGGTGTACTTGAATAAGTGCGACCTGATTGACGACGAGGAGATGTTCGAGCTGGTCGAGATGGAAATCCGCGAGCTGCTCTCCAAGTACGACTTTGACGGCGACAATGTGCCGATCATCCGCGGGAGCGCCACGGGCGCCATGGCGGGCGAGGAACAGTGGGTCAAGGCCATCAAGGATCTCCTTGAGGCGCTGGACAGCCACATCCCCGAGCCGGCCCGTGATGAAGACAAGCCTTTCCTCATGTGCATTGAGGATACCTTCATCATTGAAGGCCGTGGCTTGGTGGCTACCGGCCGTGTGGAGCGCGGAGTTATCAAGAAGATGGACGAAATCGAGATCGTGGGTCTGAAAGACACTGTGAAGACCACCGTGACCGACATCGAAATGTTCCGCAAATTGCTGGACGAGGCCCGTGCCGGTGAAAACGTCGGCGCGCTGTTGCGTGGCCAGAAGAAGGGCGATGTGCTCCGGGGCCAGGTGTTGGCCGCACCGGGAAGCATCAACCCGCACAAGAAGTTCAAGGCACAGATCTACGTGCTGAACAAGGAAGAGGGTGGACGTCACACGCCGTTCTTCAAGGGCTACCGCCCGCAGTTCTTCTTCCGCACCTCGGACATCACCGGCAGCATTCATGCACTCCGGGATAGCGACGACAAGAACGATGTCGAGATGGCGATGCCGGGCGACAACGTGTCGATCGCCGTGGAACTGCACCAATCGGTGGCCATGGAGGAAGGGCTCACATTTGCGATTCGCGAAGGTGGCCGTACCATTGGCTCGGGCCGAGTGACTGCCATTGACGACTAATTACGGGACGCTTTGCCGGCGCGCGGGCGGCCGCGCCCCCGCC
>JAYQQG010000036.1:17571-26520 GCA_038145765.1 Verrucomicrobiales bacterium
TTTTAATCACATTTTTTGCCTATAATCGTGGGGTGGTGGGGGGGGGGGGGCCACCCCGGGCGCCCGGCCCCCGCTCTCCGGGTTTATTGGACGGCGATAGCTCAATTGGTAGAGCAGCGGTCTCCAAAACCGCAGGTTGGGGGTTCGACTCCCTCTCGCCGTGCCAGTTTCCGGAAACGACGGAGGGGTGGCAGAGTGGTCGAATGCGGCGGTCTTGAAAACCGCTTTGGCGCAAGCCAACGGGGGTTCGAATCCCTCCCCCTCCGCCAAACCGGGATCATAGATACGAAAACAATTTTAAATGCCAGACGCAAATACAACGCAGCCGGCTGAGTCGGTGAATCCGGCTCCCGTGACCAACGCGGCTCCCTTGGAGAATCCCAGCCCGTCTATGGGGACGGAAACGGAGTCTGGATCTGGCGCACCCGCGAGCACGGCAGGTGATTCGACGGAGCAGGCGGCTTCCAATAATTGGGCGGTATTTTGGGTGGTTCTGCTGGTGGCGGTATTCGTCATCCTGTGGCGCACCGGCAAAATCGATGCCATTAAAAAGTATCTGAACGAAACGCGCGATCAATTGCGCAAGGCCACTTGGCCCACGCGGGATGAGTTGAAGCAACACATCGTTGTCGTCCTCCTTTCCTCGGTGTTGCTCGCGGCGTTTACCGTGGCGGCGGATTTTGTGGTGCGTGAGATCATCTGGGGCGCCCTGCTCAATGGCGACACGGTGCTGTTTGACAAGACCCAGTAGGGCAAAAGGAATTTACGAGCGATGTCCAACCAATGGTACACCATTCAGACTTTGTCCGGCCAGGAAATGAAGGCCGAGAAAAGCCTGCGCAAACGCATCATCGAAGAAGAGATGGGCGAGTTCATCGATGAGATTCTGCTGCCCATGGAAAAGGTGGTGGAAGTGCGCGGGGGCACCAAAAAGGTGTCTCAACGGAAGCTGTATCCCGGCTACATCTTCATCCAAATGAAGCTGTACGACGAGGAAAAACGGTTGCTGCCGACGCCATGGGATTTTGTGCGGAACACGCAGGGCATCATTGGTTTCCTTGGCGGCGAACGCCCGATAGCCACGCCCGCGGCGGACATCGAGGCGATCAAGGCGCAGATCACTGAGGCGGAGGAAACCGAGAAGCCCAAGGTTAATTTTGAGATCGGAGAAGTGGTGAAGATCAACGATGGCCCCTTCCAGAATTACAACGGCGCGGTGGAAGAAATTGATGCCGAGGCCGGAAAACTGAAGGTGACCATCGATATTTTTGGCCGCAGCACTCCGGTGGAACTCGAATATTGGCAGGTGGAAAAACAATAACGGTGCAATAGGAATAATTTACCATGGCGAAAAAAGAAATCGGACAAATCAAACTCCAGATCCCGGGCGGCGATGCCAAGCCGGCTCCGCCCGTGGGCCCGGCCCTTGGTCAGCTCGGCGTGCCGATCATGCCGTTCTGTAAGGAGTTTAACGCCAAGACCCAAGACATGGCAGGCAGTATCGTACCGGTGGTGATCACCGTGTATCAGGACAAGTCCTTTGATTTCATCCTCAAATCCCCGCCTGCCTCCGATCTCCTCAAGAAGGCCGCCGGCATTGCTTCCGGTTCCGGCGTGCCGAACAAGGAAAAAGTCGGCAAGGTGACCAAGGCTCAGATCGCCGAGATTGCCGAGAAAAAGAAGGACGACCTGAACGCGTTTGACGAGGAAAAAGCCGCGCGCATCATCGCCGGCACCGCCCGCAGCATGGGCATTGACGTCATCGATTAATTTTAAACCCAAACCGCGGGAGGGCATTTGCCCGTCTGCACCGCACCCAAACCATGCCTAGCAAACGATACAAACAAGCCCTTGAGGCCCGGAACGGTGGGGAAACCGTTTCCTTGGCGGACGCAATTGCCGCACTCGGAAAACTGCCCCGTGCAAAGTTCGACGAATCAGTCGACATATCACTCCGTCTGGGCGTAGACCCCAAACATTCAGACCAAATGGTGCGCGGCACCGTGGCCTTGCCCAACGGCACTGGTAAAACCGTGCGCGTGGCGGTGTTTGCCCCGGAAGGTCCGGCAGCCGATGCGGCCAAGGAAGCCGGCGCGGATCATGTGGGCTTGAAAGAACTCATCGACAAAGTCGAAGGCGGTTGGACTGACTTCGATGTGGCCGTGGCGTCGCCCGAAGCCATGAAGGCCGGTGTGGCCAAGCTTGGCCGGGTGCTCGGTCCGCGCAACCTGATGCCGACCCCCAAGGCCGGCACGGTGACTGAGGATCTCGCGAAAGCCGTGGGTGAAGTGAAAGCCGGCCGGGTGGAGTTCAAGGTCGACAAGAGTGCGAACCTCGCCATCCCAGTTGGCAAGATCAGCTTTGACCCGGCCAAGTTGGAGGAAAACGCCAAGGCAGCATTGACCGCTGTGATGAAGGCCAAGCCCGATTCGGCGAAGGGCACCTACCTGCTCACTGCCGCCATTTCCACCACCATGAGTCCCAGTGTGAAGCTGGATACCAAGGAGATCACCAACCTCGCCTAACCAAGGGACCTTATCATGCGAGCTGAAAAACAATTTCTGACTGACGAATATGTGGAGCGGCTGAACGAATCGCCGTTCTTCATCGCCACCGAATACAAGGGCATCACTGTGGCCCAGTTCGAGGACCTGCGCGGCAAGCTGCGCGGGGTGAATGCTGAAATTCACGTGGTAAAAAACTCCGTGTTCGCCGCCGCGGCCAGTGAGGCCGGGATAGGAGACCTGAAAGGCACCTTGAGCGGGCAATTGGCAGTGATTACCGGCGAAGCGGAAATCTCTGCTGCCGCCAAGACGGTGAAGGATTTTGCCAAAAACGCGGAGAAACCGAAAATTCGGTTTGGCTACGTGGGCGAAGAGCGGCTTGAAGAAGCCGATGTCCTTCGCATCGCGGACTTGCCCTCCATCGAAGTGCTGCGCTCCCAGTTGCTGGGCGTGCTGCAGGCGCCGGCCACACAACTGGCCCGCGTGATCAACACCCCGGCGAGCATGGTGGCCCGAGCCATCCAGGCCCGCGTGGACAAAGGCGAATAATTGAAATGAATTTCGCCTGCGCCGGGTGGCGGAGGCGAGTGGAACCCAACAGTAAATCGTCGGAGCGCAGGCGGTGCCCTGAAATCCTCCCCCGCCGGGAGGGCGACGAGACGACCAACAACCAAAGGACAAGACAATGGCAGATCTGGACAAGATCGTAGAAGAGCTGAGCAGCCTGACCGTGATTGAGGCGGCTGACTTGGTGAAACAACTCGAGGAAAAATGGGACGTGAGCGCTGCGGCGCCTGCGGCTGCGGTGGCGGTGGCTGCCCCGGCTGGCGGGGACGCCGGAGGTGCTGCGGAGGAGAAGGATTCCTTCGACGTCGTCCTCCTCGGTGACGGCGGCAACAAGGTGGCTGCCATTAAGGCCGTGCGCGGTATCAAGAGCGACTTGGGCTTGAAGGAAGCCAAGGAGTTTGTGGAGAGCGCACCGAAAGCCCTTCTCGAAGGCGTGAGCAAAGACGAAGCCGAAGAGGCCAAGAAGAAGCTCGAAGAAGCCGGCGCGAAGGTCGAGGTCAAGTAACCGGATTCACACCGGGCGCCGGTGGCGGCAAAAAGGCCGCTGCCGGCAGCCCCGTTTTACGACGGGGCAAACAACACGCGGTCTGCGGACCGTCTTAAACACAGGGCAGCAATATTTTCCCGGATAATCCGGGGAACGGGGAAACCCCGCCGGTGAGGGCCGGCAACATAAAGATTGGCGATATGGCAGCGACACAACGGGAACGCATCAACTTCAGCAAGATCAAGGAAGTCATCGACTTTCCGAACCTGATCGAGATTCAGAAGAAATCGTACGTGGAGTTCCTCCAACTGGGAGCGGATAAAACCAAACGCGTCGAAGATGGCCTCGAGGCCGTTTTCAAGGAAGTGTTCCCCATTGAGAGCTACGACGGAAGCATCACACTGGATTTCCATAGCTACGAAATTCGCCCGCCCAAGCAAACCTGGCTGGAGGCGTTGGACGATGGCGCCACTTTTGGCGCCGCGCTGTACGTAACCTTTCACCTGAAGGAGGGGAAACAGGTCAAGGAAGAGGAGGTCTTCATGGGCGAGATGCCGCTGATGACTCCCTCCGGCAGCTTCGTAATCAATGGAGCCGAGCGCGTGATCGTGAGTCAGCTGCACCGGTCGCCCGGTCTGGCGTTTGAGGCTTCCACGCATGCCAACGGCAAGACGCTGCATTCATTCCGCATCATCCCCGACCGTGGCTCTTGGTTTGAGGCGCAGTTTGATACGAACGATCTGCTGTACGTGTATCTCGACCGAAAGAAACGTCGGCGCAAATTTTTGATCACCACATTTTTCCGGGCTTTGTGTTTCTTAAAGGACGATGGTTCCAAGGGCACGGACCGCGAGATTCTCGAGATGTTTTATGACATCGAGGAGATGAGTCTCAAGAAAGTGGGAAAGCACGACAACCTTGCCAACCTCGTGTTGACTGAGGATATTGAGGATGAAGAGAAAAACGTGATCGTGGCCCGCGCCTTTGAGCCGCTGTCCCGCGCGGTCCTCAAACAGATTGCCACCACCGGCACGACCAAGGTGAGTGTAGTGGATATTTCCTGTGACGAAGGACTCATTATCAAGTGCATGCGGAAAGATCCCACGCACAACGAGGAGGAGGCTCTCAAGGAAATTTATGGCCGTCTGCGTCCGGGCGATCCGCCCACCGTGGCCAACAGCCGTGCGTTGCTCAAGCGCCTGTTCTTTGATCCCAAACGTTATGATTTGGGCCGGGTAGGCCGTTACAAGATTTGTCAGAAACTGGATTTCAATGATCCGGATGAATCCCGCACACTGACCAAGGATGACTTGGCCGAAGCCACCCGCTATCTGCTCAAGCTCAAGATGGGCGAGGGGGTGCTGGACGATATCGATCACTTGGGCTCGCGCCGTGTGCGGACCGTGGGTGAGCTGGTTGCCAACCAATGCCGTGTGGGCTTGGCTCGCACCGAGCGATTGGTGAAAGAACGCATGACGTTGTTCGATCAGGAAACCGACACCATGACGCCGACCAAGCTGGTGAATCCCAAGGCCTTGAGCGCGGTGATCCGTGATTTCTTTGGGCGCAGCCAGCTCAGCCAGTTCATGGATCAGATCAATCCGCTGGCGGAGACCACGCACAAGCGGCGCCTGTCGGCACTCGGCCCGGGTGGTTTGTCCCGTGAACGCGCCGGCTTTGAGGTGCGTGACGTGCACCCCTCTCACTACGGCCGGATCTGCCCGATCGAAACGCCGGAAGGACCCAACATTGGTTTGATTGCCTCCTTGGCAACCTTTGCCCGGGTGAATGATTTTGGGTTTATCGAGACCCCTTACCGCAAGGTGGTGAAGGGGAAGGTCTCCGAAAAAATCGATTACCTTACGGCTGATGCTGAAGAAAAATACATCGTTGCCCAGGCGAACGCTCCGATTGATGACAAAGGTGTGTTCCAGACCGATCGGGTGACCTGTCGGCGTAAGGGTGACTTTATTGATGTGCCCCCTACTGAGGTGGATTACATGGACGTGAGCCCCAAACAGCTGGTGTCCGTGGCAGCCGCCATCATTCCTTTCCTTGAGCACGATGACGCGAACCGCGCGCTCATGGGCTCGAACATGCAGCGCCAAGCCGTACCATTACTGGAAGCCGAGGCGCCGTTTGTGGCTACGGGTATGGAAGCCCGCATCGCGCAGGATTCTTGTGCGGTGGTAAAGACCGAAGTCGGCGGCAAAGTTGCCTCGGTGAGTGGGGATCGTATCGTGATCACCAAGGACGGCGAAATGCCCGAGGGTAAGCGCAAGTTCAAGCATGATCCCGAGGCGGGCATGTGGGTCTACGAGATGCGCAAATTCCAGCGCTCTAATGCCTCCACATGTATTAACCAGAAACCCTTGGTTAACCGCGGCGATGCGGTGAAGAAAGGTCAAGTCATTGCTGACGGCCCGTCTACGGATCAGGGCGAACTGGCATTGGGTAAAAACGTGCTCGTGGCGTTCATGCCGTGGAACGGTTACAACTTTGAAGACGCCATCACCATCTCGCGGCGAATCGTGAAGGATGACGTATTTACTTCGGTGCACATCTCCGAATACGAAGTGGCTGCACGGGATACCAAGCTCGGTCCGGAAGAGATTACGCGCGATATTCCGAATGTCGGCGAGGAAGCCTTGGCGGATCTGGGCCCTGATGGGGTGATCCGCGTGGGTGCCGAGGTGAAGCCCGGTGATATTCTCGTGGGTAAAATCACGCCTAAGAGCGAGACCGAGCTGGCTCCGGAAGAACGCCTGCTGCGCGCCATCTTCGGCGAAAAAGCAGCGGACGTGAAGGACACCTCCCTGCGGGTTCCCAGCGGCACAACCGGCATTGTCATGGATGTGAAGGTCTCCGCCAAGGAAGAGAAGACCACCAAGGCGGCCGCATCGGCAGCCAAGAAGGGTGAGAAGCAGGTGGCTGATGAGTACAAGAAGAAGCTCAATGAATTGCATGAGCAACTGACTGAAGCTCTGGCGAACATTCTGCTCGGCGAAAAAATTCCGTTGGATGTGGTGAACAGCGAGACCGGCGAGATTATCATCCCGTCCAACCGCAAGATCACCAAGACACTCCTGCGCAAGCTCGCAGTGAGCTACGATAAGATCGAGATTGATCCCTCGCCGATCCGCAACAAGATCAACGAAATCCTCGACGCCTTCCGGAAACGGTTCGACGACCTCCAGATGGCGCATGATGATGAACTGCAACGCGTGGAGGCCGGTGATGAAGGCGAAGTGGGTGTGGTGAAGAATGTGAAGATCTACGTCGCCTCCAAACGTAAGCTCTCTGTGGGGGACAAGATGGCCGGCCGTCACGGTAACAAGGGAGTGGTTGCGAAGATTGTGCCGGAAGAAGACATGCCGTTCCTGAAAGACGGAACCCCGGTTGACATCTGCCTGAACCCGCTGGGTGTGCCCAGTCGAATGAACGTCGGTCAGTTGCTCGAGACGCACTTGGGCTGGGCCGCCAAGATACTTGGCCTGCACTACGCCACGCCGATCTTTGATGGGATTAGCGAGAAAAATGTCCGCGAATACCTGCAGCAAGCAGTCGACCAAAACATTGAGCAAGTGGGCGATCCCTTGGTAGGCGAAAACGGTAAGGCTTATTTGTACGATGGCCAAACCGGCGAACGATTCGACCAGGAAATTGTGGTCGGCTACATTTACATGTTGAAGCTGGGCCACCTGGTGGCCGACAAGATTCACGCCCGGGCAGTCGGCCCGTACAGCCTCGTAACCCAGCAGCCGTTGGGGGGGAAGGCCCAGTACGGGGGACAACGCTTTGGCGAGATGGAGGTGTGGGCCATGGAAGCTTATGGCGCCGCCTATACCCTGCAGGAATTGCTGACCGTGAAGTCAGACGACGTGCAGGGGCGTACCCGCATTTACGAAAACATCGTGAAGGGCGACAACACGCTGGACGCCGGCATCCCCGAATCCTTCAACGTGCTTGTGAAAGAAATGGAATCACTCGGTTTAGAGGTCAAGGTGGGTTACACCAACCCCTCGGAAAGCAGCTCCGAAGCCGATGACACTCTCGCCGCCCTCGCTAGCTAAACGACAGCAACCCGAAAGGATTTATTATAATGAGCAGCACCGATTCAGCCCGCGAATTGCTCGGACTCGAGCGCGTTAACCTCGTGGATTATGTGCAGGTCTCCGTGGCCTCGCCGGACACCATCCGGCGGTGGTCCAAGGGTGAGGTCAAGAACCCCGAGACCATCAACTACCGGACCTTTAAGCCCGAGAAGGGCGGTCTCTTCTGTGAACGGATTTTTGGTCCTGTGAAGGACTGGGAATGTTCCTGCGGCAAATACAAGCGCATCAAGTACAAGGGTGTCGTCTGTGACCGCTGCGGTGTGGAAGTGACCCTCGCCCGTGTGCGCCGCGAGCGGATGGGCCACATCGAGCTCGCCGTGCCGTGCAGTCATATTTGGTTCTTCAAATGCATGCCTTCGCGGTTGGGCCTGATGCTGGACATGACCGGCCGCCACCTCGAGCGGGTGATTTACTACGAGGATTATCTTGTGATCGATCCGGGCGACACGCCGCTGGAGCGCAACCAACTCCTCACCGAGGCGGAAATGCGCGAGGCCGTGGAGACATACGGGCCGAATGATGACCTGGATGAAGGGGGAGCGTTCGTTGCCAAAATGGGTGCGGAAGCGGTGTATAAGGCTCTGGAGAAAATTGATTTGGATCAAGGCATCGACGAACTGCACGAGGCCATGACCAAGACACGCAGCAAGCAGATTCGCAAGAAGCTGGCCAAGCGCATCAAGCTCTTCAACGGCTTTAAAGAATCTGCGTCACGCCCGGAATGGATGATCCTCAGCGTGTTGCCGGTCATTCCGCCGGACCTGCGTCCACTGGTGCCGCTTGAAGGGGGGCGCTTTGCGACCTCCGATTTGAACGACCTTTATCGTCGTGTCATTAACCGCAACAACCGTCTCAAAAACCTCATGCAGTTGAAGACCCCAGAGGTCATCATTCGCAACGAGAAACGGATGCTGCAGGAGGCGGTGGACGCCTTGTTCGACAATGGCCGCCACGGCCGCGCCGTGACCGGTGCCGGTAATCGCGCACTCAAATCGCTGTCTGACATGCTCAAGGGTAAAGGCGGTCGGTTCCGCCAGAACCTGCTCGGCAAACGCGTAGATTACTCCGGCCGTTCGGTCATTGTGATCGGTCCGGAACTGAAGCTGAACCAATGTGGTCTGCCCAAGAAAATGGCGCTGGTGCTCTTCGAACCGTTTATTATTCGCCGCCTCAAAGAACTGGGGTACGTGCACACGGTGCGTTCGGCCAAGAAATTGATTGAGCGCCAGACTCCTGAAGTGTGGGACGTGCTTGAATAATTTTCGAAGTGCCATCG
>JAYQQG010000037.1:0-24866 GCA_038145765.1 Verrucomicrobiales bacterium
TTTCAAGGCCGTTATCGTTTCGCTTTTAACTTCAGACTCTTTCCGTTATCGTAAATTGGACAAGGAGAAGCCATGAACACACGCCGAGATTTTCTGAAGCAATCGTTGTTGAGCGCCGGGGCGCTGGCGGCGATGAATGCGCCGCAACTCATGGCGGCGCCGGGCAAGCCGCCGACCCGATTTATATTCATGCACCGCGGCAATGGCCTGTGGCCACGGGTTTGTGTGCCGCCCAGTTTCGATGCCAAAACCATGGAGCGCGAGAAACGCAAGGAGGCGATCGATGTGGATCTCGATGGGCACGATCTGCCCAAGTGGCTCGGGCCGCTGGCGGCGCATCGCGAAAATCTCACCATCCTGCAGGGCCTCTCTGGCAAGATGTGCACGACCGGCCATCATTCGTGGTGCTCGGCGCTGGGCGTGTTCAAGGCCAATGAACGTCTCAGTTCCATCAAGTGGGCCACGGTCGATTTTGAATTGGCCAAGCTGTTTCCGTCGCCCGCCGGCCACATTGAACTGGCCTGTTTTCCGCTCGGCGGCGGCAATGCCCGCGGCAGCCTCGACGGCGTGTCCACCGGCTTTTCCGCTCGCGGACCGCAACAGCCCAACTACGCCTTCGGCTCGCCGCGCATCGCGTTGCAGGAGTTGTTCAAGTCCGTGTCGACCGATCCCAAGGCGCGCACGCAATATCAGCTGGACCGCAAGGTGCTCGAGTTCATTGCCGGCAACGAAGGCGCCATCGCCAATCCGCTGGCGGGCATCGAAAAGGCGAAGGTGCAGAATTACGCCGACTCCGTGGAGGCCATTCGCGAGCGCAACCGCAAGATCGACGCGATGGCGGATGTCATCCGCAAACACGTTCCCAAGTTGGACGACAAATATCTCGATCCCGCCGTCAACACCCTCGACCGCCAGATCGGCCACAGCGAGGTGCTGCTGGGCGCGTTGATTTCCGGCCTCACCAATGTCGTTGCCTTTACCGTCGACGAACTCGGCCACCGTTACACCGGTCTTCCGGGCATCGAGGGTGAGAAGGTGAACATGCACGATGTCGGCCACAACAAAAGCATCCGCGGCCTTTCGGCGGAGACCATTCGCGAGCTGGCGCGCACGCACCACATGAAGGTCGTTGATCGCATCGTCCAACGCCTCAAGAGCGTGCCCGAGGGCGACGGCACGATGTTCGATAACACGATGCTCTTTTACTTTCCCGACGGTGGCGAAACCCATCACAGCCACGGCTGGGAATATCCGTTCATCATCCTCTCCGGCAACAACGCCCGTGTGGACCTGCGCCGCCGCTACATCCGCCTTCCCAACTACGGCCAGCCCGGCCACAGTACGCTCGGCAATTTCTACACCACGCTGCTCAATGCCTACGGCAACCCCATCGAGCACTACGGCGCCCTCGACACCGGCCTCACAAAGTTCGGCCACGGGCAAACGGGGCCAATCAAGCAGTTTCAAAGTTAACCGTGAGCAAACCCAGCCAGCAGCTTGCGATCCTCTTGGGAATGTTCGCGATCACCTGTTTGGCCAGCGCGGCTCAACCCAAGAAGCAACTCCCTTTCCCCGGTGAGGTCTTTGCCATTGAGGGGCAAACGGCTTTCCTCATTCAGCCTGACATCAAATCGGACACGGGATCCATGCCGTGGGTTTGGTATGCGCCAACGTTGCGCGGGTTGCCGGGTGGGGCGGAGAAGTGGATGTTCGAGCGCTTCCTCAAAGCAGGCATAGCCATCGCAGGCATTGATGTGGGTGAATCCTACGGCAGCCCGAAGGGGCGGGCGACCTACTCGGCGTTGCACCGGCACCTCGTGGAGAAGCGCGGCTTGGCTAAGCAGGCTTGTTTGCTGGCGCGCAGCCGGGGCGGCTTGATGCTTTACAGTTGGGCGGCGGAGAATCCGGACAAGGTGCGCTGCATCACCGGCATTTATCCCGTGTGCAACATCGCCAGCTATCCGGGACTGCCACGGGCTTGTCGGGCGTATGGTTTGACCGCCGAGCAGTTGCAGGCCCAGTTAGCCAAGCACAATCCCATCGACCGTCTCGCACCCTTGGCCAAGGCGAAGGTGCCGATCTTTCACATCCACGGCAACATGGATCGCGTTGTGCCGTTGGATAAAAACTCCGCCGTCATCAAGCAGCGCTACGACGCGCTTGGCGGTCCCATGACGCTGGAGGTGGTCAAAGGTCAGGGCCATAACATGTGGGTAGGCTGGTTCCAAAGCCAGGCCTTGGTGGATTTCCTCATCAAACACGCAACCGCCAAGACGAAATAATGATGGGCCGTTTATTTGTCATCCTATTTTTGTGGGGTTGTGGCCTGCCTTTGCCAGCTGCGCCGGCGGGCAAGGCCGGGTTTGATTCCGTGGTGTCGGTTTTCTTCAAGGCCAATTGCGTGAAGTGTCACGGGCCGGAGAAGGCCAAGGGCAAGGTGACGTTGCATAATCTCGATGGCGATTTGGCCGGCGGAAAGATGCTGGAGCGTTGGGAATTGATTCTCGACGTGTTGAAGGCGGGCGAGATGCCACCGGAGGAGGAGAAATCGCGGCCGGCCAAGGCGGAGGTGGCGGCGGTGACGCAGTGGATTGAGGCGGAGTTACGCAAGGCGGTGGCGCAGGCCAAGGAGGTTTCCGTGGCGCCGCAGGCCCGCCGCCTGACCAATTTCGAGTACGAGAACACGATCCGCGACTTGATCGGCTTTCGGCTCAAGTTGACGGACAACCTACCCAAGGATCCGGAGAAGCCGTATCATTTCAACAACACCGCCGAGTTCATGTTGCTGGGACCGGAGCAGGTGGATCGCTATTTCGAGAACGCCCGCAAGGTGATGGCGAGCGCCATTGTCGATTCCGCCAAACCGGAGGTGCACCAGGCTCGGCGCGAGTGGCAGCCGCACGGGCTGGACCGCGGCATCGGCGTGGACGAGGTTGGCGTGTGGGGCAACCGCCGTCACTCACCGGCGCACGGCATGGGGCTGAATAGCTTCCCGGACACGGGCGAGTTCGTCATCCGCGTGCAGGCTTCGGCGATCCTGCCGCCGGGCGTGAAGGGCGCGCCATTGCGGTTGATCCTGGGCCAGACCATCCAGATCAATAGCGCCACCCAGCGCGTGGAACCGGTGGGCGACGCTTACGTGGCGAACAACGTCGACGAGCCGAAGGTGTATGAGTTTCGCGGCCGCATCGAAAACTTTCCGATGGAACGCGGACGGGTCGTGCGCGGCAGGCAACAGCCGGACAGTCGCGTCATCACGCCGCAGGTGCTGTACGACGACGGCACGCTCAACGACGGCAACCGCAACCTCACCATGCCGCGCATCGTGATCAACTGGATGGAGTTCGAGGCGCCCGTCGTTGACGTCTGGCCTCCGGAACATCACACGCGCATCCTGTTTGCCTCGCCCCTGCGCGAGGAGAATCCCGAGGCTTACGTGCGGGAGGTCATCCGACGCTTCGCCTCGCGGGCCTTTCGGCGGCCGGCCTCCAAGGCGGAAGTCGATCGCTTCGCCCAAATCTACAAACTGGTGCAGCCCGAGCTGAAAACCATGGAGGCCGCCATGCGGGAGACGCTGGCGATGGTGCTGATCTCGCCGCAGTTCCTCTACCACACCGTGGCTGACGGCGAGGTGACAGCGCGTCCGTACGAGCTCGCCTCGCGGTTGTCGTATTTCCTCTGGGGCTCCATGCCGGACGCCGAATTGCTGAAGCTGGCCGGGGAAGGACGCTTGGAGGAACCAAAGGTGTTGGACCAGCAAACGCGCCGTCTGTTGGCCGATGCGCGGGCCAAGGATTTCGTCCGCAACTTCACGATGCAGTGGTTGAGCCTCGCCAAGATGAAGACGGTGCCGATCAACCAACAGCTCTTCCCGCGCTTTCTCTATTACGTGTCCGCCGGCGAACGCCGGGGCACGGAGCAGCCGTATCGGCCCACCATCCGCGACTACATGCTGGATGAGACGGCCGGCTTTGTGGCCGAGTTGATCCGCCGCAATGCCGGGGCGGCCAACGTGGTGGAGTCGGACTTCGCCTGGGTGAACCAGCCGTTGGCCGCGCACTATGGCGTGCCGGGCGTCGAGGGAAACCATTTTCGGGCCGTGCCCTTGAAGCCGGAGCATCGGCTCGGCGGCCTGCTCACGCACGGCTCGATGCTGATTGGCAACGGCACGGGCTCGGCGCCGCATCCGATCTACCGCGCCGTGTGGTTGCGCGAAGCCATCCTCGGCGATCACGTCGCTGAACCGCCCGCCGATGTGCCTGCGCTCACCGATACCGCCGGCGAATCCGCCGAGAAGGCGCTCACCATCAAGGATCTCCTCGCCAAGCATCGCCGTAAGGAAAGCTGCAACGATTGCCACGCCCGGCTCGATCCCTGGGGCATTCCCTTCGAGCATTACAACGCCATCGGCAAATACCAGCCGCTCGTGCCGAAGGAAGGCGCGCGGGTCAGCGGTTTCAACCTGCAAACCCACGGCGACCTCGCCGGCTATGCCGCCTACCTGAAGACCGTCAACACCGAGAAGGTCGAGGCCGCCGCCCGCGTGCCGAACGGGCCCGAGGTCAGCGGTATGCCGGAGCTGAAGGCGTACCTGCTGAAGCATCGCGGGGAGGATGTCGCCGAAAACATTCTACGCCGCCTGCTCACCTACGGCCTTGGCCGGGAGCTGACGACGCGCGACCGCTTTGCGGTGGACGAACTGCTCAAGCAGTCCGCCGCCAACGAGCACCGACTGCTCGACATGATCCTCACCATCTGCCAAAGTCCTTTGTTCAAGGGAACGGCGAAAGAGTAAAACCGACACACCATGAAACCTAAAAGCTGGCATCTGAACCGACGTGAAATGCTCAAGGGCGGCGGCATCGCGCTGGCCCTGCCGTTCCTCAATGGCATGAGCTGGGCGGCGCCCGCGAAGGCGCTTCCGAAGCGGATGTTGGTGAGCTATTTTTCCTACGGTGCCTACATGCCCAACGGCGGGAACGGTATCCCCGACCCGAATAAGCCGCACCACGATTGGAGCTGGTGGCCCTGCCGCGACGCGGGCCCGCTGACCTTCAACCAGTCCGCCAAACCGTTTGAGCCGCTGAAGGATTACGTGAGCTACTACTGCGGGCTGGATCACGCTGGTGGCTGGAGCCTGGGCGGGCACAGCTCGGGCGACGTCTTCGCCACGGGCGCGGACATGGTGGGCCGCCAGAAGACCAACAGCATTTCCATTGATCAAGTCGCCGCCAACGCCCACGGACATGAGACGCGTTTCGCCTCTATGGTGCTGGGCACCGAGGGCGGCACGGGTTCCTACGGACGCAGCAAGACCCTTTCCCATCGCGGACCCGGCCGGCCGATTCCCTCGATGCACAAGCCGCAAGAGATTTTCAACCGGCTGTTCAATCCCTACGCCGGCAAAGGCGTCGAACAGGTGCGCGCCGGGCTCAAGCGCGAGGCCAGCATTCTCGATTTGTTGATGGACCAAAGCCGCAGCCTCAAGGGCCGACTCGGTCACGAGGATCAGGGTAAGGTGGAGGAGTACCTGGAATCCATCCGGGCGCTGGAGCAACGCGTCGAACGCACCAGCAAATGGACGCACGAGCCGCTGCCGGAGATCGATACCAAGGGGCTGAATCTTGACGCCTCGCACAAGGATCCCAAGGAATACATCCGTTGCATGTACGACCTCGTGTATCTGGCGTTTCAGACTGATACCACCCGCTTTGCTTCCTTGATGCTGGAGAGTGAAAATTCCTCACAAAGCGAACTCTGGAATTATGCCACTTACGTGCTCGGTTACAAGGGCGCCACGCACGACATCGCCCACAAGCGGCCTGTCGATTATTCCGGCCAATGGGATCGCTGGCGGGCCGAGCAGCACGCCTATTTCCTGCAACGCCTCAAGGACACGCCAGAAGCCGGCGCCAACATGCTTGACCGCACGGTCGTGCTTTGGGGCTCGGCTCATCCGCACGCCTCACACAGCACCAAGAACTATCCCATCCACCTCGCCGGCGGCAACCGGCTTGGCCTCAAGCACGGTCACCTGCATTCCTTTGAGGGCGACAAGAAAGTGCCGCTGGCCAACCTCTTCGTCTCCATGCTCCACGCCGTGGACGTGCCGGTGAAAGCCTTCGCCGACAGCACCGGCCCCCTGGCCGAAGCGCAGGCTTAAGGATGCGAAGCCTCGGTGCCATCGCCGGTTTGCTGGCGTTCTATCTGGTTGGCCCTTTGAACGCTGCCGAAAAACCCCTGCCGCGCGTACTCATCTTGGGCGATCAAATCTATCAGCAGCCGGCTGCGGACCTGAACAAGGAACTCAAGGGGAAAGCGGAGATTCATTATCCGCGACTGGAGCCCGGGGTGGTGTGGAACTCCGCCACCGCCTTGGAATTGCTCGATCAACAACTCGGCGAAGGGCAATGGGATCTCATCCACTTCAATTGCGGGTTGGGCGACTTGATTCACCGCGTCCCCGGCGTGAAAGCCTTTCGCGTGATGCCCCGTCATGCCGGTGGCATCCGCACCACGACACCCGGGCAATACGAAAAGAATCTCCACGCCCTCGTCGCCCGCCTCAAGGCCACCGGCGCCAAGCTCGTCTGGGCCAGCACCACGCCCATTCGCCATTCCAGCACCAACGTTTTCGAGAAGGGCGCGGAGATTGAGTACAACGCCCTCGCCGCCAAGGTGATGGCCAAACACGGCATTCCCACCAACGACATGTACACCTTCGTCAAGGGGCTGATCGACATGAACAAGCCGGCCGGCCACGGTGCCGATCCCTTTTTCTTCGACCGCAAACCCATCCATCCGCCGCTGCGCGAGATTCTCCGCAAAGACCTCGGCGTTGTGCCGGTGAATTTACCCAAACCATGAAATCAAACCTGTTCACCCTCGTGGCCCTATTGGGCGTTTCGTTTTCGTTGTCGGCCAAGCCGCTGAAGGTTTATCTGCTGGTCGGCCAATCCAACATGCAGGGCCACGCGGCGGAGCGGACATTGGCGCACTTGGGGATGGACCCGAAAACGAAGCCGTTGCTGAAAGCGATCCAGAATGCTGATGGCACGGCCAAGGTGCATGACCGGATTTGGATTTCGTCTATCGATACCTCGCAAGAATCCGGCGTGAAGGAAGGGCAGCTCACCGTCGGCTACGGTGCGGGCGGGCGCGAGCCGAAGATTGGGCCGGAGCTGACCTTTGGCATCACCATGCAGCAACATGTCGGCGAGCCGATCCTGATCATCAAAACCTCGTGGGGCGGCAAATCGTTGAACACGGATTTCCGTTCGCCCAGCGCCGGGCCGTATCAATTTAACGAGGGACAAATCGAGAATTTCAAAAAACGCGGCCAAGACCTTGCCGAGGAACGCAAGAAACGGGCCGAGCGCACCGGCGTGTATTACCGGTTGATGCTCGAACACACCCGCAAAGTGCTCGGCGACATCAAGCGCGTGTATCCTGCGTACAATGCCAAGGCCGGTTTTGAGCTGGCGGGCATGGTCTGGTTTCAGGGCTGGAACGACATGGTCGATGGCGGCACCTATCCCATGCGCGGACAGCCGGGCAGTTACGATGCGTACAGCAAAAACCTCGCGCACTTCATCCGCGATGTGCGCAAGGATTTGAAGGCGCCCAAGCTACCCTTCGTCATCGGGGTGATGGGCGCCGGCGGACCGATCGCCAAATACACTCCCGACCAAAAACGCTACGCCGGTATCCACGGCGAATTCCGCAAGGCCATGGCCGCGCCGGCCAAGCTGCCGGAATTCAAGGGCAACGTCACGGCGGTGTTCGCAGAAAACTATTGGGACGGCCAACTCTCCGAGCTGGTTGCCCGCCGCGGCCAGATCAACGCCAAACGCCGCGAACTCTCCAAGGATCAAACCCTCACCCGCGCCCAACGCGATCAAGCCATCGCCGAGTTCACCGCCAAGCTCTTCACCAAGGAAGAACAACGCATTTTGGAGGTGGGCGTCTCCAACGCCGCCTACCACTACCTCGGCTCCGCCAAAATCCTCACCCAAATCGGCCAAGCCTTCGCCAACGCGTTGGCCGAGATGGAGTAGACAAAAAAAGCCCCCGGTTGTCCGGGGGCTTGGGGTGAATCGTTGTTTTAGCGCTCGCGGCGGAGGGCTTCGAGGGTGCGCTTCAGGGCCTGAACTTCGCGACGCAGGGCATCAACTTCAGCGGCGAGGTTGCGGTCGCGTTGACCGTATGTGTGCTTGTCGCTGGTGGCGGGCTTGCGGTGTTGGTCGGGGCGGGCTTGTGATTCGCGCGGGGCGCGGTCGGATTGCGGGCAAGGGAATTGAATGAATTGACTGCGATGGCAAGGAGCTCTCTCCGTGCGCGCGGCCCTACCGCCCTTGAAACGGCTTACTGCGGATGACTTCGCGGAGGATGGGGCGGAGTTTGAACTGTTCGCCGGCAGTGGCTTGGGTGATTTGATCGACAGTCAGGGCATCAGCCGGCGTCAGTTCGCGGGCAAGAGCAAATCGGAGGAGATGGGCGGTGAAAGCCTTCGCAAAGCGCTTGTCTTCGGTGACAATGGATTGCTTGAACTTCACGGGATCGGCAAAGGGATATTTGCGCAGGAGGGTGCCACTGGCATCCACGTCGCGGCCATTGCGATATTTGTCACGCCAACGGCCGGTGATGTCGAAATTCTCCATGGCAAAGCCCAGCGGATCGAGCCGCGAATGGCAGCCGGCGCAGTCGGCGTTCTCGCGGTGCTTGGCGAACTTTTCGCGGATAGTGAGATTCGTGGGGCCGGCATCCTCGTTGAGCGGCGGGACATCATTGGGCGGCGGAGGGGGCGGATCGTTGAAGATCACCTCAATGATCCACGCGCCGCGGGCGATGGGATGGGTGCGGTGGGTGCCATTGTTCATGCTGAGCATGGCGGCGCTGGTGATGATGCCGCCGTAGCGCGGGTTATCGATGGGCTGGCGGGTGAACGTTTTTCCACGCAGCTTGTTGCGCACCTGATTATCGAACTGTTGCCGCGCGGCCTGTTGCACTTTGCCGACATCCTTTTTGGGCGGCAGTTTTTGCAGGATTTCGCGGGCCTGCTTGAGCGTGGCGTTCATGGCGGCGTGCTGTTTCTTCTGGTCCGCGTTCATCGCCTGCAACGCGTCGGCCTCGGTGATAAACAGGTTGTTGCCCGATGCGGAGGCGGCCACTTCCTCGGCAGTGAGCGCGCGGTTGTACAGGCGCGCCTTGTCGATGGAAACATTCAGGAAACGATTGCCGCCGGCGGGTTTGTGCCGCAGGCCGAAGATGATGGAGGTTTGGTTTTTCGGAAAGGTGGCGCGGTCGCGGCGGAAGGGTTTGCCGTACGGCACGCCGTTGCGGTAGCACAGGGTCGTGCCGTCCTCGAGATAAACCATCGCGAGATGAATGAGTTGGTTGACGGCGGTCTCGGGTGTGGAATCGGGGAAATCCAGCGTGCGCGCGAAGCCGTTGCTGCCGGAAATCCAGTGACGGTTCTTGCGTTCGCCCAGCACGATGGTGTCGAAGAAATCGCCCGGACCCTGCGTGCCCATCACGCCGCCGCCGCGCTGGTCGAGGTTGGGGGTGGAAAACCATACCTCCAGCGTTTTGGCTTTTAAATCGATGGGCAACTTGGGGCTCTCGAGAAAGGCGCGGTTGAGCACGGCTTGGCCGTCCTTGAAGGTGACCTTGCCGCTGGGTTTGAGCGGGAGATTGCCGACGGAACTCTTGAGGTTGCCGTCAAATTCCCAAGCGGCGTACGGCTTGAGATCGACCGGTTTTTGGTTGGCGGTTTTTTTTTTGCGCTCCTCAAGCAGTCGCTCGCGAATGGGGTCAATGAGTTTGGTGATATCGGCCTCGGTGGTCTTGATCAGTTCCTCCAAGCCGCGTTTGCGTTCATCGATCTCGCGATTGGCGGCCACCATGTCGGACACATCCGGCAGCTCCGGCTTGAAGTCGCTGCTGTACCAGTCGTTCAAAAAATCACTGCGATAACTGAACGCCGGTTGGATCAGCTCAGTGATCGGGCGGTTCTCAACGAACACCGTATCGAACAGCAGCAGCGGCTCGACGAGCATCTGCAGACTGGCCGGGTGCGTTTTGTCCAACGAGAAATAGCGGTGCTGCTGGGGGTTGGGCGTGGCGGCGAGGATATTTTCGAGCTGCATCCATTGCGACGGGAAACTGTCGAGAAACCGTTCCACCTTCGGATCGGCGAGCATGCGGTCGACCGTTTTGGTGAGTACCTCGGGCTTGGCGAGTTCGCCTTTGCCGGCCAGCTCGAGCAATTCGGAATCCGGCCCACTGGCCCAGAGGAAAAACGACAGGCGCGAGGCCAGCGCATATTCGGCGAGCTTGGGATCGGTGGTGTGGTAGTGAAACAAAAACATCGGCGAAGAAAGCGCGGCGGAGGCGACCTTTTTCATTACCGCCGGGTAGGGCATCTCCTGCTTCAGCTTGGCCAGCGCGTAGGCGGTGTAACGGTCGATGGTGGCTTTTTCCACCGGTCCGCGGAAGGCGCGTTGTAAAAAGTCGGCAATGCGTTGACGCGTCTCAGCCGGCACATCGGCGTCAGCGGCCGGTGCCTTGAAAAAGGTGTTCCAAATGCCGACGGTGTTTTCGTTGAAGTCCGGGCTTTCCACCACGGACACGCTCAGGCGCAGGAAGGCATCGAAGAGTAGCGGTGATAGCGTCAGTTGATTGGCCTGATTATCGAACCCGTGCGAGGCGCGGAGGTCCTGCGGGAACGGTCGCACTTCGCGCAGCCCGGCGGCGGGATTGAGCGCGAGCGAGCGGACGTTGACGCGATCGGGCACTTTGGGCGCATTAAGGTAAATCGTCTCTCGCGTCATCAGCTTTTCCGACAGCGCAAACACATCGCGGTTCAGCCGGAACAAATCGCGCACGGTGTAGTTGTATTGGAACCGGTTCAGGCGTCGCGGCGGGTTGGGCTTGGCCACCTGACCGGTTGCCGCCGTGCGCAGCTGCGCCTTAAGCGTGGTGAGCATTTCCACGCGGGCGGCGGGCGGGAGGGGCGGCTCGTCCTCGGGCGGCATATCGCCGGCATCGAGCACGTCGATGAGTTCCTTAATCAGCGCCGGCTTGGCGAGGAATTTCGCGGTTGTGTCGATCTCCTTGAGGTTGACCTTGCCCTTCACCTTGTCGCCGCCATGGCATTTCACACAATGCTTGGCAAACACCGGCTGCAGCTTTTGCCGGAAATCATCGGCGGCATTGGCGGGCAGCCATGCGAATGCGAAAAGCAGAATGCTCAGCGTACGCATCGTCATCCTTCTGGCGGTCACGCCCACAGTTCGGAGATCACCCCGTGGCTGTCGGCGTAGGATTCCAGCTCCACGCCCATGAGGTTGGCCATGGTGAGCCAGAGGTTGGAGTTGAGCGTGCCGCTCTTCATCCGGATGAACCGGCCTTGCTTGATCTGGCCCTGCGCACCGCCGGCCACAACCATGGGCAGATCGTAGAACTGGTGCGTGGCACCATCGCCCAACGCCGCGCCGTAGCTGATCAGTGAGTTGTCCAGCATGGAGCTGCCGTCGGATTCCTTGATCTCCTTCATGCGCTGGATCATGTAGGCATACTGCTGCATGTGGAAGGTATCGATCTTCGCCAGCTCGAGGTAGCCGTTGCCCTTTTGGTTGTGCGTCATGTTGTGATGTTGCACGGGCTTGTCGAACACGCCCTCGTACATGAGCGTGGCATCCCAGCGCTCCGGCCCGATCATGAAGGTGCAAATGTTCGTGATACCCATCTGGAAGGCCAGCAACATGAGGTCGGCCTGCAAACGGATGTATTCGCCGCGCGGCAGGATTTCCTCCTTGGGCACCTTGATGTCTGCGTCAGCCAGCAGCTTCTCGAGCTTGGCCATGCGCACCTCGACGTTGCGCACGAGCGTCATGAATTCATCCATCGTTACGCGGTCTTCAGAAGAAAGTTTGCGCGAGAGTGATTTTGCATCGGCCAGCACAAGGTCGGACACATCCGCCACGTGCGCGCGGAAGCTGTCCTTGGAGAACAACCGATCATAAAGCTTGCGCGGATCACGGATGGACGGCGCAATTTTTCCGGGGCCGTACCACGAGATGTTGTCGAACTCAATCGGCTCCTTCGGTGCGCGGAACCCGTTGCAGCCAATCTCCAGTGTGTTGAGCACCGTCTTGTGCCCGACCTTGTCGCCGATCACCTGATCGAGCGTGCGGCCGTTCGGATGCCGGATGCCCGCTTCCTGCGCCTGCACCGGCGAGAGGCTGGTGAGATAACACGAGGCGCCTTGCGCGTGCACGTCCTGCCCGTTCTTAAACGTCCGGTCCAAGCCGGTGATCATCGTGATATCCTTGGCGTGCGGCTTGAGCGGCTGCATCGTCGGCGTCCATTCCAGATCGTAAATACCCGGCTTGTTGACGAACCGTCGCTGGTTCTTGGTCTTGTCCGCGTTAAATCCGCCGATGAAGCCCGGCAATTCCGCCTTGCCTTCCCCGGGGAAAAACTGGCGGCGCACAATCCCGTTCGGGATGTACATGATCACCATTTTCTTGTCCGGCTTCTCGCCCTTCTTGGGCGCGGCCGCGCGGGCCTCGGGGACGGAATGCAGAAAGGGCAGTACCATGGTGGCGCTGCCCGCCTTGAGAAATTTGCGTCGAGAAACACTCATAATCATCCGCCTTTCAGTGATGCAAAACCGTACATCGCCGGGCGCATTTATGACAGAAGAAAGATGCCAGTTATTCACGGCGAAGGAGAAGCGGTTCGTCCTTCCTCCTTTTGCCTTCACCCTTTACGCTCCCGCCATGCGTTTTTTGATGTTTTGCCTATTGAGCTGTGCCGTACTGGCTGCTGAACGCCCCAATGTGGTGCTGGTCATGGCCGATGATCAGGGCTGGGGCCAGACCGGTTACTACAATCATCCCGTGCTCAAGACGCCGCATCTGGATGCGATGACCAAGGCGGGGCTGCGGTTTGATCGCTTTTATGCCGGCGGCCCGGTCTGCTCGCCCACGCGCGCCACGGTGCTCACCGGCCGCACGCATGATCGCACGGGCGTGTTTGATCACGGCTACGCGTTGCGCAGTCAGGAGAAGACGTTGGCCACCGCGATGCAAAAGGCCGGTTACGCCACGGGTCATTTCGGCAAGTGGCACCTCAACGGCCTGCGCGGGCCGGGTGTGCCGATTCTCAAAAACGATTCGCACAGCCCCGGTAAGGTCGGCTTCGACGAATGGCTGTCGGTCACGAATTTTTTTGAACGCGATCCACTGCTCAGCCGCAAAGGTACATTTGAGGATCACAAAGGCGACTCCTCGGAGGTGGTGGTCGATGAGGCGTTGAAATTCATCGGCAGCAAAGTGAAGGCCAAGCAGCCGTTCTTCACCGTCATTTGGTACGGCACACCACACAGCCCGTGGATCGCCGCGCCGGAGGATAAGGGGCCATTTGCCAAGCTCACGCCCAAGGCGCAGGATCACTACGGTGAACTCGTCGCCATGGATCGTAGCATCGGCACGCTACGAAAAGGCCTGCGCGAACTCGGCGTGGCCGATAACACGCTCGTGTGGTTCACCAGTGACAACGGCGGTCTGCCAGGTTTCGTGCCGGACACCACCGGCGGTCTGCGCGGTTACAAGGGCAGCATGTACGAGGGGGGGCTGCGCGTTCCGTGCGTCATCGAGTGGCCAGCCGGCATCCGCGAGGCGCGCATTACCAAATACCCCGCCGGGGCGGTGGATATTTTTCCGACCATCGCAGAGGTGTGCGGCCTGCCGAAATCCTCAATGCTCCAACCGCAGGACGGCCTGAGCCTGAAGCCGTTGTTTGCGCGCGACACTGCCCGGCGTAGCAAGCCATTGCCCTTCCAGAGCCGTGACCGGTTGGCGGTGATTGCCAATGAATATAAGCTCTTGTCGTCACCTGGGAAAAAGGGCACGCGCTATGAGCTGTACAATCTGGAAAAGGACGCCGCCGAAACCACAAATCTTTACGAAAAGGAACCTGCCGTGGCTGCCAAGTTGCGGCGCGACCTCGTGAACACCCGACGCTCCATCGCCGCCAGTGTGGCCGGCAAGGATTATCCCGAAGGCGAGGTGGGTCCGCAGCCGCCGCGCATTTTCTGGAACACCGTGGATGCCTACAAACACTACTTTCCCGAATGGATCAAACGGCCGGAGTATTCCAACTGGCTCAAAAGACGACTGAAATGAAAATCATCTACACTCTCCTTTGTGCCGCCGCCCTGATTCACGCGGCCGAACTCCCACCGAAAGCTCAGCCGGAGCAGGGCGCCTTGTTGTCGTCCGGCTTCATTTATCCGCTGGAGAATCGTCCCACACCGCAGTGTCATGCCTCGACCATTGTCGAAACGAAAACCGGCTTGGTCGCCGCTTGGTTTGCCGGTACGCGCGAGAAGCACAACGACGTCGGCATCCGCGTGTCGCGTTTGGTCAAAGGCCGCTGGACCGTCCCGATGGAGGTGGCCACCGGCGCCGAGGGTGAGGACAAAGATTATCCCTGCTGGAATCCCGTGCTGTTCCAGCCCAAGACCGGTCCGCTCATGCTCTTTTATAAAGTCGGCCCCACTCCCAGCACGTGGTGGGGCGTGCTGCTGACCTCGCAGGACGGCGGCAAAACATGGGGCAACCGCCGCAAGCTTGGCAAAGGGCCGCTGGGTCATTTGCTCGGCCCCGTGAAAAACAAACCCGTGCAGTTGGCCGACGGCACGATCCTTTGCCCGAGCAGCACCGAGCACGACGGCTGGCGCGTGCATTTCGAAATCACGCGCGACCTCGGCAAAACGTGGCAGGTCATCGGCCCCATCAATGACGGCAAAGAATTCGGCGCCATCCAGCCGAGCGTGTTGTTTCACAAGAACGGTGATCTGCAGGTGATGTGCCGTAGCCGCCAACGCGTTGTGACCACCAGCCGCTCAAAGGACGGCGGCAAAACGTGGAGCCCCATGGCCGCCAGTCCATTGCCCAACCCCAATGCCGGCACCGATGCCGTGACGCTCGCCGACGGCCGGCAGCTCATCGTCTACAACCACACTGTGCGCGGCATCATTTTCCCCGCCAACCGCACCATGCTTAATGTTGCCGTTTCCAACGACGGCAAAAAGTGGAAGCCGGTCCTCACCCTCGAGCGTGCGCCCGGCGAGTATTCGTATCCGGCCGTCATCCAAGCCGCCGATGGCAAAATCCACATCACTTATACCTGGCAACGCAAGACTGTGAAACATGCCATGCTCGATCCGGCGAAGTTGAAATGAACAAAATTCTCGTCCTCTTCGATTCCGCCACCGGCAATGTGAAGCAAATGGCCGATCTCGTTGGCGAAGGCGCTGCGCTCGTGCCGGAGACCGAGGTGCGCGTGCTCAATGTGGACGACGCCACCGCTGCGGATGTGCAATGGTGTGATGGCCTCGCCGTGGGCAGTCCCACCAACATGGGCGTGCTTTCGTGGAAGATGAAACGCTTTTGGGACGAGGAAATGATCAGCTCGTGGATGAAGGTGGACGGTAAAATCGCCTGTGCCTTTTCCAGTGCCGGCGGGTGGGGCGGCGGTATGGAACTCGCCTGCCAATCCATCCACACCGTGCTGATGAATTTCGGCTTCCTCGTTTTCGGCGTCACCGAGTACGCCGGCAAAAAAATGACCGGCCATTACGGTGCCGTCGCCTGCAAAGCCCCGCGTGAGCCGGAGGTTCAGGAATCGTGCAAACTCCTCGGCCGCCGCCTCGCCGAATGGACCGCCCTCTATGTTCACGGTCGCCAGGATCAGCACCCCGATGCCAAGGACATCCCGCGCCTCACCCCGGCGGATGTGGACTAGGCGAGCTCTGCGTTTGAACTCACGGGGCACATCTGCCAATATCGGCCAAACCATGCTGCGTTTTATTTTTATGCTGTCAGCGTTCCTAGCGCTGCCTTCGCTGGCCAAATCCATCGAACAACGTCCAAACGTCCTGCTGATCTGCATCGATGATTTGCGACCGGAGCTGAAAAGTTTTGGCGTCGAATACATTCACTCGCCCAACATCGATGCCTTGGCCGCACGCGGGCGGGCGTTTCATCGGCATTACGTGCAGGCGCCGACCTGTGGGGCCTCGCGCTATACACTGCTGACCGGGCGTTACGGGCCGACGCACAACGGGGCGCTCTTCCAAAACTTTGACAAGATTAAGGGCACAAGTTTTCCCGGATGGTTTCGCAAACATGGCTACACGACCGTGTCGGTTGGCAAAGTCTCGCATCATCCCGGCGGCCGTGGCGGGCGTGATTGGGATGAGGACGCCAAACCGGAAATGCCCGGCGCCTGGACGCGGCACCTGCTGCCTGCCGGGCCATGGGAACATCCGCGTGGCGCAATGCACGGTTTGGCCCATGGCGAGATTCGCAAAAACGCGAAGGACATGGACGTGTATCAGGCCTTCGACGGGCCGGACTCGGCGTATCCCGATGGCCTCATCACCGACGAGGCGTTGAAGCAAATGGACACGCTGGCCAAGGACGACAAACCGTTCCTGCTCGCGGTCGGCATCATTCGCCCACACCTGCCCTTCGGCACGCCGGCCAAATACATGAAGCATTACACCAACGCCAAGCTGCCCGCCACGCCGCATCCGCAAAAGCCCGCCGGAAAAACCACGTGGCACGGCTCAGGCGAGTTCATGAAATACAATCGCTGGAAGCGGAACCCCAACACCGACGCCGAGTTTGCCCTCGAGGTGCGCAAGCATTACGCCGGTTGTGTGACCTACGCCGACGCGCTGGTCGGCCGCTTGCTCGACCGGTTGGATGCGCTCAAGCTGCGCGACAATACCATTATCGTGCTGTGGGGCGACCACGGCTGGCATCTGGGCGAGCACGCCATCTGGGGCAAACACGCGCTCTTTGAGGAATCCCTCCACTCACCGCTCATTATCACCGTCCCGCACATGGCTGCCGCCGGCAAACCCACGCAGGCAGTCGTCGAGACACTCGATATCTTCCCGACAATCTGCGAACTCACCGGCCTCAAGCTGCCCGCTGGATTGAACGGCCAATCGCTGACGCCGATCCTTGCTGATCCCGCAGCCAAGGGGCATCCGGCGTTCGCCTATCGCGGCGGCGCACAGACCATTCGGACGGAAACGCACCGGCTCATTGCCCATCGCGGCGGTGAACTGGAGTTGTACGATCACACCACGCCCGCCGGCGAAACGAAAAACCTGGCCGAAAGTCAGCCTGATAAAGCCGCGGCCTTGCTCAAACAGTTGCGCGCGCGGTTGCCGCAATAGATTCTCATGAAACATTTCACACTCCTATTGGTCGCTGCGTTCGGCCTGTCGATCGTGGCGGATGCCGACCAGAAACTGAAGCGCCCCAATATTCTTTATATCATCGTCGACGATCAGTCGCCGTTTGACTTCAAGTTTTACAACCAACAAAGCCAGCTGGAGGCGCCGGTGATTGAGAAACTGGCGGCGGAAGGGATGGTGATTGATGGCGCGTACCAGATGGGCGCGTGGGTGGGCGGCGTGTGCACGGCGTCGCGCCACATGATCATGAGCGGGCGGACGGTGTGGCATATTCCGGACCGGCCGTTCCGCAAGCCGCCGGCCAATCCGAATGCACTGAACCCGAAGCTGGTGCCACCGATGGGAGCGATCCTGAAGCCGACGGAAATCCGTGACGTGGTCGCTTATTTGAAATCTTTAAAATGAAGCAACTGATTCTCACCCTGCTGTGCCTGCCGTGGCTTGCCGTCGCGGCGCCCAAACCCAACGTGATTTACATACTGGCCGATGACCTCGGCTATGGCGACCTGTCGTGTTACGGACAAAAGAAACTGAAGACGCCGCACATTGACCGGTTGGCGTCGGAGGGTCTGAAGTTTACGGCGCATTACTCGGGCAACACCGTGTGCACGCCGAGCCGCGCGGTGTTGATGACCGGCATGCACTCGGGACGCTGTTATGTACGCGGTAATCTGCGCGGCGAGGCTGGCGCGGCGTTGGACGAAAAAATGACGGTGCTGCCGGAGGTCTTCAAGGCGGCTGGCTACCGCACGGGTGCGTTTGGTAAATGGGGTCTGGGCAACACCCACCTGAAGGGGGCGCCGAATCCGTTGGCGCACGGGTTCGATGAGTTTTACGGTTGGAAAAGCCAGACCATCGCGCACACTTATTATCCCAACACATACGTGCACAACGGCCGTGAGCTGCCCTTGAAAAAAGGCACGTACCTACACACGCCGATGATGGAGCACGCGCGCGCGTTTGTTCGCGGCAGTGTGAAGGCGAAGCAGCCGTTTTTCTGTTACATCCCCACGGCCATTCCTCACGCGGCGATGCATGCGCCGAAGGCCCTGCACGAAAAATGGCGCAAGGTGTTTCCACAGTTCGACAAAAAGATCGGCAAGTACGGCGCGGGCGGTGAGCCGTGTCCGGATGTGGTCAACCCGATTGCCGGTTTTGCGGCGATGATGGAGCATCTGGACAACGAGATCGGCGCGCTGCTCAAGCTGCTCGACGAACTGGGTGTCGATGACAACACGCTCGTGATGTTCACCAGCGACAACGGCGCGCATAAGGAAGGCGGGCATGATCCGGTGTTTTGGAATTCCTCCGGCGGCCTGCGCGGACACAAGCGCGACATGCACGAAGGCGGCATCCGCGCCCCGATGCTGGCGCGCTGGCCCGGCGTGATTGCGCCCGGCAGCACCACCGCGCACATCAGCGGGTTTCAGGATATTTTGCCGACGGTCTGCGAGCTGGTCGGGCAGCCCGTGCCGGCGCAGAACACCGGCATTTCCTTTGTACCCACGCTGCGCGGGCAGGGCGCCAAACAGCGGCCGCATGAGTATTTGTACTTCGAATTCTGCAAGGGCGCAAAGCAGGTGATCGTGTCGCAGGCGGTACGCATGGGCGACTGGAAGGCCTTCCGGGCGGCCGGTAAGCCGATGGAGGTATTCAATCTTAAGGCTGATCCGTTTGAGCAAAACAATCTGGTAGCCAAGCGGCCCGAGCTGGTGCGCAAGTTTGAGGCGATTGTCAAGGAAGCGCACGTACCGTTGCCCCAGTAGATGAATTACATCGGCAAAGGGTCCGTCGTGTTGTAGGGTTTTTCCAGTGAATCGATGGATTTCCATTTTGGTATTGAGCGCACTCGCGTCATGGGCGCGTGCGGATGAGGCGTTTGCCAAGGACATCCGGCCGATCCTGCAAAAGTACTGCTATGGCTGTCATGGCGCCGAGAAGCAGAAGGGCAAGCTGCGGCTGGACACACTGGACCTGAACTTTGACCGCGGCCAATCCGCCGAGCGCTGGCACGATGCGCTGGACCAGCTGAATCAGGGCGATATGCCGCCGGAGGATGAACCGCAGTTGACCGCCGTGGAACAGGCGGCTCTGACCGGTTGGCTGACCCATCGCCTGAAGGCCGCTGCCGAGGCGCGCCGCAGCACGGGCGGGCAAGGCGTGATGCGCCGGCTCACCCGCTACGAGTACGCCAACACGTTGCGCGATCTGCTGGGCGTGAAATTGGATTTCGCCAAGGACCTGCCGCCGGAACCGGCCTCGCCGGATGGTTTCAAAAACAACGGCCTCGCCCTCGGGATGTCCGCCGAGCAACTGGAATATTATCTCGCCATCAGCCGCACGGCGCTGGGCAAGGTGATCGTGGAAGGCGACGCGCCCACGGTGGTGAAGGCGCGCGTGGAGAAAAGTTCACCCATCCGCCGCGTGAAAGGGGTGACCGGCAACACCGTGGTGCCCGGCGCGCAGTATCTGGCGAAGTTCGATGAGTTTCCGCGCGAAGGCACCTTCCGTCTGCGCGTGCATGCCTCGGCCAAGGTACCAAAGGGCGCCGGGCTGCCGCGCATGCGTATCACGATCGGTGTGCGCGCGGACGTGCAGGCGCCGCAGGAGACTTTGGTGGTGGCCGATGTGAAACCCGGCGCGCAGGTGCTTGAGTTCACCGGCCGCATTGAGGATTTTCCGTTACCGGGGCATAACCCGAAATATCCCGGACTGCTCGCGCGCATCACGAACGAGTATGACGACGGCTCGGGCTTCATTAAGCGCAAGCCCAAGAAACCGAAGAAGGGCGAGAAAGCGCCTCCGCCGGATCCGGACCTTGCCAATCAACCGGTCATCGAGATCAACGCGGTGGAATTTGAAGGACCGCTTTTTGATGCGTGGCCACCGGTCAATCACGTGGCGCTGATCGGTAAACCGGGCGAGGGCAATGAGGAATCGCGGGCGATGACGGCGATCAAGCGGTTCATGACGCGCGCGTATCGTCGGCCGGTGACGTCGAAGGAATCCGGCGCGATGTTTGACTTGTATCGAGTGATTCGGAAACGGTCGGATTCCTTTGAGGCCGCCATGCGCGAGACACTGGCGCTGGTGCTGGCCACGCCGGATTTTCTGTACCTCGTGGAACCCACCGCCGGCCAGCGCCGCGCGCTCAATGATCACGAGCTGGCCGCGCGCCTGTCGTATTTCCTTTGGAGCACCATGCCGGACGCCACGCTCATTGAGCTGGCCGAGGCCGGCGAACTCCGCGCGCCCCAGACGCTCGCCGCGCAGGTGGACCGCATGTTGGCGGATCCGCGCAGCGCCGAATTTGTGCAGCATTTCACTGATCAATGGCTGAATCTTTCCGGCATCAATCGCGTGGCGGTGAACCCGCAGTTTCATCCGAAATTTAATGACGCGCTCAAGGTCGACATGCGGCGCGAGACGCAGCTGTTCTTCGCGGAGATTCTTCGCACCGACGCCAGTGCGCTGCAGTTTCTCGATGCAGACTTCGCCATGCTTAACCGCGACCTCGCTCAGCACTATGGCCTACCGCAAACTGACTGGCCCGCGGGCGTGGCGTTTGAACGCGTGGCGCTGAAGGGCAATGGACGACGCGGCGGGTTGCTCACGCAGGGTGGTATTTTGCTGGCCAATTCCGATGGCGAACAATCGCATCCCATCCGCCGCGCGGTGTGGCTGCTCGATCGCGTGCTCGGCACGCCGCCCGCGCCGCCCCCGCCGGATGTGCCGGAGTTGGACGGCAACTCGCCGGAGTTACGCAACCTGTCGATCCGCCAACAAATGGAGGTGCACCGCGAAAAAGCCGCGTGCGCCAGTTGCCATCGCGGCATCGATCCGTGGGGCATTGCCTTTGAGGAATACGACGCGGTCGGCCGCTGGCGCGAGAACTGGCGGACCAATCCCAAGGCCAAGCCGCAGCCGATCGACGCCTTGGCCAAGCTGGCCGACGGCACCGAGTTGACTGGCATGGCAGGGTTGAAGCAGCATTTGCTGGCGCACGAAAAGGAGCGCTTTGCGGCGGCGTTGACCCGCAAGCTGCTGGCCTACGCGCTGGGGCGTTCGCTCGAATTCAGCGATGCCGCCGCCGTCTCAGCCTTGACGCAGCACTTCGAGAAGGGTGATTATCAACTGCGCGCGCTCATCACAGGCATTGTGCAAAGCGAGGATTTTTTAACCAAGTAACCGACACCCCATGGCGAACACATTCGATCTCAACCGGCGCACCTTTTTGCGCGGAACCGGCGCGGCGCTGGCGCTGCCTTTCATGGAATCGCTGAGCCACGCAAAGGCCGCCGCCGAGCTGCCGCGGCGTATGGCGTTTGTGTATTTCCCGTTCGGCGTGGCGTTGCCCAAGGATGACGCGCCCGGCGGGGAGTGGAACTGGTTTCCCAAGGCGGGCAAGACCGAGAAGGATTTTCAATTCCGCAGCGTGCTCAAGAGCCTCGAGCCCTTGCGCGATGAAGTGACCGTGATGAGCGGCCTGTCGCATCCGCGCTGTCGCAGCCTCGGCGGGCACGACACCGGCGACACGTGGCTCACCGGCCATCGGCTGGCCGCGCCGACCTACAGCAACACCGTGTCGGTCGATCAACTGGCCGCACAACACCTCGGCCCCAGCACGCGCTTTCCCGCGCTCGTGTTGTCCAGTGACGGCGGCGTCGGCGAGCCCACGCGGTCCACGACCATTTCCTTCTCCCGCACCGGCCGCCCCGTGCCGGCCTTGGCCAGCCCGAAACAGATTTTTGCCAAGCTCTTCGGCCAAACCACCGATGACCAACAGGCGCGGCAGCGCTTGAACAACACGCAGAGCCTGCTCGACCTCGTGCTGGCCAATTCCAAGAACGTGCGCGGCAAGCTCGGCGCGCGCGATCAGGCCAAGCTGGATGAGTATCTCGATTCCGTGCGCGACATCGAGAAGCGCGTGGAGCAGTCGCAAAAATGGCTGGAGATTCCCAAGCCGCGCGTGGAGGAAAAGACGCTCGACCTCAGCGCCACGCCCAAGGGGCCCGAGGAATACATCCGCGTGATGTACGACCTGATGTATCTGGCGTTCCAGACCGACACCACGCGGCTGGCCACCTACATGATCGGCCAGGTGGCCGGGGCCACCACCATTGCCAACTCCTTCCCGACCGCCGCCGGTCAACAGGCCAACTGGCACGGGCTCGCCCACGGCGCCGGCAAGAAGCCTGAGGCGCTTGGCAAGTTCGATCAATTTCTTGCCGCGCAACTCGCCCGCTTTCTCACGCGCCTCAAGGACACGCGTGAAGGTGACGGCACCTTGCTTGACCGCACGATGGTGCTCTATGGCAGCAGCAACTCGCGCACGCACAACAACACCAATTACCCGCTCCTCCTCGCCGGCGGCCGCGGCCTCGGCCTGCAGCACGGGCAGTTCCAGCAATACGATGCCAAGACGCCCTTTGCGAATGTGTTCGTGACGATGTTCGACCGCATGCGCCTGCCGGTTGACCGCTTCGCCGACAGCACCGGCGGCCTCGACGCGCTGGTGGGGTAGTGCCGAGCTGATGATTACACTGAGCGGGGTCGAGAAAGCGCATGGGGGGCGCACGTTGTTCGGTGATGTTTCGCTGCAGCTCAATCGCGGCGATCGGCTGGGCTTGGTGGGGCCCAATGGCGCGGGCAAGACGACGCTCTTCAACCTAATCCTCGGCGAGGAATCCACGGACGCCGGCACGGTGGATCTGCAGCGAAATCTGGATCTGGGCTTTCTGCCGCAGGAAAGTTTGCCAGTGAAAGACGAGACGGTGCTGGAGCTTGCGTTGTCCGTGCGGCCGGGATTCTTGGAGGTGCACCGGCAGATTCTCAACGGCGAACACGTGGAGCCGGAGTCGTATGAGCTGTACAACGAGGTGGGCGGCGGGCAACTGGAGGCCAAGGCCAAGCGCATTCTGGCGGGCCTGAGTTTTCGCGAAACCGATTTCAACCGGCCGGCTACGGAGATGAGCGGTGGCTGGATCATGCGCGCGCATCTTGCTCGGTTGCTGGTGCAGGAGCCGGACCTGCTGATGCTCGATGAACCGACCAACCACCTCGATCTGGAGGCGTTGATCTGGGTGCAGGGGTATCTCAAGAATTATCCCGGCGCCATCCTGATGATCTCGCACGACCGCGAGTTTCTCAACCAGCTCGTGCACGGCATTCTGGAGCTGCGCCGCGAACGGCTCTTTCGCTGGACGGGCAATTACGATGCGTTTCTTGAACAGCGCGACGCGCACGAATCGCAGCAGTTGGCTGCGCACAAGAATCAGCAACGGCAGATCGATCACCTGCAAACCTTCGTCAACCGTTTTGGCGCTAAGAACACCAAGGCCACGCAAGCCAAGAGCAAGCAAAAGCAGATCGATCGCCTGAAGGCGGACCTCGTGGAAGTGCCGCAGGGCGAGGATCGTCGCATGAAGGGCTTTCGGTTTCCGCAACCCGAACGCAGCGGCCAACGTGTACTGACGCTCAAGGGCATTGATTTCGCCTACGGCACAAACCAAGTTTACCGCGGCATGGAATGCGAAGTGGAACGCGGCCAACGCACCGTGCTCGTCGGGCCCAATGGCGCGGGGAAATCCACCCTGCTCAAGCTCATGGCCGGCGTGCTCGAGCCGCAAGCCGGCGTGCACGAGCTGGGGCACAAGGTGAAGTCTGGTTACTTTTCACAAAACCGCGTGGACATTCTGGATGCCAAAAGCACGGTGCTGGAGGAGGCGATGAACACGCCCGAGCCCCTCACCGAGGAACGCGCCCGCACCATCCTCGGCTCGTTTCTCTTTCGCGGTGATGATGTCTTTAAGCCGGTCGGCGTGCTGAGCGGCGGCGAAAAAAGCCGGCTGGCGCTGGTCAAGCTGCTGCTCGATCCGCCCAACCTGTTGCTGATGGACGAGCCCACCACGCACCTCGACATGGCCAGCATCGACGCCCTCATCGCCGCGCTTCAGCAGTACGAGGGAACCCTGATTTTCATCAGCCACGATGTGCATTTTATTCGGGCCATCTCACAGCACACCATCCATGTAAACGCTGGACGGCTGCGCAATTTCCCTGGCGGTTACGATTATTACCTGCAAAAGACCAATGCCGAGACCGCTCGCGCCGGGCTTACCAGTGGCAGCCAACCCGGTACAACCACCCAATCAACCGCCAAGCCCAAGGAAGATCAGCGTGCCCGCAAACGCGCCGAGGCCGAGGCCCGCAACGCCCGCAGCCGTGAGCGGCGGGGCGTGGAAAAGGAAGTGAAGCGACTGGAGGACGAAATCCAGACCGCCGAAAAAAAGATCGCCGAGTTGACCGAGGAATTGGAGAAACCGGAAACCTACGAAGATCCTTCCCGCGCGATGACCATTAATCGCGAACTGACCCAGGCTCAAACCACCCTCGACAGCCTCACCCCCGAATGGGAGGCCGCCGCCGAAAAACTAGAGGCGATTTAAATCGAACCAAGACCGGAGTGCGAACCGGCTGGGCGAATCGGGAGGGCGAAGCTCCTGCTGAGCCGCCTAATGTCGTGAAGATGGAAACCCAACGGCTCAGCAGGAGTTTCGCCTTCCCCATAACAATGTACGGC
>JAYQQG010000038.1:0-24828 GCA_038145765.1 Verrucomicrobiales bacterium
TTTTAACAGTGAGTACATTAATTTATCTTTAACAAGTGCCCTGATTTTCTATTTGCAAGTGAGACCCGATCTCAATGGCTAGACGATTAATGAGACTGAATCTCGGTTACGTGGGGCAAAGATATTGAGACTCAGTTTCAATGGCAAGCGGTTTTTTGAAATATTTTTTTGGAAGTTAATTTGAGTTATTGGCCTTTATTTTTACAGGCACCCATACGCTTCATCTCTTCGCAGGAAGCATTGATGCGCAGCTGCTGTGATTTGACTTTGAATCCGAGTTCGTTGGAGATTTCATTTTCTAATTGATCCAATCGATCGCTTTCGAACTCCACAATCTTATCGCAGTCGTCGCAAATAATATGGTTATGGTTTGGGTGATCGGCGTAATTGGGATCGTAAATCTTGTAGTCCTTGCCGAAATCCATCTCGTGCACCAGGCCGCTCTCGGTGAGCAGGGGCAAGGTGCGGTAGACGGTGGCGCGGGACACACTGGAATCCCTTTCGCGAGCCCATTCTAGCAATTGTTCAGCAGTAAAGTGCTGATCGGTGCCGAATACCGTATCCACAATGGCACGGCGTTGAGCGGTGATGCGGAGATTTTTTTCCTCGAGGAATTTCAAAAACTTCGCTTTGACCGCGGCTCTATCCGGTTCTGCCATTGGCGGGAGTATAAAACGCCTCATCGCCAAGTCAATGCCGTGAGATTGCGCCTTATCCACGAGCGTGCGATTCTCCGCCCGTGCGCGTGGAACTCATTAACACCGGCAGCGAACTTCTTCTTGGCCGCGTTCTCAACACTCACCAACAATGGCTGGGCCAACAATTGGCGAATGCGGGTTATGAACTGGCCTTTCAGCAAACAATTCCCGATACCGGCGCAGCCATCCAAGCTGCCGTGGGCGCGGCCATTCAACGAAGCGAATTGGTGATCGTAACTGGTGGACTTGGCCCGACCAGTGACGATATCACCCGCCAACGCATCGCGGATTTACTGGGCGTCCCGCTGGAAGAACACGCCGAGACTCGAGAACGGATTATCGCCCTTTTCCAAAAACGCCAACGGCCCATGCCCGAGGTGGTGTTGGTGCAGGCCCAAGTGCCCCGTGGCGCGACAATCTTGCCCAATGACCACGGTACCGCACCGGGTTTGGCACTGCAGACAGCGCGCGGCTGGCTAATCCTCCTGCCTGGACCCCCTCGCGAGTTGCGTCCCATGTACACAAGCTATGTGGCCCCGTTATTGATCGAGGAAATGCCACCGGAAATCCCCTTACTGATCCGCACCCTTAAAACGACGGGAATCGGGGAATCGGCCGTCGAGGAACGGATTGCGCCGAGGTTGCAACCATTCTGTGAGGCGGGCTTGGAAATTGGTTACTGTGCGCGCATGGGCGAGGTGGATGTGCGGCTATCGGCCAAGGGCACCGGCGCGGCGGCGATGTTACAGCAAAGTGAGGCCATCGTACGCGAAGCATTGGGCGAGAATCTCTTTGGCATGGATCAGGATCGCCTCGAGGATGTGATTGTGCGCGAACTCAACCGGCGAGGGCAGACATTGGCCGTGGCCGAATCCTGTACGGGCGGATTTCTTGCCCATCGTCTCACCAATGTACCGGGAGCATCGGCAGTTTTTTTGGCCGGTCATTGCACATACAGTAATGCAGCCAAGCAATCTATTTTGGGAGTGAAGGGGGAATCGCTGGCGGCGCACGGTGCGGTGAGTGAAGTCGTGGTACGCGAAATGGCTGAGGGCGCTCGGGCGAAGCACGGTGCGGATTATGCCTTGGCCACCACCGGTATTGCCGGCCCGACCGGAGGGACGGATGAGAAACCGGTGGGGACAGTATTCATTGCGCTTGCTGCGGGCGGCGTCACTCAAGTGCTAAACCCCTGCAACCGTTGTGACCGGGAGACCTTCAAGTTTGTGAGCACCCAACAAGCTCTAGGGTTGCTCTGGAAAGCGTTGTCATAAAAAAACCCGCCAGTGGCGGGCTTGAGAAATCAGGGTTGAGCGCGATTAGTCTGCCCCGTCATTGCCAATGGCTTCCACCGGGCAGCCTTCCATGGCTTCTTGGCACAAGGCTTCTTCCTCTTCGTTCTCCGGTTGCTTGTAGAGGAAGGAATAACCGCCATCATCGTTCCGGGTGAAATTTTCCGGAGCGGTCTCGCGACACAGATCACAATCAATGCACTCGGTGTCGCAGTAGTATTTGCCCGGTGCGTTGTCTTCGTACTTATCTTCTTTAGTTGCCATGATAAACCAATCGTCCGAGCGGAAGTTAGGGATGTTGGTCTGGTAAATCAAGGTGATTCATCCGGCAGATGAGTGAAATGATGTGCGCACATGGGGAATAACCTCGCGCCCTTTGGGACGTATCCCGTACCTTGCAGCCCGTGAATCGTATTCGACAGACCCGCATTCTGGCCACGCTGGGCCCGGCAACCGACACGGTAGAGTCCATCGGTCAATTGCTGGATGCCGGGGCGAATCTCTTCCGGCTCAACATGTCGCATGCTCCCCATGACTGGGCGTGTGCCACCACAGCCAACATTCGCGAAGCCGCGGCGCAACGGGGTCTCGTGCCCGGTATTCTGATGGATTTACAGGGGCCGGCCATTCGCACCGGAGATGTCGCTGAACCCATCGATTTAAACCAAGGAGATCGTATTGATTTCACGATTGATGCCGCCCTCGTGAAGGATCGTGTGGTCGGTGTTAATTATCCCAATTTCCTCAATGATATTGAGGTCGGGGCCAGCATCTTGATTGATAACGGCTTGATCCGCCTGAAAGTCGTCCGCAAGAGCGACAGCATCGCCGAATGCGAGGTGGAAATCGGCGGAATAATGGGGAGTCGCCGGCACATCAACTTGCCGGGCACCAAGGTGGGATTGCCGGCATTGACTGATAAGGACCGGGCGGATGCGGCCTTGGGTTTGGAATTGGGGGTGGATTATTTGGCGCTGTCCTTTGTTCGGGAAGCGGCGGATGTGGAGGAACTAAAGGCGCTCATTAAAGCCGGCGGCCAAGCGGCCAAGGTGGTGGCCAAGATCGAGGATCAAAATGCAGTGAAACGTATTCGACGCATTATCAAGGCGGCGGATGGCATCATGGTGGCTCGCGGTGATTTGGGAGTGGAATGTCCTTATGAGGAACTGCCCATCATTCAACGTCATATCGTGCGCGAATGTTTAATAGCCGGCAAACCAGTAGTGGTCGCGACGCACATGTTGGAAAGTATGATTGATGAGCCTCATCCCACGCGCGCGGAAGTAACCGATGTGGCCAATGCGGTATTTGAACAAGCGGATGCCATCATGCTGAGTGGTGAAACGTCCGTCGGGAGTTTCCCTGTAATGTGTGTCGAAGTAATGGATCGGATTGCACGTCGAATGGAGCAGGAGCGGGGCGCTCGGTTTTATCGTGAAGCAAAGCTGACGGACCAGCGCCAGCGCCTGGCCAAGTCCGCGGTTCGCATGGCAGATGATCTGGGAGCGGATGCGATTGTCATGTTCACCGTTAATGGCCGGATGGCCCGGGAAACCGCCTGGATGCGGCCGCGGCATGCGGAGATTCTGGCCTTATGTGCCGATCCAAAAGTAGCCGGAGCATTGGCGTTGCATCGAGGAATAACGCCTGTGGTCATCGAGGATTTCTGTCCGGACTACCCCGTGCTGGATGCCATTGCGACCCTGAAGGAACGCGGGCATTTAGAGCCGGGCCAAACGGTGGTGGTGAGCAGCTCAATCAAGGGGGTGGAAAAAATCGCCAACTCCGTGCAGGTGCACGAGGTGCGCTAAATTAGTTTGCGAAGAACAAAAAATTGGTGGCTTCGCCGGCGATATAAAGAATCGGTTCCGGGAACAGCCCCAGCCCAATCAAGCCGAACAGGCACGTCAACAGAATCACCTCCGCCGAGCGCGGGCAGTCCAGTGGCTCAGTAGCGGGGGCTTCCTCCTTCCAGAATCGGCCTTTGCCCCAGAATATTTCCCGTATCACACTAAAGTAGTAGTAGAAGGAAATCACCACCCCTATGAGGGCTGGCCCAATGACCCAAGGCATGATCGGGTGCACTTCCAGTGAACTGATGGCCGCCCGCAACAGGATAAACTTCCCGATAAAGCCTGCTAACGGGGGAATGCCTGCCAGCGAGATGATGGACAGCGTCAGTACGGTGGCCATTAACGGTGAGCGCTGGTGCAGGTTTGCGAGAATGCTGATGTCTTCATCAGCGCTCTCCTCGGACACTACGGCGATCACCGTGAACGCCCCGACTACGCCAAAGACGTATGCGGCCAGGTAAAACAACACCGCTTGCGCCCCCAGATCATTAAGGGTCACCAGGCCGAGCAATACAAAACCGGCACTGGCGATACTGGAATATCCGAGCAACCGTTTCAGGTTGCGCTGTCGCAAGGCACACAAACTGCCGTAGAGAATCGTTGCCGCCGCCATCAAAGCGAGAAGCTGCCGGAGCCAGACTTCGTGCTGCAAGGGAGGGCATGCTTCGGCCAGCAGGCGGATCATTAGCACAATGCCGGCTGCCTTGGAGCCAATAGAAAGAAAGGTTGTAACCGGAGTCGGCGCGCCTTGGTACACATCTGGCACCCACACTTGAAAGGGGACAGCGGCCAGCTTGAAGAATAAGCCAGCCAAGGTCATGAGCACGCCCAGCTGATACAGCAGCATTATCGAGTCGTCGTTCAGCGCCATGGTAGCCCGAGCAATTTCATGGAAATCCAATGCCCCCGTGCTTCCGTAAATCAGAGCAATTCCGAAGACCATGATTGCTGAGGAAGCGGCTCCGAGGATCAGGTACTTAACGCCTGCTTCGAGTGAACGAAATCGGTTTCGCTCGAAACTGGTTAACACATAAAACGTGATGGTGATCAACTCCACCGCAACAAATAACATCGCCAAGCTGTTCGCTCCTGCGGCAAAGGACATGCCGGCCAAGGCAAAACAAATGAGGGCGTACAGTTCGGAAATCCCGGAGCGAATCCGGTTTGCGTAACTTTGAGTCAACAACACCACCAGTATGGCGCTTAGCACGAAATAGCCCTGAAAAAATACCGCTAAACTGTCTTTCGTATACCCCAACGCTCCCGTGCCGGGGCCTTGGTTGAATGTGCTAAAACTATAGCAAAATACCGCCACCAAACCGCCAACGACCCACCAGCCCAGTTGGGCCTTGCGCTCAGTCGGGGTCCAAAGATCCACTAACAACACGGCAACACCTATTAGGGTGATTCCGATTTCCAGACTGACTAATGAGAGATCCATTACTCGCTCTCCTTGGCTTGGGCCTCGGTGGCCTGTCTAAAGGTGGCATTGGACTGGCCAATTTTGTCAGTAATCAGTTTCGGATAAAAACCGAAGAGCAGCAGCACGGCTATCAATAGTGCGTATGGCAGGCGCTGCCAGTGTTTGAGATCTTCCACTTCCGGGGTTTGCTCTCCCTTCATGCCGTGAAGCAAAGTGCGGATGGCGCGCAGCATGTACACGGCTCCAATTACCAGCGCGCTCCAAATGCCAATGGTGGTAATCACCGGGTACACCTTCCATGCGCCGAAAAACACCGTGAGTTCGCCGGCAAAATTTGCAAAGCCGGGCAAGCCGCAACCGGCCATAAGTGCCATAATCATTAAAGTGCCCCAGAATGGCATGCCCGCGAGCAGCCCTTGTAATTTGTCCATGTCCAGCGTGCGCGCTTGCGAATACAGGTAGCCGCTCAGGCCGAATGCCAATCCGGCCAGCAGTCCGTGGGCCACCATCACCATTACCGCGCCGGTGAGGCCAATCGTCGTGACGCTGGCAATTCCGAGAAAGACAAACCCCATGTGCGCCACGGACGAGTTGCCAATGAGCAGGTTCAAGTCTTTCTGGCGCATGGCCACGAGTCCGCAGTAGAGGATGTTGCCCAGGCAGAGCAGGGCGAGGATGGGCAGCCATGTTTGTGCGCCTTCAGGTGCCAGAGGCAGGGCCACCTTGATCAGCATGAACAGGCCAAATTTTTTGATCACGCCCGCGTGCATCATCGCCGTCGCCGTGGGTGCCGCGCCATAGCCCAGCGGCGCCCAGGTGTGGAAGGGCCAAAGCCCGACGAGAATTCCTAGGCCGAACATGAGCAGGGCAAAAATAACATTTTGTTCCGCCGCACTGAACGCGCCCGCTTCGGTTCCCGCGAATTGGGTTGCATGATCCATCATATTGAGCAGGCTGAATGAACCAAACTGCAGGTAGAGCATGATCACTCCAGCAAGGGTTAGTAACGCGCCGAGGCTGAGGTAGAGGGTGATTTTGTAGGCGGCAAAATCCTTGTCCTTTCCGCGCCCCCAAACGCCGATCATGATGAACGTGGGCACCAATGCCAGTTCATGGAGGAAATACATCAGGAAAATATCGAGCGACATGAAGGCCCCCAAAATGCCGCCGGTCATCAGCAGGAGCAGAATGTAAAACTCCTTCTCACGCGTGCGAATTTCCTGTGCGCAACATGTCGCGGCAAAGGCAACCAATGCCGCCATCAGCACCATTACGATGCCGATGCCATCCACACCCACATAATAGTGGATGTTCAGCGTTGGAATCCATTCCACGCGCTGGGTAAATTTATAGCCGTACGCGTCCTCCAGAGCCGATCCCTCAGTGGCTTGAGCCGGAAAAGTGCCCAGTTGATCGGTTATTGGCGGATCGAATACTGAGAAGACATAGATGGCCAACAGCAACGATCCCAGCGTGGCCAGGCGGGCTCCCCATCGGAAGAAAGGCCGTTTCTCACCGGGCACTACAGCCAGGATGAGGGCCATGGCCAGTGGTAATCCCATGATGTAGGTGAGCGGTGACATCGTTAGAAAAGTATCCAAGCGAGGATGCCCAGTAAGCCAAGGACCATCAGCAGCGCGTAGGTTTGTAGGTTGCCGGTTTGAACGAGACGGATCAAACAGCCGGTGATATCCACCGCACCGCTGGTGCCTTTCACGCCCAGTCCGGCTATGAGCCAGCGATCCGCCCAGGCCGCCGCGTAAGACAGGGTTTCCTGCGTCCAGCGGTTGAGGAAGGCGTACAGTTCATCAAAGTAAAATCGATTCCGCATCCAGCGTGATAATTCGCCCAACTTGCTTGGCAGCGGGTCGGTCTCGGCATTTTTATAAAGCCACCAGCCGCTCACGATGCCCAAGGCTGCGGCAATCGTTCCGGCAATCATGGCGGCGGTATGGGCGGTCTTGGCATCAGGGGAAATCTTTATCTCAAAAATATCTGCACTGAGCGAGTGGTGTAGTCCTATTTGGGGTGCCCCCAGCACGATGCTGAAAATTGAGAGAATAATCAGAGGGGCAAGCATTTCGCCGGGAACCTCTTGGGCGTGGCGGGCCTGATCCGATCGGGCCTTGCCGAAGAACGCCACGAGAACACAGCGTGTCATGTAAAAGGCCGTCAGCACGGCCACCACAACCCCGATGATAAACATCGGCATGTGTTTGAGGTACGCCTGCATCAGGATGGCATCTTTACTGAAGAAACCGCTGAGCAAAGGGAATCCTGCCAAGGCCAAGGCTCCGGTGACAAAGGCGCGGTACGTCCAAGGTTGGCGATGGCGCAAGTCGCCCATCTTCCATATATTCTGTTCATGATGGCAGGCATAAATAACCGCGCCAGCCCCCAAAAAGAGCAACGCCTTGAACGCGGCATGGGTGGTCAGATGAAACATCGCTGAGTCCGGACCGCCACAACCCACCGCCATCACCATGTATCCGAGTTGCGAGAGGGTGGAATAGGCGAGGATTCGTTTAATGTCATCTTGCTGCACCGCCATCAAGGCGGCAAGCAGGGCGGTGATGGCACCGATCCAACCGATGATCAACAGCGCGTCCGGGGTAAAGATGACAAATACCCGGCACAACATGTATACGCCGGCAGCCACCATGGTGGCCGCGTGGATCAAGGCCGAGACCGGCGTCGGGCCTTCCATCGCGTCCGGCAACCAGACATGCAGCGGGAATTGTGCGCTTTTACCGACAGCACCACAGAAGATGAGGAGGCCGGCAAGGGTGGAAACCTGTCCGCCGAGTGAGCCGATATTTACGGTGTCCACTTGTTGCCAGATTAACAAGATGCCCAACAAAAAGCCAACGTCCCCAATGCGGTTCGTGATAAATGCCTTCTTACCGGCATCCGCTGCCGCAGGCTTTTCAAACCAATGGCTGATGAGCAGATAGCTGGAGACGCCAACCAATTCCCAGAAGATGAACATCATGACCAGATTGGCAGAGAGCACGATGCCTAACATTGAGAACACAAAGAAACTAAGAGCCCCAAAGTAGCGGGCGTAGCCCTTGTCTTTGCGCATGTAGACCAGCGAAAAAACATGGACCAGTGTTCCTACAAGTGTGACCACTACCAGCATCAGCCGGCTGAGCGGGTCATTCATTATGGAGAAATCGAAGCCCAAGGTTTGTTCTCCGGGGGCCCCGGGTAAGAGAGCTTGAGAATCTGCCTGGCCGATTCCCAGCCAAGTGAATATGAGATCGCTTTTGGCATGGTCGGCATCTTGGGACGCATACAGGAAAATGCTGATTCCCAAACCCAAAGCCACCGCTCCGATTGACAGTCCGGCACTGAGTTGCCGGTACCGTTTGGTGAAAAGCAGAATCAACAGCGCTGACAAGAGTGGCAGCAACAGCACCACCAAGGGCAAGTACATGATGATTTGTCCTTTGCTCATCTACAGTTTCATCGAGGTGAGGTCGGTCACGTCGTTGGTTTGGCGTTTGCGGTAGAGGGCCACGATCAGGGCAAGGCCCACGGCGACTTCGGCGGCGGCGACGGTGATGATGAAGAACACCATTACCTGGCCGTCGAGGTTGTCACGGAAATGGGAGAAGGCCACGAGAGCGAGGTTGGCGGCGTTGAGCATCAGCTCGAGGCCCATGTACATGACAATCAGGTTGCGGCGAATAATCACGCCCAGCAGCCCAAGGCAAAAGAGCACCACGCTGACGATCAGGTAATGTTCGAGGCCAATGGTCATTCGGCTTCGACCTCCGTGGTTTCGTCGCGTTTGCTCAACAGGATGCAGCCCACCATGGCTACGAGCAGCAGCACGGAGACAATTTCAAAGGGCAACAGGTATTCCGTGAAGAGCATTTTGCCGAGCGGCTTGGTTTCGCCTGTGCCGCTGCTGGTCAGTGTTTGGCCCACGCCGGATTGGTGGATCGTATTGATGATAATGGCGGCGAGGCCGCCCACGGCGGCAAAGCCGAGAATGGTGCCGAATTTCTGGTAGCGGCGGCGTTCCTCTTCCTTGACGTCGAGCAGCATGATCACGAACAGGAACAACACGATCACGGCGCCGGCGTAGACGAGGATTTGCACGGCGGCGAGGAAGTAGGCCTGCAGCAGCACGAACAGGCCGGACATGCTGATGATCGTGAGCACGAGGAACATCGCGCTAGTCACGGGGTTGCGGCTGAAGGGGTTGAATACCACCAGCAACCCGCAGAGCAGGGTGAGCGCGCTGAAGATGTAGAAGAGGATTTCCATTAAATGACCAATGTCCAATGATCAATGTCCAAGGAATGCCCAATTTTCAATGACCAATGACCAAGCTTAGCGGGCGAGCTTGGGGCTTGGGGTTTGGGGTTTCCTTGGGGCTTGCTCATTGGTCCTTGGGGGTTTTGTCCACGGGAAAACTTTCCTGCGCCTTGGCTTCCTCGGTTTTCTTTTCCCACTTCTTGATGCGGTCGTGGTGGGTGCCGCCGCGTTCGAGGAGCTTGTCCTTATGGAAAATCATTTCCTCACGACTGCTGCCGGTGAGGGCGTAGTCACGGCGCATCTTGTCCTCGTTGTAGCCTTCATAATAGTCCTTGGCGAGGAAGATGGCTTCCTCGGGGCAAACTTCCTCGCAAAATCCACAGAAGATGCAGCGGAGCATGTTGATCTCAAAATCTTTCGGCATCTTCTCCGCGCCTTCACGATGGGCATCCTCGCCATCCTCGCCGGGGGGCGTGATGCGGATGGCCTTGGGCGGGCAGACAAATTCGCACAACTGGCAGCTCACGCACTTGGTGTTGTTGTCCTGATCACTCACCAAATACGGCGCGCCACGGAAGCCCTCGGGCACGGTCCAGAGTTCCTCCGGATAATTGAGCGTGGTCTTGAATTTGTTGTCCTTGTTTTTCTCCTCGTAGACCTTCGATTTCTTGAACGAGAAAAAGTGGCTGAGCGTGACCTTGAAGCCGTTGAGGAACGTGGGAATGTACAGGCGTTCCCACCAGCTCAGTTTCACGCGTTGGACTTCTTTGGCCATGATTATTTAAGGGTGAAATACAGGTAAAGCGCCGTCACCACAATGTTTGCCAAGGCGAGCGGCACGAATCGTTTCCAGCCGAGATCCATCAGCTGATCATAGCGGAAGCGCGGCAACATCCAGCGCACCCAGATAAACAACCCCATGAACAGCAACAATTTGCCAATGAAAATGCCCACCTGCAGCAAGCCCATGCCGAGGGAGGAGGCGGTTTCGTTCAGGCCGGCAAAGGGCAACGTCCAGCCGCCGAGGAAGAGCACCACCATCATGGCGCTCACGGCGATCATCGCGGCGTATTCACCAAGGAAAAACAGCGCGAATTTCATCGAGCTGTATTCCGTGTGATAGCCGCCGACCAATTCCGATTCACTTTCAGGCATATCGAACGGCAGCCGGTTCGTTTCCGCAAAAGCCGCGATCAGGAAGATCACAAACGCCAGCGGTTGCTTGAAAATTAGCCACGCGCCGCTTGCCTGATACTCCACCACCTTGGTGAGGTTCAGTTCGCCCACCAGCATGAACACCGGCACCACGCTCATGCCCATGGCGATCTCGTACGAGATCATCTGCGCGCTGCTGCGGATGCCGCCGAGGAACGGATATTTGGAATTGCTCGCGTACCCCGCCAGTACGATGCCGTACACGCTGAGGCTCACGATGCCAAAGGTGTACAGGATGCCAACGTTGAGGTCGGCGATGACGGCGTTTTGATTGCCGATCTTCGTGCCGAACGGAATCACCGCCAGCGTTAACAGCGCCGGGACCATGCTCACCGCCGGCGCCAGCCAGAAATACACCTTGCGCACGTAGGCCGGTGTGAAGTCTTCCTTGAGGATAAACTTCAGTCCATCCGCCGCCGGTTGCAGCAGACCCCATGGGCCGACGCGGTTGGGGCCCACACGATCCTGGATCCAGGCCGAAATGCGCCGTTCGGCGACCACCGAGTAGGCCACCATCGGCAACACCACCGCAAACACCGCAATCACGATCTTTAGTAAACTAAAGAGCGCAAACTGCTGTCCCGCAGGCAGGCTATTAATCCATTCGGTCATTTTGTTGTCGGTAGGGCGGTTTCTCCGAAACCGCTTTGGCGCGCTCGGAGAGCACGCCCTACCTCATTGTTCAATTATCAAATCTCCACGGTTACGCCGGTATCGCCCAGCGCGGCCCAAGTCAAATCCTTCGCTTTAAAAGCCTCCACCTCGCCGGCCATTTGGTTGAACAGCCCCTCGATGGTGCTGTAGCCGTTTTGGCCGGTGGTGTTCTCGACGAGCTCATGCAGGAACTCCCACTCCGCACGGGCCTCGCCGGGCGCCTCGAGCGCCTTCATAAATTTCTGCACGCGCCCCTTCACGTTGGTGAAAGTGCCGCGCTTCTCGGCATGCGCGCAGCCGGGCAACAGGTAATGCGCCTTGGCCGTGGTGGCGTTGGGAAGGATTTCGCTTACCACGAGCAATTCCAGCTCGTCGAGCAATGCCTCGCTGATGCCGTGTTGGGTGACGTCTTCGCCGAAGACAATTAACGACTTGATGGTGCCGCTCTCGATGCCCGCGGCGATGTCGGCAATTCGGCTGCCGGTTTCCTCGCCGGTGATGCCAATCAAACGGGCGCCGGTGGTGTTCGGGTTTTTGTCGGCGTTCACCAAGAGATGATCGGCCTCGCCGGTGCGAGCGATGGCGTCGGTGGGTGCCTCGAGTTTGGCAGCCAGTTTTTTTAGCAGATACAGTTCCTCATTTGTCTGGCGCGCGCTGGCGATGATGGCCACCGAACCGGGCGCGGCTTCCTCGAGTTTGCCGCTGATCTCGGTGATGGCGGTGGCCCAACCGTTGGCGCCCTGCACCTCGGTCAGGCGATCGTCGCGCGCGATCCACTTGTAATCGAGTCGGCCGGCATCGCACATCCATGGCCCGTTGACCGCATCGTTGTCGCGCGGTTCGTAGCGGTACATGGTGTTCTCGCGCGAGCCGATGACCGTGTTGCAGCCGGTGCCGCAGCCGGTGCAGAGGCTGTCGGTTTCCTTGAGGAACCATACGCGCATCTGGAAACGAAAATCCTTGGAGGTCAACGCACCCACCGGACAGATGTCCGCGGTGTTCAACGTGTAGTTGTTATCAAATGGCGTGTCGAGGAAGGTGGCGATGGTGTTGTAACTGCCACGATTCACGATGCCCAGCGCGTCGTCGTCGGCGATGTCTTTGCTGAACCGAATGCAGCGGGTGCAGAGCACGCAACGCTCGGCATCGAGCATGATGCGCGGACCGAGGTCGACGGCCTTCGGCTTGTGCACCTTGTACTCGGCAAACTGGCTCTCCGCTTGGCCGTGTTCGACGCTGTACTCCTGCAGTTTGCATTCGCCGGCCTGATCACAAATGGTGCAATCGAGCGGGTGATTAATCAGCAGGCTTTCCAGCACGGCTTCGCGCATCTCCTTGGTCTCCGGGCTGCTGGCGTAAATTTCCATACCGGGGATCAGGTTGGTGGCGCAGCCGATCACGCCCTTTGGGGTGGACCGCTCGTAAGGCAGCACCATCGGGTCGATCTTCAGCGAGCCGTCCTCGTTCATCGGCGGCTTGCCATCGGGGCCGGGGCGTCCGGGCATGCCCACGTGCACGAGGCACATGCGGCAGTTGCCGGCCACCGGCAGTTTGGGATGATAACAGTAATGCGGAATCTCAATGCCCGCATGTTCGCACGCCTGCAGCACCGTGGTGGGCACGAGGTTGCCCTGCCAATCGGGCGTGAGCTTGGGCACGTCGATCGCCTGGCCATCAACCTTTACGGTGATGGTCTCGATCGCGGGTGGCTCTTCCGTTTTGGTTTCCTCAGCCATAATCAGGCAGATGCTTTCTCCTCAAACTTGTCCTTAAATTTATCCACGAAACTCAGCACCGGCCAGGCGCAGGCTTCGCCGAAGGCGCAGATGGTGCGGCCCTGAATGTTGTGCGCGATGTGCTTCAGGTATTCGGGATCTTCCGGGCGGCCTTCGCCGTGGGTGAGACGATGAAGTGCCTTGTTCATCCAGAGCGATCCCTCGCGGCACGGGGTGCATTGGCCGCAGCTTTCGTGGGCGTAAAATTCGGCGAGATTGGCGAGGCACCCCACGATGTCACGGCTGTCATCAATGACGATAATCGCGCCGGAGCCGGACATGGTACCGATCTGCATCAGCGTATCGAAATCGTACGGTACATCGAGCAGATCGATTTCCTCTTCGCCCACCTTGAATTTTTCGCCGGCGCGCAGCACCTTAGAGGAGGAGCCACCAGGGATAATCGCCTGCAGCTGGTTGCCATCGCGCAGGCCGCCACCGAAATTCGGATCGTTGATCAGCTCGCCCAAAGTGACCTTGCCGGTTTCAATTTCAAAATAACCGGGCTGCTTCACATCACCGCTGAGGCTGACGAGGCGGGTGCCGGTGTTGTTCGGTGTGCCGAGCTTGGCGAATGCCTCGGCGCCCATCTCCACAATGTGTTTCACATTGCAGAGCGTCTCCACGTTGTTGACGATCGTGGGGCACATGTACAGGCCGAGGGCGGCGGGGAAGTAAGGCGGCTTGATGCGCGGGTATGCGCGCTTGCCTTCGAGGCTCTCGATGAGGCCAGTTTCTTCACCGCAAATATAAGCGCCGGCGCCGCGGTGCACGTGGATCTCCAGATCAAAACCGCTCCCGAGAATGTCTTTGCCGAGATAACCCTTGGCGCGCGCCTCGGCGAGCGCGGCGTTGAGGATCTTGGCGCCCTCGGTGAATTCGCCGCGAATATAAATGTAGGCGAGACTCACATGGTTCGCCCAGCAGGAGATAATCATCCCCTCGAGCAGTTGATGCGGATCCTTATAAATGATCTGCCTATCCTTGAACGTGCCCGGCTCGGATTCGTCCGCGTTGCAAATGAGATAAACTGGCTTCGGATTCGGATGCCGAATGAAGCTCCATTTGAGACCGCAGGAAAAGCCAGCACCGCCGCGCCCGCGCAGCCCGCTTTCGAGCACGCTCTTGCGCAGTTGCGCCTGGGCGGTGACCTCGTTGCCATCGGCATCCGCCGTGGCTTTCATGTCCAGCGCCTGACGCAGCGCCTGATACCCGCCGTGACGCTCGTAGCACTCGAGATCCCTCGAGTAATCCGGTTCATCGGCGTGTTTCAGCAGTAGTTTGTATTCCTGCGGCATCTGCTTGACTGTTCCTAAAAAATAGCTAGTTTCGCCCGCTCATCGGATTGCCCGATGGTGTAACGGTAGCACGACAGATTCTGGTTCTGTTTGTTGGGGTTCGAATCCCTATCGGGCAACCATTTCATTCCTGGCACCCTCCCAAAATTTGATCGGCCTGAGCCTCGTCCACGGCCTCAAAAAAATCGTCATTGCACATCATCACCGGCCCGGTGCCGCAACTGGCCAGGCACTCGGCAAACTCGATGCTGAATTTGCCGTCCTCGGTGGTTTGCATGCCGTGCTTTTTCGGGTCGAGCTTCAGCTTGGTGCAAAGGTTCTTGTGCAGATCCATACCGCCGGCCAGTGCGCAACTGAGGGTGCGGCAGACTTTCAGCACATACTTGCCCGGCTGCTCCTCGCGCAGCATTGGATAAAAAGTCACCAGCTCGTAAAGGTTGAGCGGCTTGATGCCGATTTCGTCCGCGGCCCATTGCATGGCTTCCTTGCTGATGTAGCCGGCCTCCGACTGGATAGCATGCAACACCATTAGCGACGCACTGCGGCTTTCGCCCTCGGGGTAATGGGAGATCAGCTCCTTTACCTCGGCGCGAAGATTGTCTGTGGGCTTGAAAGGCATTTTTAATTTCCCATGGCCAAGGACCAATGTCCAAGGAATGACCAATGACCAATGTCCGAATCAGCCCTTGGCATCATTCGCTTTTCGGAATTGGGATTTGAGTATTCCTTGGTCATTACTACCGGTCACATTCTCCCATCACAAAGTCCAGCGAACCGAGGATCGCCACCACGTCAGCCATCATGTGGCCGGGCAACAGATGCGAGAGAATGCTCAAATTCACGAATGATGGGGCGCGGATTTTCAGCCGGTGCGGGGTTCCGCCGCCAAGACTGTTGATATAAAACCCGAGCTCGCCCTTGGGGTTTTCCGCGCCGAAATAAACCTCACCGGTCGGCGCATCCTGACCCTGCGTGACGATCATGAATTGGTGGATCAATTCCTCCATGCTCGTCATCACCTTTTCCTTGGGCGGCAGGACGATCTTGCCGTCGTCCACATTGATCGGTCCCTCGGGGATGTCTTTGATGCATTGCCGCAGGATCTTCACGCTCTCGCGCATCTCGAGGATGCGGATGGCATAGCGGTCGTAGCAGTCGCCCTTGGTGCCGATGGGCACCTCGAAGTCGAACCGATCATAAATCATGTAAGGCGCCGCCTTGCGCACATCGTGCTCCACGCCGCTGCCGCGGAGGTTGGGGCCGGACAAGCCGAAATCAATCGCGTCCGCGCGGCTAATCACGCCGACATCCTGCGTGCGCTCGAGGAAGATCGGGTTGCGCGTGAGCAATTGCTCGGTCTCATCAAAGTTCACCTCCACCTCGTCGAGGAATTTGCTCAGCTCATCCAACCAACCCTCGGGCAGATCGCGCGCCAGGCCACCCACGCGCGTATAGCTGGTGGTAAACCGCGCGCCGGTCAGCGCTTCGATGAGGTAATAAATTTTTTCCCGCTCGGTGAATGTGTGCAGGAACACCGTGAACGCGCCCGTATCCATCGCAAACGCACCGAGCCCCAGTAGGTGCGCCGACACCCGCGCCAGTTCGCAGCAGATGGTGCGGATGTATTGGCAGCGCTCAGGAATCTTTTCCTCCACGCCGATCAGTTTCTCGACGGCCAAAACGTAATGCACGTTGTTCGCCAGCGGCGCGAGGTAATCCAGCCGATCCGTGTAGGGGATGAACTGGTTGTAGGTCATGTTCTCGGCGATTTTTTCATCGCCGCGATGCAGGTAACCCACGTCCGGCTCGGCCTTGGTGATGATCTCGCCATCCATCTCCAGCTTCAGTCGCAACACGCCGTGCGTGGCCGGGTGGGAGGGCCCCATATTGAGCACCATCTTTTCGCCCTGCACATCCGACAACTCATCAGCTGCACTCGCAGTCCTTGCCGCTGTGTCGCGAAACTCGATGTCTTGGGTGGCGCTCATTTAACTCTGCCAATCCTCCGTCCATCGTGCTGCCGGCGCCCCGCCGGTAGGCCAAATGTTTCCGGAAACCGATAGCCCAACATTCTGCCGGCGAGGCGCCGGCAGCACATAGATGCCCATGTTTGGAGTCCGGTTCATTGTTGCCAATCTTCCGGATTGCGGCGGCGCGGTTCGCGTTTGGTAGAATCTTCGCTGCTCGGCAGCGTCACAAACGGGCCGCCTTCGAGCGGCGCGATGTCCGTGGAGGTCACGTCCGGTACCTCGGTGGGTTTGCCTTCGAGCGGGAAATCTTTGCGCAGCGGAAAGTACGGATAGCCTTCCCACATCAGGATGCGCTTGAGATTTGGGTGCCCGGCGAATTTCACGCCCATCATGTCGTACGCCTCGCGCTCATGCCAATCAGCCGTGCGCCACACGCTGGTTACGGAAGGGACTTCGCCTTTCTCTTCCGTGACCATCGTTTTCAACCGCAGATGCTGCCGGTGCTCAATGCCGCTGAGTTCGTACACCACCGAGAAACGCGGATCGTCGCCGTAATGATCCAAAGTGGAAATATCGATTAGATAATCAAAGCCCAATTCATCCTTCGCGAACGCGCACACTTCGGTGATGCGGTCGGCATCAACAACGTTCACTGTGATTTCACCACGAAACTCCGCCGGCTCGGAGATAAGTTCTCCAAACTGTTCCTTTAACTGCTGGGCAAAATCCGCGGCGGTCGTCATCGTCATCGTTATGAACGGCAACCTGCCTTTTCGCTTACCGTTGCTTGTGGCGTGGGATCGAAATGATTTTTCATCCACGGCTCCTTGGAGACTTTGCCTTGGAGCGTCATCAATCCCTCCAGAACCGCCTCCGGTCGGGGAGGGCACCCGGCGATGTACACATCCACCGGCACGATTTGGTCCACCCCCTGCAGCACCGCATAGCTCCGGTACATGCCACCGCTGCTGGCACACGCCCCCATGGCGATCACCCATTTCGGTTCGGCCATCTGGTCGTAAATGCGCTTCACTGCCGTGGCCATTTTGTAGGTCACCGTGCCCGCCACGATCATCACATCCGATTGCCGCGGGGAAAACCGCATCACCTCCGAGCCAAACCGCGAAATATCGAACCGACTGCACCCCGACGCCATCAGCTCAATCCCACAACAAGCCAGCCCCATCGGCATCGGCCACAGGCTGTTTTTGCGGAACCAATTCACCGCCGCATCCACGGTGGTGTGGATGACTTCGCCTTCTACCTTGGAATTATAGCCAATTTCAGTCGTTTGCGTCATGAATGGGCCCCTAAAAACGTTCAGAAAACCTACGATTGAACCCTCTTTCGCACAAGGGAATTTGTGATTTTTTTCACAAAGTCTTATTCCCAACGGCCTCAAGCGGTTTCACTCTGAAAAACAATGTGAACAAGCCCAAAAACTTTTTTTACTTTTTTGGGCTTCATCCCTTGACGGAACAAGGATTCAACACCATATTCCCCGACCTTTTCGTGCTAAAAGGGTGAATTATGGCTAAAAACAGCGCAAAAAAGACCGTTTCCAAGAAGAACGCCCCAGCCAAAAAGGCTGTCAAGAAGACCTCAGCCAAAAAAGCGGCTCCGAAAAAAGCCGCCGTAAAGAAGGTTTCCAGTGCTAAAAGGGCCAAAAAAACCGAAAAAAAGGCTGTAAAAAAAGCCGCTGCGAAGAAATCCGCGCCGAAAAAGGCCGCCACGAAAAAGACTGAATCCGCTGCCGCCAAGAAAGCGGCTCCGAAAAAAGCAGCTAAAAAGGCGCCTCCGAAAAAAGCCGCTAAGAAAAAGAATCTAACTGCCGCGCAAATCACGCGTAATAAGGCCAAGCTGGCTAAAAAGGAGATCACCATTGAAGAGGTAAAAACCGAATCCGGCTTCGTCCTCACCAGCAAGATCAAGGAACTCGTATTGCTGGCCCAAGAGCAGGGTTATTTAACTCACGACGATGTGGCCGAGCTTTTGCCGAAGGACAAAGTGACTCCGGCCGACATCGAGATGGTCGAATCTCAGTTCGAACAGTTGGAAATCTCCGTGGTGGATCAGGCCGAAGTCGACAACGTCTCTCCCATTCGCCGTGGTGAAGACGACAAGGCCAAGGAAGAGAAAACCAAGCTCGATATTCTGGATGACCCCGTCCGGATGTACCTCAAGCAAATGGGGCAAGTCCCCCTGCTGACGCGCGAACAGGAGGTGGAAATCTCTAAGCGCATTGAGGACGCCGAGAACGAGGTGAAACGCATCATCTACTCGTTTGGCTTCACCGGTAAGGAACACATTGCCCTCGCTGAAAAACTTATTTCAGAGCCGCCCAAGGAACGGTTTGATCGCGTGATCGTCGACAAGAAAATCGACAGCCGTGAGCAGCATCTGAAAGTGTTGCGCCGTCTCGTCAAGGACGTGCGTGCTATGGATCACAAGGTGGACGAAAAATATATGTCCCGCCTCAAAGCCAAGAATCAGGCGGCCTGCACGCGAGCCGAAAAGGCCTTCAAGGAAAACGATACCAAACTGCAAAAATCGTTTCCCAAATTTTTCTATAAGCAAAAAGTCATCGAAGAGATGTCCGTTGTGGCGGAGAACGTGAACGAAAAAATCGTCGGCAGCATCGAGGCCGTGGAGGCCGCCAGCAAAGGCCGCAAAACCGCCGCCAACAAACAAATCATCGACGGTGAAAGCCGCAAACTGCAGGCGCTGGAAATCTTCACCCGCATGACCTCGGAAGATTACGTGGAGGCTTTCAAACAGCTTCAACACTTCGGCAAAAAAGCTCACCAGGCCAAGACCGAGATGGTGGAAGCAAACCTGCGTCTGGTGATTTCGATTGCCAAGAAATACACCAATCGCGGCCTGTCTTTCCTTGATCTCATTCAGGAAGGCAACATGGGATTGATGAAGGCGGTTGAGAAATTTGAGTACCGTCGCGGTTACAAGTTTTCCACCTATGCCACGTGGTGGATTCGTCAAGCCATCACGCGTTCCATTGCAGACCAGGCACGCACCATTCGTATCCCGGTGCACATGATTGAGACGATCAACAAGCTTATGCGTGTGCAGAAACAGCTCGTGCAGGATTTCGGCCGTGAGGCGACGCCCGAAGAGATCGCCGACGAGATGCAACTGCCCGTCGAGCGTGTGCGCGCCATCATGAAGATGGCGCAGCAACCCATCAGTTTGCAAAGCCCAGTGGGTGATAGTGATGACACCAACTTCGGTGATTTTATCGAGGATAAATCCGCCGAGAATCCCAGCGACATGACCAGTTACTCGTTGCTCAAGGATAAACTGGGCGATGTGCTGACTTCACTGACCGAGCGCGAGCGGAAAGTGCTCGAGTTGCGCTTTGGCCTTACGGACGGCTACAGCCGCACGTTGGAGGAGGTGGGAAAACAATTCAAGGTGACGCGGGAACGGATCCGGCAAATCGAAGCGAAGGCTCTGCGTAAAATGCGGCACCCCACGCGGTTGCGTCAGTTACAGGGCTTTCTCGATGGGGAAGGCATCGATAGCTTTGGTATCGGCGAGCTCGCCTAAACTGCCAATCACTTCAAACAAAAACCCCACCCATGTCGGTGGGGTTTTTTGTTTAACCGAGTCGAATTGTTACTCTTCAGAAAACGCTTCCATGCCCACGCAACTGCACACCAGGTTGCGGTCGCCCCATACGTTGTCGATGCGGCCGACGGCGGGCCAGAATTTGTAATCACGCAGCCACGGCGCCGGGAAGGCGGCGCATTCGCGGTCGTAGTCGTGGGGCCAATCGTTGGCGCTGACCATGTCCGTGGTGTGCGGGGCGTTCTTGAGCAGGTTGCGCTCTGCATCCACCGCGCCGGATTCCACCGCCTCAATCTCCTCGCGGATGGCGATCATGGCGTCACAAAAACGGTCCAGTTCCTCCTTCGATTCACTCTCGGTGGGTTCCACCATCATCGTGCCGGCCACCGGCCAGGAAATCGTTGGCGCGTGAAACCCGAAATCCATCAGGCGCTTGGCCACATCTTCCACGGTCACTTTCGTAAACTGGCGCAGATCCAAAATGCACTCATGCGCCACCCGTCCGTTGGCGCCCTTATATAAAACGGGGAAGTGCGGCTCCAACCGGGTGGCGATGTAATTGGCATTGAGAATGGCGTGCTCGGTGGCGGCCTTTAATCCTTCCGGCCCCATCATCGCAATGTACATCCAGGAGATCGGCAAAATGCTCGCGCTGCCCCACGGCGCCGCGCTGACGGCACCGCCATCTGCCTTCTGTGGGTCGCCCGGCAAAAATTCCGCCAAGTGCGCCGCCACGCCAATCGGCCCCATGCCCGGCCCGCCACCACCGTGTGGGATGCAAAAGGTTTTGTGCAGATTGATGTGGCATACGTCGGCGCCCAGCTCACCCGGTTGCGCGATACCCACCATGGCGTTGAGATTCGCGCCATCAAGATACACCTGGCCGCCGGCCGAATGGATCACCTCACAAATTTCGCGGATGCTCTCCTCAAACACACCGTGCGTGGAGGGGTAGGTGATCATCATTGCCGCCAAATCACCGGCATGTTCGCCGGCCTTGGCGCGGAGATCATCGAGATCGATGTCGCCTTCCTCACTGCATTTCACGGGCACCACCTGCATGCCGGCCAACACCGCGCTGGCCGGATTCGTCCCATGCGCGCTGGTGGGGATCAGGCAAATGTTGCGGTGCGCCTCTTCGCGGCTGGCGTGATACCGCCGAATGGCCAACAGCCCCGCGTACTCGCCCTGCGAACCGGCATTGGGCTGCAGTGAAACGGCGGCAAAACCGGTGATCTCCGCCAGCCAAGTCCCCAGCTCCGCGAACATTTTGCGGTAACCAGCCGTCTGCTCGATCGGCACAAAGGGATGCACGCCATTCAGTTCGGGCCAACTTACCGGCTGCATCTCGGCCACCGCGTTGAGCTTCATCGTGCACGAACCGAGCGGGATCATGCTTTGCGCCAGCGACAGGTCGCGGCTTTCCAGTCGCTTGAGGTAACGCATCAACTCCGTCTCGGAGCGGTGTTTGTGAAACACCTCGTGCGTGAGAAATTCACTCGTGCGCCGCAGCGGCGCGGGGATGACTTCCGCCGCGGTCAATTCTTCCAGCGCAAACGGCACATCGCGGCCTTCGTTGAAAACCTGCAACAGCTCCAGCACATCCGCTTCGCTCGTCGTTTCATCCAGCGCCACGCCCACCGTTTGCTCATCGAGCACGCGCAAGTTGATCCGGTACGCCTCGGCAATGCGCGCCAAGTCCGCTGCACTTTGGCTGGTGTGCCGCACCGCGAGCGTGTCGAAAAACGATTCATGCACCACGGTATGACCGAGCCGCTCGAGGCCGCCAGCGAGAAAACGCGCCAGTCCATGCACGCGCCCGGCAATCTTTCGCAACCCGTCCGGCCCGTGATAACACGCGTACATCGCCGCCATGTTGGCGAGCAGCGCCTGCGCGGTGCAGATGTTGCTGGTGGCCTTGTCGCGGCGGATGTGTTGCTCGCGTGTCTGCAGGGACAACCGAAAGGCCGGCCGGCCGCGCGTGTCCTTGGAGACCCCGACAATGCGCCCGGGCATCTGCCGTTTGTACACATCACGCGTGGCAAAAAATGCCGCGTGCGGACCGCCATAACCCAGCGGCACGCCAAAGCGTTGGGCGTTGCCCACGGCGATATCTGCGCCCAGCTCGCCCGGGGCCTTGAGCAATGTTAGCGCCAACAGATCGGTGGCCATCACAACCATGGCACCCGCCTCGTGGGCGCGCGCGATCAGTTCGGAATAATCCGCCGCAGCGCCATCGGTGGCCGGATATTGCAGCAGCACGCCAAACACTGATTCATCAAAGACCAACTCCGCCGCCGGCGCCGTGCGCACCTCGATGCCCAAGGGTTCCGCGCGCGTTTGCAGCACGGTGAGGTTTTGCGGATGACATTCCGCCGCCGCCACAAACACGTTGCGGCCGCCTTTACCTTTCACCGCGTGACACATCGTCATGGCCTCGGCGCACGCAGTGGCTTCATCGAGCAGGGACGCGTTGGCGATCTCTAGTCCGGTGAGGTCGCCCACCATGGTTTGAAAATTGAGCAGGCTCTCTAGGCGCCCTTGGGAAATCTCCGCCTGATACGGCGTGTACTGGGTATACCAGCCGGGGTTTTCCAACAGATTGCGCTGAATGACCGGCGGCACAATGCAATCGGCATAACCCATCCCGAGGTAGCTGCGGTGCGGTTTGTTTTCGCTGATGATCTTCCGCAGGCGCGCCAAGGCCGCGTGTTCGGACAGGGCGGCTGGCAGATTCAGCGGCTGCGGTTGACGAATAGCGGCCGGTACAACGGTATCCAAAAACGCCTCCAGCGAATCCGCGCCGATCACCTCCAGCATCGCCCGCGCCTCATCGGCATCCGGCCCGATATGCCGGTTGGCGAACTGATCTGGATGGGGCGGGGGAGTCACGGTTTGGGCCACGGCGTTTTCAGTGGTTTCCTGCGTCTTTTCGCGCACCAACATGGGGTCGACGCTAGCCAATCGTCAATTCCCCGGACAAGGCGTACTTGTCCCATGACGCAGTTTGTTATTCAGACGATGTGAGTACCATTTTTTTTTACAAAACCCCTTGCGTACCCATTAATTCCAGTATATTCTGTTTTAACAGAAATTAAAGAAATGAACGAGTTAACGCCAGTACAGCAGAAATTCATCCTTCATTGGGGTGAGATGGGGGCCAAATGGGGCATCAACCGGACGGTCGCCCAGGTCCACGCGCTCTTGTATGTGTGGCCGGAGCCGTTGAATGCGGATGACATCACCCAAACATTGTCGGTGGCCCGTTCCAACGTCAGTACCAGTCTCAAGGAATTGAACGGCTGGGGCTTGTTGAAAACAGTGCAAAAATTGGGCGATCGAAAAGAGCATTTTGAGACCTTTGAAGATCCGTGGGAGATGTTTCGGATTGTCGGGGCAGAACGGAAACGCCGTGAGCTGGATCCGACCATGATTATGCTGGCTGAATGTCTCGAGGAACAAAAGGCGGCGCGCAAGCCGGATGCCCATATGGAAAAACGGCTCGGTGACATGAAAGATTTTTTCGACAATGTATCCGCCTGTTTTGACCGGGCGAACAGTCTGCCTACTTCGACCCTTCGGAAATTGTCCAAGATGGGCGACAAACTTCTGAAACTGTTGCCCTTATAACACTCAAAAACCTGAACCCCCTGAAACAAACTCATGCGCCACAAAATTCCAGTAATTTCTGAAATAACAGAATTTAATGGAATTAAAGTGCTGTATGACCGGGATTGTCCATTTTGCATCCGGATGGTCGCAAGGATGCGGCGTATCTGGGAGCCACGAGGATTTGAGTTTGTGCCGCTGCAGGCCGATTGGGTTCGCCGGAAATTGGATCTGTCGGAAACGGAGTTGTTGCGCGAAATGCGCGTGCTGTTGCCCGATGGTCGGGTGCTGGCGGGTGCGGCCGCACATTCCTTCCTCTGGGGCCACGTCTGGTGGCTCCAGCCGTTGTGGCTCCTCCATAAACTACCCGGCGGACATAGGCTGATCGATTGGGTGTACAGGCACATTGCAGATAATCGGCATGCCCTCAGCTGTTGGAATGCCGATACGAATACCTGCAAGCTTACGGATTTACCAATAACCCCTACCCTAAAAGAAAGGAAAACCACATATGACAACCGCAGTCTACATCTACGCCGTCTACACGATCCTGAGCATTGCCATGACGGTTTGGGTGGCCAGCACGCTCTATAAGAACGGGCGTGTGTTTCTACTGGAAGCCTTCAAGGGCAAGGATGAGATGGCCGATAGCGTCAATCACCTGCTCGTGGTCGGGTTCTACCTCGTGAACATCGGCTTCATCCTGTTGTTTCTTCGATTCGGCACCAAGCCGACCGATATCGAGAACGGCGTAGAATATGCCGCCACCAAACTAGGGGTTGTGCTACTCGTGCTCGGGGCCATGCACTTCTTCAATATGTACAACTTCGATCGCATGCGGAAAAAGGGGCGGAGTGCCAGACTCGAAGGAGATGTGCCTCCCGTGCTGACCTGATATCCAGAACGGAACTCGGGACAGCCCAACCCTCCGGCAAGCATGGGTTGCCGGAGGGGCTAGATGGAATCGGTGTCACACTCCGATTCATACAGAAATTTCATGAGCTTGATCCTCGTTTGCGTGGACATTTTGGGCGGGTCCAGCCGGTCAAGCAACCCAACCAAAGTGGCTTCTTCCGGAGAATTGCCATGATCCACTTCCTCGTAGGGTTTGCCACCCGATAGACTTTGGTGGGCATGAAAAACCCTTTCAGCAGTTTCTCCCCCAACGGATCACAGTAAATGTCATC
>JAYQQG010000039.1:0-23170 GCA_038145765.1 Verrucomicrobiales bacterium
GGTTTCACGGGGGGGGCTTGGTTGTCTTTTTGGCAACCGAAAAGGACAGTTAACCAAAGGGGACAATTGATCGGGGGGATGCGCATGGCAGGAGTATGGGGCAAGTGAGGCCGAGTGCAAGCCGTGAACCCATTTCGCTTGCGCCGACCGAAGCTTCTTTTCATCTTGCGGCCATGGCAGCTACGGCATTGATCACCGGAATCACTGGGCAGGATGGCTCCTATCTTGCGGAATTGTTGCTGGAAAAAGGGTATGCGGTGCACGGGCTCGTGCGGCGAAGCAGCACGGACAACCTCCAGCGCATTCAGCATTTGGAGAACCATGAACGGTTGACCTTGCATTATGGAGATCTAACCGATGGAGGCGGGTTGACCCGGTTAGTTGGGGATTTGAAGCCCGATGAGGTGTACAATCTCGCAGCACAAAGTCATGTGAAGGTGAGCTTCGACATTCCGGATTACACAACCGATGTGACTGCTGTGGGCGCGGTGCGATTGCTAGAAGCCATCCGCACAGCAGGCGTGCAGACGCGTTATTATCAGGCGTCCTCGAGTGAGATGTTTGGTAAAGTACGCGAGACGCCGCAGACCGAGTTAACGCCGTTTCATCCGCGCAGCCCGTATGGATGCGCCAAGGTCTATGCCCACTGGATTACCGTGAATTTCCGTGAATCCTATAACATGCACGCGAGCAGCGGAATTTTGTTCAACCACGAATCGCCTCGCCGAGGGGAGACGTTTGTGACCCGCAAAATCTCCCTCGCGGTGGCCCGCATCAAGGCCGGGCTTCAGGATAAGCTGTACCTTGGGAATCTGAATGCCAAGCGCGACTGGGGGTACGCCAAGGAATATGTCGAGGCGATGTGGCGCATGTTGCAGCAGGATGTGCCGGATGATTACGTGATCGCCACGGGTGAGACCCACAGTGTACGGGATTTCTGCGTGGCCGCCTTTAGCCATGTCGGACTGAACTGGGAAGACTACGTGGAGACGGATGAAGCGTACCATCGGCCGGCCGAAGTGGATTTATTGCTGGGCGATCCGGCCAAGGCCCGTGAGCAACTCGGTTGGGAGCCGGGCACCACCTTTGAAGGCTTGGTAAAATTGATGGTGGATGAAGACCTCAAACTGGTCGGGCCAAACACGTGAGGCCCCGGGCGCTCATCACCGGGGTGACGGGACAGGACGGTTGGTACCTGCGCGAACTACTCGAGGGCAAAGGCTATGAGGTGTTTGGTTGGCGCCGCGACGAATGCGATGTCACAGATCCGGAGCAGGTACGGGTGGCGGTCCAGCAGGCGCAGCCGAATGAGATTTATCATCTAGCCGCTCAATCTCACGTGGGCGACAGTGAATCCGCCGCCGTCGAAACCATGCGGGTGAATGTGCAGGGTACGGAGATCCTGCTGCAAACTGCCCAACGCGAAGTGCCGGAGACCCGGTTTTTCTTTGCCTCTTCCTGCCATGTCTTTGCCGGGGCAAAAGAATCGCCTCAACGCGAAACCACACCGTTTCATCCGGTGAACCCTTATGGGGTGTCCAAAATGGAAGCGACCCTGCGTGTGCGTGCGGCGCGACAGGGCGGGTTGTTCGCGGTGAACGGGTTTCTCTACAATCACGAATCGCCGCGACGCGGGGCCAAATTTGTCACCCAGAAAATCTGCTGCGGCGCGGCCGCGATTGCCGCCGGTCAGGCGGCTGAGCTGCGCTTGGGCGTTACCTCCATGCGAAGGGATTGGAGTGATGCCCGTGATATCGTGCGCGGGATGTGGCTCTCGTTGCAAGCCGAACAGCCGGAGGACTATATCTTTGCCTCCGGTGAAGCGCATACAGTGCAGGAGGTGGTGGAGATCGCCTTTGAGACAGTGGGGTTGGATTGGCGGGAACACGTGGTGCGCGATGAAACAATCAAGCGCCAGGCCGATCCGGCGTGTTTGGTGGGCGACCCCTCCAAGGCCGATGCACTGCTGCATTGGGAGCGCCGCACAGGCTTCCGGGAATTGATCGAGGAAATGACACAAGCCGCGCAGCGCGCTCTGGCCACTTAATTTGAGGGTAAGCGCTCGATGGCGGCGGTCATCTCGGCCAAGTGACGATTGGCATCGCGGTGATCCAGTATGTGGAGGATTTTGCCTTCGGCGTTGATCAGAAAACTCACGCGACGGGAAAGGTTGCGTTTCGGGACACGGACGCCATAGGCATCAGCCACCTTGCCATGGGGATCGGCAAGCAGAGTAAAATTGAGCTTATGTTTTTTGATAAACCGCTGATGACTGGCGACGTTATCAAAGCTGATTCCCACAACCTCCACACCCTTTTGCATAAACGTCCCCACGCGATCGCGCAATCCGCAGGCCTGTTTCGAGCAACCGGGCGTGTCGTCTTTGGGGTAAAAATAGAGTAGCACCGCTTTGACCTCGGGCCTTTGGAGTGTTTCGGCCAGCGACCAAGGCTGATTGGCTTGATCCTGCAACACCACCGCCGGTGCCGGGGCGCCTGTTTTCAATGGCGCAGCCCAACTGAGCGTAGCGTCGGTCAGCAGCAATGCGGGCAGCATCAAGTGATGGATCACACGTGTCATTTTCCGTGGAAGGCGGCGAAACCTAGCAGACTGCCGCCTGTGTGCAACCGGTTTTTCAATTTCTTTGCAGATTACCTTGCCCCCATCGGCTGGCTTGATAGCTTGTTTGCCCTACTAGATTTGATCATGAAGAAACTCATTCTGTTTGCATTCACTTTGGTCGCTCTCCCGGTGCTGGCTGCGCCCGGGGGTATCCTAAACCCCAAGGAAGGTGGCCACGATTTCAAGGTGCAGGGCGAGTACGTCGGCGACCGGGCCGGCGTGCAGGTTATCGCTCTGGGCGACGGTAAGTTCCGCGCGGTGATTCACAAGGGTGGCCTGCCGGGGGCCGGTTGGGATAAATCTGACAAGGTGCAACTGGACGGTTCGGCCACGGAAACCGGAGCCACGTTTGGCGAGGCCAAGGGGTTCTCTGCGGTGATCAAGGGCGATGCCCTCAATCTCAAGGTGGCTGGGGCCGATCAGCAACAGCTTAAAAAAGTTGAGCGCCAGAGTCCCACGCTCGGGGCTAAGCCGCCCAAGGGGGCGGTGGTGTTGTTTGATGGCACCAGTGCGGATGAATTCAAACCCGGCAAAATGTCCGAGGACAAGCTCCTGATGCAGGGCGCTAACAGCGTGAAGCGGTTCCAGAGCCACAAATTGCACGTGGAATTTCGCACGCCGTTCCAGCCCAAGGCTCGAGGCCAGGGCCGGGGCAACAGTGGTTGCTACCTGCAAGCTCGGTACGAGGTGCAGATGCTCGATTCATTTGGGCTCACCGGCCATCATAATGAGTGCGGTGGCATTTACAGCATCAAACAGCCCGATGTGAACATGGCCCTGCCGCCGTTGTCCTGGCAGACCTATGACATTGAGTTCACTGCCGCGAAGTTCGATGATGGTAAGAAGGTGGCCAATGCCCGCATTACTGTGCTGCACAACGGTGTGAAGATTCACGATAATGTGGAGCTGCCCAAGCGCACTACGGCCAGCCCGTTGCCCGAAGGGCCGGAGCCAGGCTTCCTGCACTTGCAAAACCATGGGAACCCCGTGCGCTACCGCAACATCTGGGTGGTGCCGACGAAGTAGTCTGGGGTCTCCAGCGTTCAGATTTGAGACACGGGGCCTTTTTGTCTCGGTGTCCGGTTTAGTGTAGCTCCATCCAAAACCAAACAGCTGCTCCCACGCCGAAAAGGATGGAGGCGATTAAGGCCGCCATTTCATATTCTGCGTCAAACGCGAACATCATGCTTATAGTATCGTCTGTTTTGTGAAAAATGGAAGCACGGAGAAGAGTGGGAAAAAGAGAAACCGCCGCGGCTGGGTGGTGGGCGTCGCCGCGACGGTTATAATCTGCGGATTTGGATGGGGGCATCCGCAGGCCGGTTTTGTAGCAAACCGAGCCGACCGGTGCAACCCCTACTTTTCGATGGTGCTAACCACGGGCGGATCGGCGTAATCCGCCCAAATTCGGGCTAAATCTTCCTTTTTCGGGATTCCATCTAGTGTCACAAACCGGTAGCGGCTCACATACGGGCGGCCGGGCTCGATGCTCATGGCCCCGAATTGCTGTGGGGCAAAATTGAAAAACGGCTCTTTCGGATGAACCCGCATCGGTTGGGGCGCGCGGAAATTATCCGGATGCCCGAGAATCGCCAACCCCGCTTTCTCGCCATTCACCTGACCGCCCATGTAACACCAGCGCGCCCGGGTGGCATGGGCATCGATGCGGTTGCTTACGCCGTTGGCCGTAAGATACTGTGTAGGGTTGTCTGCTTCATGATCCCACGCGCGGTTGCCGCGCACGCCCAGACCGCCATAGCGGTATTGCGGCAGCAGCAGAGGCGATTTGCCGGCGCAGGAATGGGTGCTGATCAGGTCAAAAATCCACTTCGGCCGGTTGCCGCCCTGCATCGCATACACCCGCACTTCCCATGTTTCATGCAGCACCGGTTTAGCTGGCTTAACGGTCAGATCCTCAAATTGATGTTGAGAGCGGAAGCCACCGTGCACAGGGCCGCTCCATGTTTGGGCCAGCTTCACGAAATCGACCCGGCCGGAACCACCGCCCATGTTCCAGAAATCCGGTTTGTGTCCCTCGAATTCCACCTTCGTCCAGGGAAACCAAATCCCGTGATGATGCGTGTGCTGCAGTGGGAAATCGTCCGTCACCAATTTGCCTTTCGGGGTAAAGACCGGATGCAAATAACCGCCGCGCCGATATACCGGATTGATCTCCGGTCGCGGCAACTCGGCGGCCTCCGCCTGATACTCGGCAATTAGGTTGCCATTAAACTCCATACGCAGCTTGCGGCCTTTGCGCGTCACAAACACCTGACGCTTGGTCGGTGCGGTCACATCCAATTCCAGAAACGCCGTCTGTCCTTTGCCCAGATTTGGCAGGATGAATGCGGCCATTCCCCGGTCATCCACCTGCAAGGGCAGCCGCGTTCCATTCTTCATCCGCAGGGATAGTGACCGCCCCTTGAATGCCGGTAACGGGAATTCACACAACGTCTCCATCCGATCCCGTTCCCCTGCCTGCACCTCGACGGCGACTACTTCGGCTTGAAGCGAATGGATAAATCCCAACCCACATAAAAACATTAACGCCAATCGAATCAACATGGTCATTAACTGAAACCCACAGCCTGAAAAGTCAAACCCGCAAAAAGCCTTGATTGCACGTGTTGGATCGCTACACTGCGCGGCCTTCGGATTCCAGTCTGGAGAGTTCGGGAGTGTAGCTCAATGGTAGAGCAGCGGCCTTTTAAGCCGTTGGTTGGGGGTTCGAGTCCCCCCGCTCCTACCACTTCTTTCCCCGTTTATCGCGGTTTCAACAGTGCCATGAAAAAGCACAAGGCGATGCCGGCCCCGATCCAGTACTTGAGGCTGATCTTCATGAGCATCCAGATCATGCGAGCAGCGTGGCAGAATTACGGGAAGCGGCAAGGGGTTTGTTTTCATGTTTGATGGAGAGGGACGTTCCACCTACGGTTGGGGCATGAAGCAGTGTTGGATTCTGTATTTTTTGTTGGGGGTGATATACATTTCGGGGGCCGCCGAATTTGAAGGGAAACGCGGAAACTTTCACGGGTTCACCCAAGTGGAATTCAAGGTGGGACAGGCGTCCTGTCGGGTGGTGCAGCCCAAGGAGCCGGCCCCGGGCAATCCGTGGATTTGGCGGGCGCGATTTTGGGGCCATGAGCCGCAGTTGGATGTGGCTTTGTTGAAGCGCGGTTGGCATGTCGCTTATTGTGATGTGAGCAATCTCTTTGGCAGCCCCACGGCTGTCCAACGGTGGAATGCATTTTATAACCACCTGACCGGGCAGCATGCGTTTCATGCCAAACCGGTTTTGGAGGGCATGAGCCGCGGCGGGTTGATCATTTACAACTGGGCCAAGGCCAATCCGACCAAGGTGACCTGCATCTATGGCGATGCGCCGGTGTGCGATTTTAAAAGCTGGCCGGCCGGGCACGGTCAAGGCAAGGGCAGTCCCGGTGCCTGGCGGGCCTGCCTCAAGGCGTATGGTTTTACCGAGGACGAGGCATTGGCATTTCGAGGGAATCCGATTGACGGATTGGAGCCGTTGGCCAAGGCGGGGGTGCCCTTAATCCACGTGGTGGGCGATGCCGATATCGTGGTGCGCGTGGCGGAAAACACGGCGGTGATTGCACGCCGATACCAGCAACTGGGCGGAACGATTCAAGTCATCCACAAACCCGGTGTGGGCCATCACCCGCACAGCCTCAAGGATCCGGAGCCGTTGGTGGATTTCATCCTTAAGGCCTATAAACGGCAGGTCAAATAGGCCGCGAACTTTCGGTTGAACTTTCGGGTGCGGTTGGTACGGTTTCCCGAACGACTGATGAAACTGTTCAAGACCTTTTCCCTTACTGTCGCGCTGCTGGCTTTGTCCGGCTTGGCGCGGGCCGACGAAAAATCCGCCATCGCCGCCGTGGAGAAACTGGGCGGTCGCGTACTCTATATCGCCAAGGACTCCAAGGAATACAGTGTCACCCTCACCAAAAACCTGTTTGGCAAAGGTGAAGGGTTCAAGGCCGCCGATGCCAAACATCTGGCAGAATTGGTCAACGCGGTGGAAATCTCCTTTCAGCATCCCGATGTCGATGACGCCTGGATCGCGCCGTTGAAGGGGCTGAAGAACCTCAAGAAACTGCATCTGGAAAAAACCAAGATCACCGATGCAGCCCTAGACACCGTGGGGGGGATTGCCAGTCTTGAATATCTGAATCTCTACAAAACCGGCGTCACCGATGGCGGTCTCGACAAGCTGAAAGGGTTGAAAAACCTCAAGACCCTATACCTCTGGCAAACCAAGGTGACCGAGCCCAAGGTGAAGGCCTTTCAGGATGCGGCCGCCAGGGCCGGTAACAAGGATCTCTCCATCAACTTAGGCGTGGACAAGGATTTCCCAAGCGCGAACATTTTGGCACGCCTCGCCGAACAACGTGCTGCTTCCGAGGAATCCGCCCGGGAAGCCGCGATGAAAGCCGCCAAGGCCGAAGCCGAGCGCATTGCGGCGATCAAAAACCCCACCTTCGACAAGGACATCCTGCCGATCTTTCATAAGACCTGTGTGGAATGTCACGGAGCCGAGAAACAAAAGGGCAAGCTCCGGCTCGACAGCTTTGCCGAACTGCAAAAAGGTGCTGACGGCGAGCCCGTGTTTGTGGCCGGCAAAATCGGCGACAGCGAATTGCACGCCCGGATCATTCTGCCCGACAGCGATGACGAGCGCATGCCTCCCAAGGGCAATCGCCTCTCCGATCCGGTGGCCGACCTGATCAAGCGCTGGATTGAGCAGGGCGCCAAACAAAAGTAACCGGCACAACAATCATCCGTACACGCGCGACTGCAACCGGTCGCGCGTGTTTTTTTGTGTCAACGCGGAAACTTCACGCATGCAGTATGCGGATGCAGTGGTAAAGGGTCATTATTCAGTTGAAAACGAGCCGTCACTAAATGGCATGCGTGATGCTCTGTATTGATTAACAACAGGGTTGAAACCGACTCTAAAATAAATAACAAGATACGTTAAACCAAAGAGGTCCGTTTTGCCTGAGGAGCTGGGGTAGCATCGCTGCCCCTTTTCTTTTTGTGTCGTCGATCGGGGATTACCATCGACAGCTCAGCATGTGTCCGATACGTTCGTCAGACTAAACGGACGAATTATGAGTACGCCCCCAACCCCGCCCCCAGGAGATGCCGGCCCTGCCGGCGGAGCTCCCCCGCCAGACCCGCATACCCCACAACCAGCTGCCCCCGTGCCCATGCCGGCCCCGGTGGGGGTGCCTCAAATGGCTGCTGCTCCCGTCAAAAAGGGCGGCAAAGGCAAGGTTATCGGGATCGTGTTGGGGGCAATGATTCTCGTGGGCGGGTTGGGATTTGCCGGTTGGAAATGGGGCTGGCCGTTCCTGCAGCAATACCTAAACGGTGGCGGATTGGATACGCCGCACGGAACCGTGGAGTACGTGTTAAACGGCTTGGGGGAAGGGAAAACGGAAGTACTTTGGGAAGTGCTGCCCGAGACCAATCGGGTGGCGATCACGGATCAAATCAAGAAGCTCGGAGCCAATAGCGATCCGGAGGTGCATGCCAAAGGGGTGGCTGTTCTCAAAAATCTAAATGGGGTGCTCAAAAGTAAAAAGACCCTCTTCATTGAAATGGCAAACGGCTCTCCCAATGGCGGGGCGATCCCCAAGGAGGCCATCGAGAATTATGACGGCATCGTGGAGTTATTAGAAATTGTCGCCAACAGCAAATTTGCCGATCCTGCGTGGCTGCAAAATCCAGACATGGAGGCTTTTTTCAAGGATGATCTTAATCAGATCTTGAACAGTCCCACTCTGGAAACATTGATTAATAAAGATATACAGAAAAATTTTTCAAACAGTATAAAGGATTATAAGCCGGCATCTTTCAGTGAGCTCAAAGAGGACTTGAGAAACACCAAGGCCACCACCGTAGACCAGGGAGAAACCACTGCGACAGTAGAATCCTCCTTTAAGAGAGGTGATGAGATTTTCAAGCATGAACCAATTGAAATGAAAAAAGTGGGCGACCGTTGGTTGCCGACTGAGGTCGCTGATGGTTTGGACAAGATGATGCAGGATTTGGCCCAGAGCGTTCCCGGTGGTCAATTGACCGAATCGAAAATGACCCCGCAGCAAAAACAGGCTGCCCTGGGCTTGCTCAATGCAATCGATGGGGTGTTGACACAGGTTGAAGGGGCTCAATCTGTACAGCAATTGCAAGGCCAGTTCCTGGGAGCCATGTTTGCACTCGGTGGGCCAATGGCGGCAGCGCAACAAGCCTTTGCCTCCGGCGGACGCCCTGGCGGAGGTGGGGTGCGGCCTCCGGGAGGGGGGATCGGATTCCCCCCCACAGGGGGGCTTCCCGGCAAGGGAGGTAAAGGCAAAAATAATAAAGGTGGCGGTAATTCCCAGTTGACCCAAGCCCAACGAATGAATTGGACTTTTGGTGGACAGCAACGCAATCTTCAGGCATGGAAAGGGCAATCGGCGGGCAACGTCATCGGCCTCTTCGGTCAACCGAATCCGGCCAATGCCCGGGCGATTCCCGGCGGAGGGGAATGGACCTACACCAATTTGAAAATCACGGACGCTCAAGGGGCCTCGCATAGCGCGATTACTTTCGTGGTGCAAAACGGCGTGGTTGCCGATGTGCGTTTGGCGGCAGGCGGCGGCGGGGCCCCGGGGCCGGGAGGAGGGATTGACCCGGTCACCGGATTGCCATTGCCCGCGCCCCAAAATTAATTATGAAAGCTACACTCTTACTCGCGGCAGTGGGTTCGTTATGTTGGATGGCCTGCGGGCCATCCGGTCAAAAGGCGATGAAGGATGCCAACGCTTCCACCACGCAAGTGGCCGATGCTTTGGATGACATTTCCAAAACCATTCGCACGGTTCAGGAGACCGCCAACCAGGTGAAAACTTTTTCGGAAAACATGGCCGTGACCGGCGAACGGGTAAAAGGAATTCAGGGAGTTGAGCTGCTTGGTAATTCGGGTTGGGAATATAAGGTGGTTGATCCCGATGCGGACACGCCCGAGGCCTTGGAAGCGAGCTTAAATGAACTGGGCAAAGACGGCTGGGAATTGACGGTTCGATCCGGAAATAATCGTACCCCTTACCTAATTTTTAAACGCCGAAAACAATAAGTCGTATCATCAATTTGACTCAACTCTTTGATTCTAAATAGTTTACATTGGCCGGCTTCAGCCGGTCTTTTTTGTGGATGCCCCTAGACAATGCACGGGTTTGGTACGATATTGTGCCGGTTTTGACCTGTCATGAATGCTTACTCACTTCTGGAAGAAAAAGGATTTTTGGTTCGAGAAATTGAGCCGGAAGCGACGGTATTTGAAGCGGTCCGTTTGATGGATTCCTTCAAGGTAGGGGCCTTGATGGTGGTGGAGGATGAGCGATTGGTGGGCGTGATATCGGAGCGGGATTATACGCGAAAGGTGGTGCTGAATAACCGATCATCCAAGACAACCTCGGTTCGGGAAATTATGACCGAGCATCCGGTCACGGTTTCGCCGCGGGCAGATCTGGAGGATTGTATGGGGGTAATGGCCGAACAGCGTGTTCGGCATTTGCCGGTCACTGAAGACGGGCATGTGTTGGGGGTAATATCCTCTACCGATTTGTTGAAACTGGCGATTCAGCAGAAGGATTATGTGATCGAGCAGTTGGAACAGTACATTGCTCCGGGGCCGTGATGGTTAGAACGGCCCTTCGCGGGCCGGGGTGGGGTCCATGGTAAAGACGCTGGCATCGAAGGTGGCCTTGAGGAGGTTGGTTTTTAATGAACTGTGAGCAGGGCTTTGCCACAGGTTTTCGAATTCGTTGGGGTCCGTCTGCAAATCATACAACTCCCCCTGATCGGTGCCGTGATAAACAATCATTTTGTGCGTGTTAGTCCGGTACATCGTGCCGTAGCTATGGCGGTGACTCCAAGCGTTGTAGTATTCACTGAACACATAGTCGCGGTGCGCGTGGGAATCGGCGCGGCCCTGCAGGATGGGGAGAAGGGTTTTGCCCTGCATGGCGGCTGGGATTTCCAGACCGGCGGCATCGAGCAGTGTGGGGGCGATGTCGGTGAGTTCCATGAGGCCGGTCGCTTGTTGGTTGGCTTGAATGTGGCCGGGCCATTGGAAAATGAGCGGCACCTGCACGGCGGCTTCGTAAAAGTGCGGGCCTTTCAGGTAAATCCCGTGATCTCCCAGCATCTCGCCATGGTCACTCATAAAAATGACGATCGTGTTGTCGAGTTGGCCTGTTTCTTCTAGGGCAGACATCATGCGGCCAACGTTTTCATCGATTAGCTCAATCATCGCGTAATAGGCGGCAGTTACCTCGCGCTTGTCGCGGTCGGTCATCGCGGCCACATGATACCCGTTGGGGTCATTGTGGGCGTATTGACTGTCGAGCTGTTGATAGGAGGTTTTGGATGCGGGCTCACTTGGGTCCACGATTGGCAACGGCAGTTCATCGGGCTGGTATCGATCCAAATAATCGCCCGGCGGATCGAACGGATGATGCGGGGCAAAACAATTGTAGCTAAAGAACCACGGGTTGCCGTTTTGTTCGCGCAGAAAATCGATAGCCATATTGGCGCACCAAGTGGTTTGGCTGAACTTCGCGGGGATGCCGCGTTTGATATAGGGCGTGGATGAGCCGCTATAAAGTTCTTCCCAACTTGTGCCTTGTGCGGTGAGCCATTGGGTGTAGGCGTTCTCGGGCCAGTCGGGTTGCGGGTGATGCGACCAATGGAACACGTCGTAGCCGTCATCTATGCGCTGTTCCACCACTCCATTGGCGCAGGTGGCCAAGTGCAGTTTTCCGGCCAGGCCACAAGTGTAACCGGCATCGGCCAGCAATCGGCTAATGAGGCGTTCCTGGGGCGGCATCGCCTGGCCGTTTTGGCGGCAGCGCGTAGTGCGTGGGTAACGGCCGGTTAGGAAGGAGGCGCGGCTGGGGGTGCACACCGGACTTTGACAAAAGGCCCGGGTAAAAGCCGTGCCATGGGCCACCATGGCATCCACGTGCGGGGTGCGAATGTGGGGATTGCCGAGGGCATGAATGGTGTCGGCTCGTTGTTGGTCGGTGCAAATCCAAAGAATGTTCGGCGGTTGGGGCACGCGCCTTGATAGCGGTTGCGGCGCGGCTATTCAACCGGATTGAATGAAATTGTGAGGGGCATGGGAATAACCCGGCCGTCTTGAACTCGACTTGGCCGTTGGTTTCGGGCTAGGGTGCGTCAAGCCGATGGAGGAATCGCGCCGTCATTTTATGCTCCAAACCGCCCAGCGTACAGCCTTGGCGGCGGGGGGATTGTTGCTGCTCGACCCGATGGATCTATTGGCGGCGACGCTAGGGCGGTATCATGTGGTGAAGCGAGGTGAAAACCTGACGCTCATTGCGAAACGCCATGGCACGACGGTGGCCAATCTGAAGATATGGAACGGGCTGACTTCCGATGTCATCATTCCCGGGCAGAAGCTTTATTTGCGTCCGCAATATACCTCGCTGCCGCTCGCCACGATTAACCGGGCCCGAGTGAATGCATCCAAATGGAAAAACATTATCGCCCACCACAGCGCCACGGCCAACGGGAACTCCAAAATTTTTGATGCAGCCCACCGCCGGCGTGGCATGGAGAATGGCTTGGCGTATCACTTTGTGATTTGTAATGGCACCAATGACAGTGCGGATGGCAAGGTGGAGGTGGGCGGACGCTGGCTGCGGCAAATCAAAGGCGGCCATGTGAAGAGCGATACGTATAACGCCAATTCGATTGGTATTTGTGTGGTGGGGAATTTTCAAGAACGCCGGGTAACTCGGCGGCAGGAGGCATCCCTGGTGGCGTTGATCGATTATCTCAAGAACTCAATGCTCAAAGGTAAACCGCGCTTTCGGGTTCATCGCGAATTGGAGCAGACGATTTGTCCTGGCAAAAATTTCCCGGCCAAGAAACTGCACGGCCTCTTCGGTTGATCACGCCTCAGCCAAAAACGCTCACGTTAAACAGAGCGTGAAGCCCCTTTAGTAAACGATCTCGATCAAACTGCACGAGCCGGAGTCGCTGCACGGTAAACTCAAGGAACTCTTGTTCAGATCCTTTCCAAGAACCATCAATGAACATGATGCCGATGGCATGGGCGGCGAGGCAGCGGCGTTGGCGGCTGGAAAAAACGGCCAGTTCATCACTGAGATCATCCTGTGATTTATCAGTCACCAAACGGTTGCCGGCTTCGATATGTTTCAGGTCCGGCACAAACCGTTGCAGGTAGACGCGTTCTTCGGCGGTGAATTCCGAATCTGCATGGGCCATGGCCAATAGGCCGGCACAGAAGAGATCCCACTCGCCGGTTTGTCGGAAACATTTGTCTGTTTGAAATCTGGTTTCCACTGCTTCCAACACATCCCGGGCATCCCGGGGGTCGATTCGGAGGGCCGTTTCAGCTTGGCGTTGCAGGTCCCGGTCTTGCAGTCGGCCGTCTTTAAAATTTAAATTGCCGAGATTGGCGAAGAGGCAGGCGCACTGGGCGTCATCGAATGCACGGCCGGCTTCGTTTAATGCGTCCTCCAGATTATCTGTTACCGGCAAGGGGTGGCCCTCTGTGAGCGGAGTGAGGTGAGGTGGGATTGCGTGGGAATTATGTTTGGCTACAGTCTTGAGGATGGTGAGAAACAGTGTGAGATTCGCCATGGGGTAAACGTGACAAATATTAAAGGATAATGCAATCTCAGCGGGGCTGAAGTATGGGAGGGCGTGCATATTGGCGTGGTGAAGGCATGTGAATAAATGGGTTGAATAAAACCTGCGTACTGCGGGGAGGGATCGATTTGCCGGGATGTTTTTTGATTCTTTTCGCTGGTCAATCTTGAGGGCTATCCCTAGCTTCACTCCCTGAACTGAATTAAGTCTGATGTCTAACGAATCATCCCAGCTCGCAGAGCACGATCTGCAGGCGGTGGAACAACTCAAAGAGGCGCGCGCCAAAATTCGCGCGGAACTGTCCAAGGTGATCATCGGCCAAAACCAAGTGGTCGACGAAACCTTGATCTCGATTTTCACCAAGAGCCATTCGCTGTTGATCGGCGTGCCGGGTTTGGCGAAGACGTTGTTGGTCTCCTCCTTGGCGCGCACCTTGGAGCTGGATTTTAAGCGGATCCAGTTTACACCGGATTTAATGCCCAGCGACATTACGGGCACAGAGGTGATCTATCAGGACCCAAGCACAAACGAGCGCCAGTTCAAGTTCCTCAAGGGCCCCATTTTTTCAAACATTGTGCTGGCGGATGAGATTAACCGGACGCCGCCCAAGACACAGGCCGCCATGCTGGAAGCGATGCAGGAACGCAAGATTTCCATTGGCGGCACGGACCATCCCTTGCCCGAACCGTTCTTTGTGTTGGCCACGCAGAACCCGATTGAACAAGAGGGCACCTATCCGTTGCCGGAAGCGCAATTGGACCGGTTCATGTTCATGATCAAGGTGGATTATCCCGATGCAGATGAGGAGTTGGATATCATGAAGATGGCGACCGGTGCCGGGGAAGGCCAGCCGGAAGCCGTGCTCAATGGCCAGCAGATATTGGAGCTGCAGCAGATCGTGCGGAAAATGCCGGTGAGCGATCATGTATTCGAGTACGCTCGTCAACTAGTGCGGGTGACGCGGGTCACCACCGATGAGGCATTGCCGATGTGCAAGAAATGGCTTTCCTGGGGGGCCGGCCCGCGGGCGGGGCTGAACCTCATCATGGCCGCCAAAGCGCATGCCATGCTTGAGGGGCAGGCGCATGTGGGTACCGAAGATGTGGCCGCGATGGCTGCGCCGGTGTTGCGGCATCGCATTATCCCGAATTTTTCCGCCACCAGTGAAGGGCTTACCTCTGACGATATCATTGAACGGATTGTCGAGGAAGTGCCACAGAAAGAAAAACTCGCCCAATAACCGCGTTCTGAAACTAGTCAGTTAACCGGACATGGACGCGCAACAAGCTGAGCTGCTGGATGCAGAAGCGATTTCCCGGGCGGAAGCCTTGGGCTTGCATGCCCGTTATGTGGTGGAGGGCTATATGTCCGGCGAACACAAATCGCCTTATCGCGGCTTCGCGGTGGAGTTTGCCCAGCACCGCGAGTACAGCCACGGCGATGATACGCGCCACATCGATTGGAAGGTGGAAGCCCGGACGGACCGCCTGTTTGTGAAACAATACGAGCAGGAGACCAACTACGTGGCGAATATCCTCCTCGATGGCAGTGAATCCATGATGTACGCCTCCGGCGCACTCTCGAAGTTGCAATACGGCAAAATGGCGGCCGCGGTATTGTCCTACATCATCCTCGCCCAACGGGATGCAGTGGCACTGGGCATTTTCGATGAGGACATGACCGATTACGCGCCGCGCTCGGACAGCCGGGCATCGCTGCACAATATCATGGCGCGTTTGGCATCGTTTGATGGCACTCAAGAAACAGACATTGCGGCTACGCTGCATAACATGGCCCTGCAAACGCCGCGCAAAGGAATTTTCATTATCATCAGCGATTTCTTCGATGAAGAGGAAGAGGTGATGGAGAGCATTCAGCACCTTCGGTTTGTGGGGCATGAGGTGATTGTCTTTCACACACTCGATCCGTATGAGTTGGAGTTTCCCTTCAACGGGCTGGTGGAATTTGATGGACTGGAAAATGTGCCCAAGATTCTCACGCGCCCGGCGGAAATTCGGCAGACATATCAGCGTGAATTTGATGCCTTTCAAAGCCGCATTCGGGAAGGATGCGAAAAGAACGGTGTCCATTACGTGCAGGTGGATACCAGCAAATCGCTGGCGCAAATTCTGAGCAATTACCTCAGCTTCCGCATGCGTACTGCGAAAGGGAAGCAACACTAAATGTCGTTCCTGAACTCCATCATGTTGGCCGGTCTTGCCGCCGTGGCGGTCCCGATCATCATTCATCTGCTCAACCGCCGGAAATTTAAGACGGTGACTTGGGCGGCGATGAAGTTTGTGAAACTTAGCGTGGATCAAAACCAGCGCCGCATGCGGATAGAGGATCTCATCCTGCTGTTGATCCGCTGTGCGATGGTGGCATTACTGGCGCTGGCACTGGCCCGGCCGGCCTTGAAGGATTCCTCCACCGATGTGCTGGGGCAGGCGAAGGTGACTGGCATTGTGATCCTTGATAATTCCTACAGCATGGAACTGGAGGGAATGGACAAAAAGATCGTGTTCGAAAAGGCGCGCTCGGCGGCCAAGTCGACGGTGAATGCCTTGCCATCAGGCTCAGCCGTGGGTGTGCTATTGGCATCGGACATTGTGCAGGGGGTGATTGATGAGCCTACTTACGACCTGAACCAGGCGCACGAGGTGCTGGATCGAGCGCGGGTGAGTCACCACGCGACGGATATGCTGCCGGCTGTGCAGGAGGCCATCAAGATACTCGATGGCAGAGCGGCATTGCGCAAGGAGATCTATGTCATTACCGATGGACAAGCCAGCGGATGGCAGCGCAATTCCAGCGAAATTAACCAGCTCATTCAGGATCATAAGAACGATATTGATGTTTATGTGCTGCGTGTGGGGGAACGAGAGCCGGTCAGTAATCTCGCGATTACGGGCATGGATGTTTCCTCGGGGTTAACGCCGGTGAATCATCCGTTGCGGTTTGAGGTGGAGGTCGCCAATCATCACACCGACGCGATGGAGGAGGTGACGGTGGATTTGTTTGTGGATGATGCTGCCAGTCCGGTTGATCAAGTCACCTTGCCATCAGTACCCGCCGGGGGCACGGCAACTGTTCCGTTGTTTGCGCGGCTGGACAAGGAAGGGTTTCATTCCATTCGCGCCGCGTTCAGGGATCCGCAACATGCGGATGCGCTGGCGGCAGATAACCAAAACCGATTGGTGGTGCGGGCGGTGAAAGAGGTGCGCGTATTGGTGGTCGACGGAGATACCGAACCGGCGGATCCGCGGGATCACGAAAGTTTCTTTCTGCAACTCGCACTTTCGCCGGTGGCCGATCATTATGTGCAGGTGGATGTGAAGACGCCGGCTGAATTGTCGCAGACAAGTCTGGACCGGTATGCGGCAGTGATCTTGGCGAATGTGCCGCGCTTTTCAGCAGATCATTTGGCCGCCATGGAGAATTATCTGCGCAACGGCGGAGGTGTGATCTTTTATCCGGGCGATCAGGTGGAGGTGGAGCATTATAATCAGGTGCTCTTTGAAAAACACGGTTTGTTGCCCTCGCCCTTTGGAGTGAGGGAAGGGGACCCTTCCCAGGATGAGCACTATTTGGAGTTTCAAAAGCGGGGTTATGAGCATCCGGTAACGGCGCCTTGGAACAATCCGGAATTCGGTTCGCTAGGGTCCGGCCGCACCTTTTGCTGGTTGCCTCTAGAGGAGAAGGCTCCGCAGTCGGATGTGAAGGAAGCCGGGTTGCCCAATGTGGTGTTGCGGTATGAAAAACGGAATGACGCGGAAGAGGAAGGCACGCTGGGTGGCCCGGCGCTCATGGAGCGTTCATGGGGGAACGGCCGCGTGTATCAGTTCAGTTCCACCGCGGACACCGAATGGACCGACTTTCCCATCCGCGCAGCCTCAGTGGTGCCGCTGGTGTACCGCATGATCGGCAACATACAGGCGCGCAAGGATGCCGGCTTAAATCTGCGGGTGGGCGAGCCGTTCCGCCAAGTTTTGGCAGCACACCAGAGCAACAGTGAGGGGGTGGTAATCGAGCCGGGCATGGTTGGAACCAACAATATTACGGCCGAACCCGATGTGTTAGACGGCCAGCCGGTGCTAAAGTTTGAGGACACGCATCAAGCGGGCATTTATGAATTTCAAATCAAGGGTGACGCCGGGAGGATTAAATTTGCCGTGCAACAAGACCAGCGTGAATCCGATCTGCGTTTGATCTCCGATAAGGATTTGCCGGCGGACGCCAAACTGGTGCATTGGGATCCCAACACCGACTTTGAAGCCACCGTGCAGCAGGCGCGTGTGGGGGCGGAATACTGGTTGTTACTCTTCCTTGGAGTGCTGGCATTGGCCGCCTTGGAGACGTTTCTCGCACAAAAATTTAGCCAATCCAAATAACCGAACATGGACAAGTGGATTCTCAAACTCACGGGCAGCACGGTGGAAGCCGGGAGCAAAACCGTGGGCTACGAGTGGCACGCCGTTGGCGGAGTGGGGGTGGAATATCTCGCGCTCCTCCTCGTAGCGTTGCTTGCGGTCGTGTGGGTTTCCTACCGGTGGATGCCGGCCGAACTCTCACCCGCACGCAAGGGAATCTTGATCGTCTTGCGGGTGTCATTTCTCCTTTTGCTGGTGGGTGTCCTATTGAGGCCAGTGCTTACGTTGAAGCTGGAACGCGAAATTCGGCAGACCTTGCTCGTGCTACTGGATACCAGCCGCAGCATGGCAATTCAGGATCCGCGCGTGAGTGGGGAGGACTTGAACCGGGCCGCAATTGCCATGGGACGGCTGGATCCGAAGGCCGGCTTGGGAATCGATTTGGACGCGGGCACGACGGCGTTGGTGGGGAATGTAACTCGTACCAATATCCTTCAAGGAGCGCTGCAAAATGAGCGGTTGAATTTGTTGCCGGAGATTGCGGAGCGGTTTGATGTGGTCGGGTTTACCTTTGGCTTGGGCACTCAGGTCAAGGAAGTGGGGCAAGTAAGCTGGGATTCGGTTTCGGAAACCAACGGAGTGCGAAAGGCGACACTGGATGATTTCCCGTGGGTGAATCATATCAATGCGGTGCATTCCGCCACCGCCATGGGGGACTCCTTGCGTGAAGTTCTAAACCGCAAACGCGGCCAGCCATTGGCCGGCATTTGGGTGGCCTCCGATGGCGGGCAGAACACGGGCACACAACCGCGTGCCTTAATCCAGGAGCTCAAGGAAGCCGGGGTGCCGCTTTACTTCTATGGGGTTGGCATTACGTCGCCACGGGACATTATCGTCACCGAAATGAGCGCCCCGCCGGCGTCGTTTTTGGAGGATGAGTTGTTGGTGAAAGTGCGAGTCCGTTCGCAGGGGTTGGCCGGCGAAAATGCGCAGCTCGTATTGACGCTAAACGGCGATAAGGTGGCAGAGGAAACCGTAACATTTGGCCCCGATGCCGAGCAGGAAATTCCGTTGCGGTTTCAAACTACCGCCACGGGCGACTTCGAACTGCGCGCATCCATTGAGCCGCGTGAGGATGAAACCGACGGGGATAATAACGCAGTGATGCGCCGCCTTCGGGTGTTGGATGATAAAATCCGCGTGCTCTTCGTGGAGCAATCGCCGCGTTGGGATTACCGTTATTTGCAGGCCGTGCTCACGCGGGATCGGCGAGTGGAAGTAAAGACGCTTCTCCTGGAGGGGGACCCGGCTTTGGCACGTGAAGAAGGTTCCCCGTATCTTGAGCAGTTTCCAGAAAACAAAAAGGATCTGTTCGCCTATGACGTGGTGGTATTTGGTGATGTGGATCCCAAGAGCCTCTCGGTCACACAGCAGGAAAACCTCAATGAATTTGTATCCCGTTTTGGTGGGGCATTTGTCATGATTGCCGGTAGGCAACACAGCCCGTTGGGTTATGCCGAAACGCCCGTGGGCGATCTGTTGCCCGTGGAATTTCCGCAGGTAACTACGGCCGGTAGTGAAGAGGCTGGAGACAAGGCCATTTACGTTGAGTTGACCTCACTCGGCAAAACGGATCCGATGTTGGATCTTTCAGACGGGGAAACCACCAATGATTCGCTTTGGGAAGATTTGCCCCCGATTTATTGGGTGGCCCCGGTCGAGCGCAAGCCGGGGGCAGAAGTGTTGATGGTGGACCCGGCGGTGGAAGGCGAACACGGCAAACGCCCGGTGATTGCACGTCACCAATACGGTTTGGGTCAGGTTTTATACGTCGGCACCGATAACACATGGCGTTGGCGTCGCAATGTGGGTGATCTGTATTACACCCGATTTTGGGGGCAGGTAAACCAGCGGATGGCGCAGCAGCGGTTTGTGGGGGCGGACAAGCGCACGCAGATCTCCTTAAACAGCCAAAACTACCTCACCGGCGACCGCGTGCGAGCCTATGTGCGGTTGTATCAGGAAGGCTATGAGCCTTGGGATGAAGAAACGGTGCGTGGTGTGGTGGTGGACGGCGACGGTGCGCAGAGTGACCAGTTGCTCAAAGCCGTGGCCGGACAGCCAGGATTATTTTTTGCGGAATTTGCCGCGCCGACCGCCGGGCAATATCAATTCTATGTGGCACCAGCGCCGGATACCAAACGTGCCTTTACCGTGGTGGAGGCTTCGTTGGAGATGGCCGAGACCGCGATGAACGCTCAGTTGATGGAGGATTTGGCCAAGCAAACCGGCGGCCGATTCTTTCGTGAGGAGAATCTTCACGAGTTGGTGGATAGCATTAAGCGTAAAAAGGTGACCGTGCCCAGTCGCGAGGAGGTTGAGTTGTGGGCTACGCCTTTATATTTCCTGATGATCCTTTTGGTCGTGACCGTGGAATGGGTCATCCGAAAATTCTCTCACCTAAAATGAGCCAAGACACCACAGCGCCCACCAGTCATCTGCTCCAGCGCAAACTCGCCGGGGTGCGGGATAAGCATTTGTACGTGGGGGTGGGTGCCGGCATTGCCTGGCTGATCGTGGCGGCGGTCATTCTGTTGGCCGCGGGCATGTGGTTGGATTGGATATTTGAATTTTCCCGGGATACCCGGTTGCTTTTGTTGGTGCTCGACGCGGGAGTGTTGGCCACCATTTTTGTGAAACACATCTTCGGCCCATTGACCAACCGGCCGAATTACGAGGAGGTGGCCTTGGAGGTGGAACGCGCCTTGCCGGAATTTCGCAGCCGACTGATAGCCTCCACTCAGATGAACCCGGAAATGGAAACCGACGCCACCGCAGCGTCCTTTGTGCGGGCGTTGGTATCACAAACCGAACAATTGGCGGGGGCGGAGGACTTTAACCGCGTGGTGCCATCAGATGGCTTTGCCAAAGCTGCGGTGTGGGCGGTGTTAATCGGCGGTCTGGGGTATATGGCTTATGGTAAATACCAGCCGGATACCGGCGACCTATTGCAGCGGGCTTTTCTCGACGATCGGCCGGTGCCGCGGTTTACCCATATCGCAGCGATCGAGGTGGAGCCGAAAACTGTGCTGGCGCGCGGAGATAATGTGACCATTCATGTGAAACTGGATGAGAAAAGTCGGGTGAAACCGGAGACCGCAGTGATTGCCATCGGTTACGCCAGTGCCAGTCGCGCCACACCGCACACTCGCACCAACGCCAACAACACCTTCACTCTTCATTTGGAAAACGTGCGAGAATCTTTCACGATTGAAGCCCGGGCCAATGACGGGACGGCAACCGAATCAGTGGAAGTTGTCCCTCGGCCGGCTGTGCGGACGATCGAATTTACCCAGAAATATCCCTCTTATACCGGCCTGAAGGATCAACCCCGTCAACGAGGCGATCTCATGTTGCTGCTGGGCAGTGAACTCAAAGTTCGGGTGACCACCAACAAGAAGGTGGTGAAGGGGACAGTGTTTTTGGTGAGTTCCGCTGGGGAAGTGGCGCAGGAGTTGCCGCTCTCCGTGCCGCAAGGCGGCGGGGATACGGTCTCGGCGTCGTTGTTGTTGGATGATTTGCATCTCACTGGGTTCAGTGTGCGGCTGGAGGATGAACACGGCTTTACCTCACAGGATGAAGCGCTCTACCGGCTCACCATGCTGCCTGACAAACCGCCGATTGTGCGCGTATTGGAACCCGTCCGGCGCGAGGAGAAAGTGACGCAACGCGCCCGGCTGCCCATAATGGTTTCGGTAAAAGACGATTACGGGGTGGATCAACTAGTGCTCAAGTATCACACAGGCGATGGGGTACCTCAGTCAGTGCCTTTAAAGCCCGAGAGCGCCATCGGCCGATTGGCGCGCGTGCCGTTTGACTGGAAGATACGCGACCTTCAAATGCCGGTGGGCACCGTGGTGACCTATTGGGTAGAAGCCATGGATGCCAAAGCTCCAGAACCGGGTGTCAGCAAGAGCCGCGAGTTAACCGCGTTGGTGGTGACTGATGATGAAAAACGCCGTGATTTGCAGAACCGCGCCACCGATTCCATTACAGGAATAAACGCGACGGCCGAGCAACAGCAAAAGCTGAACCAAGAATTGGGCGAAATTATCCGCGCACAGGCCATAACTTCCGAGCCGAATAACGAATAAACCCCGTCTAATTGAGTCGGATAAACATTGCGTTTTATGCCAACAAAGGCATAATTACCGGAATCTCCTGCGGGAGGTTGACCGGTTTGCAAAAGGAATCATTGCGATGAAACAAATCCAACTTTTCTGGGCAGGCGTGTTCACGCTGCCTTTGATGATTACGGCGGCCACCCCCATCTCCGCCACACCTCAAAATAGCCTGATCCAACAGGAGGTCAAACAAGGCAACATTGGGGCCAGCCTCGGTCGCGTGGCGCGCCAGCTCGATGCAGTCATTGGCGAGTATGACCGCAATGGCCTCGAGGGGGATGATGTTGATACGCTCAAGCGATTCCGCGGCATGCTCAGTAATCTGACCCAGTCCGAGGTAGGCAAGATCGTCAAGCAACTCGAGCAAGCCCGGCTGATTCAGGGTGAAGATGGTAAGACCAACGCCTTCGGCGCGTTCAGCGGTCAGAAGCAGGTCACCGTGCAGCTCGAGCAAATTTATCTCGAATGGCAACGCCAACAGATTTTCCGAGAACTCTCCAGCCGTTTCAACCGGCTGGCTGGCACCCAGCGGGGCAACATGGTTCGTACGGTGGACATGTACAAAAAAATCACCACCTCTTCCTCCTATCGTTATCGCGAGGAATCCAAAATTGATCTGCGAATCCAGCAACTGGATCAGGCCGGCATCAACGACGAAGCCGCTTCGCTAGTTAAAAAACTGGAAGACCTTAACAAGAAACTCGATGCTCAAGCCGAGCCGCGTCCGCAGCTCGCCTTGGCCAAGATCAACGCGGAGCTCAATCCCGCTCTAACAGGGGCCTTAGGCGATCTTGAGGGTGAAAAATTCGCCAGTGCCGCCGGCAACGAACGCCGCGCCCGCGATGTAATGCTCGATCTGGCCCGCATCCTGGCCCCCAAGCGCGACAAAGAAGAAGTCATCCGTCAGGCGATTCAGGATATTGAAAAAGCCATGGCCGATCAGGCTGAGGTAAAAAAGAACACCGAAGAACTCGAAAAATCAGAAGAGATCAAAGCGGAAAACCTTGAGCGCGACCAAGCCGAACTTGTGGATCGCACAGATCTCATTCGCGAGGACGTGAAGGAATTCGTTCCGCAAGCTGCTGAGGAACTCAAGAATTCCACGGACAACCAGCAAAATGCCCGTGCCATACTCAACAACACTCAAGCCAAGGAATCCGAGAAATCCGAGCAGGCTGCCCAGCAACAAAGTGAGGCCATTGAGAATCTCGCCGACGCCAAGGAAGCCCTCGAGAAGCAACTCGAAAAAATGGCCGAGAACGCCCAAAAGCCTCAACCGAAGGA
>JAYQQG010000039.1:23180-24791 GCA_038145765.1 Verrucomicrobiales bacterium
ACCGAAGGATAAGCTGGAGCAACTCAAGGAACTGGCTGAGAAAGTTAAGGAATTGAAAAAGAAGGAGCAGGCCCTTCAAGAGAAAACCGAAAAGGTGGATGAAAAACCGAACCCCACCCCGGAAGAAGCCAGCGAAGCTGAAGCGGCCCGCCAGCTCGCCCAAGAGGAAGTCAAGAAAGCGGAAGAAATCGCCCGTCACCTAGAACAAGTGCTTGAGAAGAATCCGGAACAAACTGAACCCGCTGCAGAGATTGCAGCCAAAAAGGCAGAGGAAATCGCCAAGAACCTGCCCGAGATTGAAAAGCGCGCCGAACAAGCCGGAGCCGACTTGAAACCGGAACTGAACGAGGCCAAAGCGCAACTCGAGAAGGCGGAGGAAAAGGCCGCCGAGGCCGCCAAACAAGCCAAGGAGAACCCCGAGGCCGCCAAAGAACATCTTGCCGAGGCCGCCAAACAACTCCAACAAGCCGCCAACCAACTCCAGCAAGCCGAGCAAAAAGCCGAGCAAGCGCGTGAGATGAAAAAGGACAAACGCGAAGGATTTCAGGAAGCCGCCAAGGAACAGGAAGCCGTAAAAGGCGAAACCAAGGAAGCCCAACAGGAAGCCGCTGAAGCCGCCACGGAGGCAGCTGAATCGCTGGGGCAAGCAGCCAAGCAAATGCAGAAGGCCGAAGATCAACTGCAACAATCCGAGAATGCTCCAGACGCCCAGCAGGCCGCCATTGATGCCTTGGAAAAAGCCGAGCAGCAACTCGCCGACAAAATTGAGGAACTCGAGAAAGCTGCTCAACAAAAGAAAGCACTGGAAGAACTCAGTGAGAACATCGGTGAACTCATCAAAGAACAACAAGATCTCCAACTCGAAACTGCCAAGGCAGCCGGACAAGAACAGGCTAAACAAAATCAAGATCAAGCCGGTCAACCTGAAGGCCAAAAACCCGAAGGCCAGCAACCGGCCAATCCGCAGGAGCAAGCCAAACAGCAAGGAGCTCTGGCCGATCAAACCGGTGAAGCACAACAACAAGCCCAGAAAGCCGAGGCTCCGAACAAGGCCCAAGACGCCCTTCAGCAAGCCAAAGGAAAAATGCAGCAGGCTCAGGAGCAGTTGAATAAACCCAACGCGCAGGAAGCACGCCAACCTCAGGGCGAAGCCTTGGATCAATTGCAGGAAGCCAAGAAAGCCGTGGACGAAAAAATTGGCGAATTAGCCGAACAACTAGGGCAACCACAGCCGCAAGATCCGAAGGCTCTGGCCAATGCCCAAGAAGCCGCCCAGCAAGCGCAGGAACTCCTGAACCAAGCCTTAGCCGAATTACAGGAACCGGCCGGTTTGATGCAGCAACTTCAAAAACAACAACAGGCCATTGCCGATGCCTTGGCTCAGCAACAACAAGCCCAGCAACCTCAGGTACAACAGCCGGAAGGTCAACAACCCGAAGGCCAGCAGCCCAATCAACCGCTGGCGGAAGCGGCCCAGGCTGCGCAAAATGCCGCCGAGCAATTGGAGAATAATAATTTGCCCGCAGCCATCGGTGAGATGAAGAAGGCCGAAGCCGCCATTGCCGAGGCTGCTCAAGCGCAACAACCCGGACAACAACCCGGACAACAACC
>JAYQQG010000040.1:0-24744 GCA_038145765.1 Verrucomicrobiales bacterium
ATCCAAGGCAACCCCATCAAAACGCCGTTGAGTTTTCTCGACTAGCGTATGGTGAACACCACTTGTGTCACCCCGAATGTCACCACATCACCGGGCTGCAAGGGATGCGCCCCGATTACCGCCTCCTGATTGACCAACACGCCGAAGCGGCTCCCCAAATCTTCCACCCACACGGCCCCGTCCTGAATCCATGCCCGGGCGTGCATGCGTGAGACACTCACGTCCTGGCTCAAATCCAAATCGACCGTTTGATTTTCATGCGTGCGGCCGATGGTCAGCGTTGTTTTGGCCACGCTCAGTTCGGATTGTTTCCCTTCAAACCAAATGACCATCTGGATACCGCTGGGTGTCGCGACTGATTGCGGACACTCCGGCTGTTCGGAATATTCTTCGGCCGGGGCATCGACTGCATCCGCCAATCCCTGCAAGGCATCGGCCAGCGCATGCCCGTTGGCAAAGCGTTGCGTGGCGTCCAAATGACAAGCCGTACGCAACACTTCCATCAACGCCTGCGCTTGTATGCTATCAGCCAGTTTGACCGGTAGATTGGGAAAATGCCGGGGGCTTTGACCCGAAAACAGTTCATAGAGAACGCGCCCCATGCTGTAGACATCCGCAGCCGGATAGCCCGGCCCTTCCACCGGCGCATAACCGCGCGTGCCGGAAAAGGAAAATGACCCACCCGAGGCCGCCACAAAACTGACCCCCGCCAGTTTTACCTGACCTTGCCGATAGATGATACTCGATGGCCGAATATCGCGATGGACAATATCCCGATCATGCAGATACCCCAAGGCGCGGCTGATCCGAACCGCGATCCCAAGGCATTCCGCCAACGGAATCCGCCCGCGCACTTCCAGTTCCGCTGCCATGTTGCGGGCCTGATAGGCTTGGGGATCAATCGGCATGCGGGAATGTAAATCATCCGCCAATTCCATCACGTAATAGAAATATCCCGCCTCATCGTCGCGCGCCACATGCAGAATATCGACCACCGCCTCTGCATCCCGGGACAACGGTTCATAATGGCAGATGCCACGGAACTCACGGTCGAACTGTGCTTCATCCTCGCTCTCCCGCTGTTCCATTATCTTTAATGCCACATACTGCCCGGTAACACTGCGGCTTAGCCACACTTGGCCGTGCTGCCCGGAACCAATACGCGCCATTAATTCATAGCCTCCAATCGAAACCCCTTCACGCACCTCGGGCCCGCGCCAAAACCGCTGGGGCTGCGGCAGGCCGTCGCTCACGAGACAATGCACTTCGATCCGTTTGCGCACTCCTTTCATGGGCGGGGCCCCGATGCAAACCGTTTCGAACTCAGGATAACTCGCCACATCATCATACACCCGCTCGGACATTACCACGCCGCCCACCGGCGCAAGCGGCTCCAGGCGGGCGGCAATGTTCACCCCATCCCCCAGCACATCGCCTTTAATCTCCAGCACATCGCCCTGATGAATGCCGATCCGCAGGTTTAATCCATCCACCGCTGCAGTGACCTTTTGAATATCAACGGCGCAGGCAACTGCTTTGTAGGAACTATCGAAGCTCAATAGAAGGCCGTCCCCCATTTCCTTGAGGCATTTCCCCTCGTGAGATTCGAGCAAAGGAAACACCAGCTCACGTTGTTGCTCTAACAACTCCAGGGCGCGGCCTTCATCGCGGCCGGATAACTCCGTGAACCCGGAGATGTCCGTAAAAACTATGGCCGCCAGTCGTTTCATGTGTAATCGGGTAGGGCTCGGCCAATCTATAAACGCCCCGCACTCCTGCCAAGCCCAATGCGTGTGCTCAACAAATTGGGGTGGCCCATTCGCGCGCCCTGCCTATACACTCACCGCATGCAGGTAACGCTGAACGGCCTCCAATTCTGGTACGATGAAGTGGTAAATTTCCCCGCCGGCCATGAATTACTACGCGAAGGCCGCAAACACGGCAGCATTTACCTGCTCAAACAAGGCGCGGTGGAAATCATCAAACAAGGCCAGCGCATTACCACCTGCGATCAACGCGGCGATATGTTTGGCGAAGTCTCCGCCCTCACCGGCGATCCCTGCACCACCACCGTGCGGGCTCTGGAACCCTCGTCGTTTTTGGTAGTGGAAGATGCCAACTGTTTCCTCAGCCAAAACGCCCAGACGGCTCTCTCCGTTGCCAAAATGCTCGCCCGCCGATTGGCGGCAACGACGGAAAGTCATTCCCGCCAACAGGCGTTGCTCAATACCGCACCCGGCCAAGTGGAACCAGCCACCCAAGTTCAGTTGATGGATTGCCTCAGCAACCGCCGCATTTATTTCCAATCGCCGTCAGATAATGAACTGATGTGGATTCATTTCCATTCCGATCAAACACTAACCCTTTCCGGCACAGCGGCCACCCCCATTCCGTTTGAAACCGACGGGTTAAATGTCAAATTCACCAATCCAGCGAGCAGTTCCGCAGCCTCACTGGCTTTCGAGCAAGTCCGATTAGACAAAGGGGATGAATTCATCCTCAATCATCAGGGCCAATCCATGGCCACCACGATCTTGATGGTGGAATAACATTCCCCTCTTGACCCAAGCCGCCAAAGACCGTTTCATGGATTGATGGAAACTGGAATGGAACCCTCCCTGAATCGACGGGCTGCCATTCATGCTGGCGCGCTGGGTTTGCTGGGTCTAAGCATGGGCAACCTCGCTCCATTGCGCGCCAACCCCAAGGCCACAGGTCGCGCCAAATCGGTCATCTACGTTTTCCTTTCAGGCGGCTTGGCTCAGCACGAAAGTTTCGATATGAAACCGGATGCTACCCGGGAAATCCGCGGCGAGTTCAGCCCCATCCGCACCCGCACCCCCGGCATTCACATTTGCGAACATCTCCCTCGATTGGCTCAGCAATCGAACAGATGGGCTCTCGTCCGTTCGTTGACTCACCCCCATAACGAACATTCGCAGGGGCACCACGTCATGCTCACCGGCCGCTCCGCTCAGCCGATTGGCTTTAGCCCGAGCAAACCCCAGGACTCGGATGACCCCAGCATGGCCGCGGTTGCCAACTCGTTGCTCAAACCCCAAGGACACGCTCCCACGCCGGTCATCGTGATGCCGGATAAGATTGTGCACCGCACCGGCCGCACCATTCCCGGTCAATTCGCCGGCCACATGGGCCCGGGCCGTGACCCATGGTTTCTCGAAACCTCCCCCTACCACCCTCTCCACTATGGTGCGTATCCGGAATATCTTTTTCACCATGGAACCGGAGCCACCAAAGATGACAATCTGAAATTTCTCGCCCCACAACTTACCCTGCCCCATGGCCTAAACCTTCGCCGGGTGCAGGATCGCATTGATCTGCGTCAACAACTCGAGGCCCAGTCTGAACTGCTTTCGCAAGCAGCCCAACAAAAAGGATTTGATCGATATCGACAAGCCGCCGTCTCTCTCCTCGCCAACGGCAAAGCACATGATGCCTTCGATCTTTCTCAAGCGAACCCGAAACAAATTGAGCGCTATGGAGACAATAGCTTCGGCTGGTCGCTGCTCATGGCCCGCAACCTGGTCGAACTGGGCGTCAACCTGGTTCAGGTAAACCTCGGGAATAATGAGACATGGGATACCCATCAAGCCGCCTTTCCCAATCTGAAGCATTACCTCCTGCCGCCGTTTGACCTCGCACTGAGCACCCTGTTGGAAGACCTTCATGCCAGCGGCATGCTCGATGAAACTTTAGTGGTGGTCGCCAGTGAATTTGGGAGGACCCCAAAAATCTCGAAAATCCCCAGTGCCACCCTGCCCGGCCGAGACCATTGGGGTGCCGTGCAATCGATCCTCTGTGCCGGCGGCGGGGTACGCGGCGGCACCATCATCGGTTCGTCTGACAAGGAAGGCGGCCAACCGGCGAGTGCCCCACAGAAGCCGGAAAATTTGGCAGCAACCATTTACGATGCACTCGGCATCCCGGCTGATGCCACCTATCCGGATATTACCGGCCGTCCGCGGCCCGTTTATCACGCACGCCCGATTGCCGGCCTGACCTAACCTACTTCAACACATCCAACGGCAGGGCCAATGTGTCGACCGCTGTGGAGAAAGGAAGATCCAAAATCATGGCAGGGACACGCGCGGCTCCCCAGTCGGCCTCGGAATAATTGTCTCCGAGATTGCGCACGCCCGGATATGCCCCCCCTTGATGATGGACATTTCGGGCTTTCATGGAGGAACAACCGATCGAACCCACAGCCAGGGAAAGAACAAGCAGGGAAAGAAGGGGCTTTTTCATGGAATCAATTTTCATGGCTATTTGTTTTCGTTGGCTCCGCCTAGGGTAACACTGATTTTGTATTTGGTCTGCAGATGCGCATGAGCTTGGCTGGCATGCGTGGTTTTGGGATACAGTTTGCAGGTTTGCTGAAACCATTTGATTGCATTCTCGCGCCTCCCGGATTGTTCATAGGTATACCCGATCTGGATGCTCGCTTGTGGAGCCGAATTTTGATCCGCCCGGGCCTGATGATACAGGACGAGCGCTTCCTTGTATTGCTTTAACCGGCGGTGGCAGGAGGCCATGGCAAAGTACACGTTCGGGTACTTGTCGGATTGCTGATAGCTTCGGATGGCCTCTTTGAGCCGGCCGCTGCGTTCGTAACAATCGGCGATCCCCCAATACCAATCGCCGAATTTCCCCGGTTCCACGGTCAACAGGGTTTGGTAGGTGGCGATTGCTTTATCCCATTCCTTGGCTTCACGCCACACGGAAGCGATGGATTGCTGCCATTTGCCTTCCTTATCTTTATCCATGCCGATCAACTGGTTGTAGGTGTTGACCGCATCATTCCATTCCTTTTCAGCCACCCAAAGTTGTGCGATCGCCGCCAAGCCAGCCTCGCGATCGGTGTATTGGCCATAAATTCGGCGCGCCTCGGTGTAGCGTTTTCGAGCAGCGTGCCAAGCAGCCTGTTTACCCCGTAGATCATCATCCAGCCCGAGCACCTTGCCGGCTTCTTCGTAAACGGCTATCCCTTCCTGATCACGCCGGGCGCGACTGTGTACAGCAGCAATTGTGTAGTAATACTCCCGGGTCACTGCCGCATTCTTGGCGTCAGTCGGATCTTCGGGAATTTGTTGACGGATAAAGGCAATCAATTCATCCGCCAGCTTGGTCCCGGTCGCGGCTTTCTCTGGTGAACCGGTCAACGAATAAATAGGGCTGCTGCTGTATTGGTACAAGCGTCGCACGAGCGAGAGCCCCTTGTAGGTGGTTTCGAAGGCCTTCAGGGCTTCCGGAAAATTGCCGGCGTAAAAATGATGCTGCCCCAGATAGTTGGCGGATTGTGTGGTGTAATAGCTGTTCTCCTTGGTGCGCGCGGTTTTGTAAGTGAGATCCTCCCAGAGCTTCACGCGCTTGGCCGTGTTTTTGCGGACTCGGTATATTTCGGTCAATTCCCACTTGGCCAATACACTGGTGTAATGTTTGGGGTTGGCGGTGATTGTACGGACGTAGGCCTTTTCGGCGTTTTGCAATTCACCGGCCGATTGATAACTGCGCCCGATCAGGAATCCGGCCAACATCGCCTCGTGTGATTCCGGCCAGTAATCCACCACGGACTGGAACCCATCCTTGATGGCCGTGTAGACTTTGCGCTGTTTCACCAAACAATGGCTCCACATGAGCTGGGCATAAGGGGCCGCCGTGCTGCGTTCGTACAACGTCAGAAATTTTTCATACTCGGAAGCAGCAGCCTTGTATTCGCCTTTGAGATAAAGCTTTTCAGCAACCTTTAATTGGAACCGCTCCACCTCTCGCATCTTGGCGAAGGTGTCCACCGGGATTTGCTCCAAATAAGTCAGTTCCGCCCGACCGCTCACGGTGAGCAGCACTATGACGATGCATATCAGAATATTTTTCATTACTTGTCCTCTTTCCGTCTGGCTTGGACCCATTTGCTGTATTCGGCGTGGGCGTACAACATCACATTGGCCCCCAACACATAACAAGCTTCATACACGGCCGGTTTCACTCCGGCATGACCATCGGCCCATGCGTCTCCAATGTCACCGGGATGATAGTAAGCCACAAGCCGGCTATCAACCACCCAGCCATAAGCCTTTGTCCCCCCATGCGGTGCCACAATCGGCAGGAACGGCATACCACGATGCACGGGGTGATCCAGCGGCACCTCAATCGGTTCCACTCCGGGCAACACCTGCCGCATCAGACTGAAGAATTGGCTGTGCCAACCGGCACTGCCACCGTTGTCGGCGAACAACATGCCGTATTTGTCAGTCAAATATTCCCGCAGGGTTTCCTTTTCGCCTGTGGAAATACTTCCCAAGGATTTCTGCCCCGTCATATAAACCAGAGGTGGGCTTTTTCCGACCGGGAAATTACGCAACTGGGCAATGGTTTGCACCTCCGGTTTGGGTGCCGTTTCCTGACCCGTGTTGGCCGCATACCAAAGCAGCATGTTCAAATCGGAATGCAGTTCCAGATCCTGGTCCCAATCACCACCTGCATACCGCAGCCGGATAAACCGCACCTTGCCCCGCTTGGTACCGGCCGCAAACCCGGCCCCCTTCCCCTCGCCCTGTCCCGCTTCGTAAACGTGCTTGGTCAATTCGATCAACTCCAGCTTGATCTTCTCAATGGGCGGCGGATTAAACAAAATGGAACTGAACGGATTTATCACGTACTTCTTCTGGATCACTTTTTTGATCTTCACCACACGTTGCTTGAGCATTTCCTCGCCCCCGCCGGCCGGCAGTTCATATAACTCGCGGCAACCGCTCAGACTCAGAATCAACATCACCAACGCCACAAACATGACCGTATAGCTGAATACTGCATTGAATGATTGTTTCAGTTTCTGACGCCGACGGCCGTAATACCAGGCATCCTGATCCAGAGGATTCCATACGCGCCCAGCGGGAGTTGCCACCGACTGGCTCATCGCCTCCAAAGGTCCGATTTGCCCGAATTGACCAGCCTTTCCCTTGTGGCGGGCCAACTGCAACGCGCGTGAACGACCTTCCACCAGCCAAACGACCCACAACAAGCCAGCCAAAAATGTGGCTGCCATTCCACCGCGCGCACAGACCACCCGCAATTCAGCCCAGCCCAAATAATTTGCCCCGAAAACCAGCCCTTGCCACAGTGGAAACAAGCTCAGCGTGACCGCCAACCAAAATGCCCAGCGCGGCCAAGCCGCCTGACGCGCCATCGGCCGAAACATGATCAGCACCAACGCCGCAGCCAAGGCAGTGAACGAGTACACATACATCAACCCGCGTTCTTCTATTGGCGCTCCCCAAGCCCACTGGGTCCATAACCCACTCCAGGCTGTGCCGACAGTCAGAAGAAACCCACCAATATAAATCACCTTACCAGCCGGCCAACCGCGATTTTCCAGCCTTTCCCGAAAGACCCGCCATAACACCTCCGTCCCCACCAATCCCACCCAGCCCATGGCACTAATCCAAATGGGCCAAGCCCGCACAATCACCGATTCGACACACAAACCGATCCAGCACAGGCCCATGATCAGAGCCCAAAGGATCGGTATTTGTCGCCACTCGCTCATTAATCAATCTTGAGATCACCCAACGGATCTTTGAGAGGATCGTCGTTATTCTCGAATGGATTCACCTCGGTCGGTTTGCCTTTCTTTTCCCCTCCCACACCCAGCACCTCCGGCACTCCGGTTCCCGGGGTGGTCGGAGTGGGAGCAACCGGCTGGACGGGATTGGGTGCAGCCACTTCCTTAGCTTCACCGACTTCATTGGTCGCGTCTCCTTCCGCCCCTGGAGCGACTTCATCTGCCAGAAAATAGGGTCCTGCCGTTAGGGCCAACATCAGGGCAAATATGCTAACGGTCGATACGACCAGACTTCTGATGAGCGTGCTTTGTGCGATGGCACCCAGCATTTCCGCGGGACTTTTACCGCGCATCTCACGCATAAATCCGCGCAATTCACCAGCGGTCGCCGAGCTGTTCCGTTTCAAGTTACGAATATCCCGAGACACGCTGGCCATGGGCGCCACCCCGCCGGTTTCGCTCCCTCTGGCAGCGGCATCACCATCCGGTAGACGGGCGAAACGGGACACTGTACTCCATTCGTCATCCCCTTCACGCAGGGCCGGCGTATCGGTCTGAATGGTTCCGGCCGCCAACAAATCGCGCAATTCCCCCGGGGTTAACGGGCCACGTTGTTCGTCCTCAACTACAACAAAGATATTCATCGCTATTTCTTGTCCTCTTCCAATATATGGTGCAATTCGCCGCCCGCTTCACTGACGGCTTCAATCACAGGCTCAAAATACACCGCGGTGACTTCGTGGTGCACCTTCAGCATCACAGTGCGTCGACCGGCCGGATTCTCGCCGAGCAACGTCTTCAACTCCTCAGCCAAAGTACCCACCGGAATCTCCCGACCGTTGAGGTGAGTGACATTATATTTATCGATCACCACACTGGCATTCATGGTCGATGGCCGGGTTAGTTCCACGCCATCGGCCGGTTTCCATTGCAAATGGCTGTCGTCCCTAGCCCGAGCCAGAATCACGAAAAAAATCAGCAGCAAAAACGCGATGTCTCCCATCGCCATGGCAGGCACGCTGGCATCCAGTTTTTTGCGTTTCACAATCATCGATCTATTCCACCTGCACGGTTTGCTCCTCCTCCAACTGCAGAGTGATGATCCCGCCGGAATCTTCGATAATCGCGGTGACATCCATCCAGTGGCTATAGGGAACTTCCTTGCGGCTCTTGACTGCCACAATCTTATCCTCATCCCTCGTCTTGTCGGCCAGTTTCAAGGCGATGGATTTTCGAAAGGTTTCCGGCGGCAACGGATTGCCATTCAGAATCACCGCAGTACGAGTGAGTTCCACTTCGATTGTTTCGCTTTGCTTATCCTTTTGCGGTTCAGGTTCTGCCCGTGGCAGGGTTTGGGCCCGACCTTTATCCGGCTCAACGGAAGCGCAAACCAGAAAGAACACAATTAGGATGAACGCGATGTCGCTGGTGGCGCTGGCCGGCGGCTCAACCAGTAGTTTGGTTCGCTTCAGCTTCACGAATCGCCGGGGTCGCCACTATTCAAGGTCAGTTGGAGGGTCACCGCTTCCATCAATTCCGCGGCACTTTCTTCCACCTCCAGCACGAAGTTATTGATCACACTGGAAAAATAGTTGAACGCCATGAAAGCCGGAATGCCCACGATCAAACCGAAACAGGTCGTCAATAGAGCCACCTCGATTCCCGAGGCTGCCGCCTGGATAATATTGCCGCCGCCGGACTGGTCCATGGCCACGATATTGCGAAACGCCACGATCATACCCTGCACCGTGCCCAAAAAACCGAGCATGGGTGCCACACTGGATACAATGGCCAACACTGGCAGATGGCGTTCCAGCGCCGCCACTATATGGACCCCATAACTTTCCATGCTCTTGACCACCTGCTCCTCCAATCGGGCGGGGTCATAATTCAGCCGATTCAACACCAGATATTTGCGCAGTCCATTGGCTAAAATTGCCGCCACCGGACCGCGCTCACGATCGCAGCGCGCCAATGCGTCCTCAATGCGGTCATTTGTCAGGTCATCCAACACGGCCTGCCGAAGGGCATCGTTATCGGTATCCAACATTTTCAAACTGCGCCAACGCTCAATAATAACCGCCAGCGCAAGAATTGCCATGATCAGAATGGGCCACATGAAAAAACCCCCATCAATCAATAAACCGATCGCGCCTGAATCGAGAAACTCGGACAGGGCCGTAGGCTCGGCCGCAACCTCAGCGGCTGCTTCCCCTTCCGGAACGGAGTCTTCGCCGGGAACTGATTCAGCCGGAGCCGCATTAGTGCCGTAGGCATTGGTACCCGGCGCATTGGTTCCGGGGGTATTGGTCACTTGGGCAAACAAAGGTGTCATTGTTTTTGATTTTGAATCTAATGTGACAGACCGACTAGAGATTTAGTTGTCGTCATCAATTGAATTGGCCTCACTCTCAAATTGGGCCAGCATTTCCGGCAGGGCCAGCCGTCCGCGTGCATATTTGGCCGCTTCGCTCTCAGGGAAATCCCACCGACACCGATTATACCGGCGGAAGGCAAACGGCACATTACTGGCACTCCGATAGCTTTCACCGGCCCAGAACAAGGATTGGGCTGTCAAAGTATCTTCCGGGAATTTCTTGGCAAACAGGTCAAAGACGCCACCAGCCTCGGCAAATTTCTCTGCTTTATAATGGCATTGCCCCCAGCGGAAACACATCTTGGGCGCAAATTCATGATCTCCGAAACGGTCCATGAATTTCTCGGCCACCTTGGCCGCCACAGCGTAATTTTCGCGTTTATAGAAGTACTCGTTGATCCGGATCATCACATTCGGGATCAGTGGACTTTTGGGATACGTCGCCGCGAGCGTGACGTATTCTTCCAGAGCACGGTCAAAGTCATTGGCCTCTTCATAACATTGCGCGAGCTTGTACTGGGCATCGGCTGCCAGGGTATGATTCGGATATTGGCGCACAATCAGCACGTAGCTGTTGGCGGCTTCATTCCAATCCTGCAACTCCTGCGAAAATTGCCCACTCAGATAGGCGATCCGGGGCAGATATTTTGGATCCGGATAATCAACCATGATCTCCTGCAAAATCCGGCGGCCCGCCTTCAGCGCTCGCTCACTCTCGGCCTTGCGTTCCAGCTTGAGGTTGTTTTTGAACAACTCAAAATAACTCTCGGCAATATGGAACTGGGTTTGCACCGCCAATTGCTGATTGCCGAAAATCTTACTGAAGGCGGACACAATGCCGTCCGTTCCAATTGCCACGGGCAATTCCAGTGAGCGCTCACCGGTCTCGTCACCGTCGGCTTGAGAGGCATCAGCATACAAAGTGGTCAGTCGGTCTCCGAAAAAGCATTCGAGCTCCTTATCGATCTCGCTGAAATTGCCCTTGGTCGGTTTTTCGCGGGCCTTCAGTTCAAATGAGCCGGTGAAGATGCCGCTGTGGCTCAGGGTTTCATCGAGTTTTACTGATTCTTGTTCGCCGCTGACACTGGTGATAACCACGGTGGCACTATCGCGTTCATCGCTGATATCCAGATCCGGATCGGCCACCAACACAAAGAGCTTCTCGCCCACGTGGAGTTGTTCCACCGCATCCTCATAACCCTCATCTGTCACCGCCAATCGGCCTGTGGTTCGCATGCGTGCCCGGGATATGAGTTCCTGTGCTTCCCCGACCGGCCGAATTTCATCCTGATAGGCGGCCGTCATTACCGATTGGCCGTTCACGTTCAAAACCGTGTCGAGCAAATCATCTCCGGGCTGCTCGACGGCCTCGGGATCTTCCCCGACCGGGCGCACCCGGCCCACCAGGCCGCTGCCCGTACCGAGTGCCCGTGGGAGATGGATCGGGCTGCCTTCGCCACCCAATTGCATCTTAACCTGTCCGACGAACCGGCCAATTCGCAGGGCTAGATTCCCCTGGCCTGGATCTTCACCCGAGAAATCACCGAACTGTGCGGACAATTCGCAGACAACCTCCACGGCGTTGGTCGTTCCTGCATTCAGCAGCACCGTCACTGTGCTCAGGCTGTCTTTCGCGGCATCCGGATCAATCACCTCCACGGTCAGTGGCACAAAATAATCCACTCCAACCGGATCCACACCCACCTCCTCAGGAGCCGGCAAATATTCAGCGCGAGGCTCGGCCTCTGAGTCAGCCGGCGGCAGGGTACGGGTGGTCCCGATAATGCGCACATGCCCATCCGTTGGCTGATTGGCAAACACCATACCTTCGCGATACACCGTGTGGCCAGGAAACGTGTTTTGTTGATCGGCATACCGGCAATACACCTCGTCGCCCGGCGCAATCTTCAACTTTTCCCCATCGACTTCCGCCGTAGTATCCACTTCCACACGAAAGATGCCGGAATATTCCTCGGTCTCAGTGGCCACCAAATCTTTCCATTTGGCGCCGTTCAACCAAACCTCCACAGGTACCGTGTCCCGTTCATCCGTCTGGTCCATGTCGTAGTCTACCACCTCAAACGTCACCCGATCGCCCGCATCAATGCGCAACAACTCCTTGCGCGTCTGAGTCACCCCGCCGCCGGCATTCCGCTGGAAATCAAATCCAACAGGCACCACACGTGCGTCGTTGTAGGTGGCCTGCAAGCTCTGGGTCAGCAACCGGCTACCCCCGCGCGTGGCCACGGCCGTTTCGTCCGTATAACTGGCCATCACCCGATCGCCCCCAGCGATTTCCAACGTTTCATTTCCGGCCAAAGTGCTTACATCGACCTTTGTTGGGATAAACGTCTGTTCCGCATCGCGAATCTCCACATGATTGATGGCTACTGAATCACCCAGATATTCGTCCACCTGCAACCGCGTGTAACGCACTTTTACCGGATCGAAAAAGAACTCCCATTCCCGGTCCCGCTGAATCACGCCCGTACCGGAAGCCGGGCGCAACTCCAAACCGGCCAATTCCATCAAGCCGTCACCGGCCACTTCCACCGGTTTTAATGACAGGATCTGTGCGCCGGCTGCATCGATTTGCACCAGTCCCACCCGTTGCCAGGCGAACCGGTTCCAATCCCCGGTGTTGGCCGTGGTCGCTTCGATCAATTGATCTCCGAATTCCACGCGAAATCTGGATCCGCCTTCCTTGTGTGAGGCCTGCACCCAGACCTCATATGCACCGGCCTGTTCGGCATTAAATGCCCACTTTGCCCAATTACCTGTATCACGCCACCCGCCCAAATGTGCCGGTTTACCGTTCGCTGTTTCACGAAGGCTGAAATCCTGGTTATCTGCCGCCGGATCCTGATGCAACTCAGCTTCCGCCAGAGCCATCTTTAAGGGAGCCACCTCCGGCTTCACGAGAGCCGGGAGTTGATCTAAAAATTCCTGCGCTGCTGCCACATCAAAATCCTCTTCTTGAAAGGGTTTCAACTGCGGCTGCGCATTATTCGCGCTGGCCCGGGCCCGCGTCGCTTGCAAACCATTGGCAGCCTGTTTACTCGCGGCGAAGATGGTTAACTTATGTAGACCGGCCTTCAACCAGACGTCTACCGAGTTGGCTTCCGCCGACGGGGCCAAATGCACTGTCCCGTTGACCGCCACCGCCACGCGTTCGCCCTGCACGGCAATGCGCATAGCGCCTTCGCGCCGTTGTACCAATTGACCATGCCAAAGGACTGCCGTAGGTCCGTTCACATTTTCGTCTCCGGCATCCGGCTGCCAATTCAATTCACTGACCGCATTGGTCGCCACCGCGCTGCCCTGGCTCAACTGAACCACCTGTGTCCATGTGGTAATCGCAGTATGGTCCCCGGCATACACACGTTGTTGCATCGGGCCAAATGCGCCCGTCACGGGTGTTGCCTCCGGCAGTCGCGGATGGGCCGCCAAGGTAAACCAATACACGCCATCATGACTCCCCAACAAGCGACCACGCACGGGGGCGTTTTCGGTCGCCTCGGGTGTATTGATCCGCACACGGGAAATGGCGTGCAGTTGTTTCATGTCCACGGTCAGCGCCTTCGGGGTCAGTCCGTCCGGCTCACTTTGCCAATAGGATTCCTGACTGTGATCGATGGCCATGAGCGGGTTGTGATCGATCGCACTGTCCGTGGCCGAGGCACCCGCCGGAAGCTCCGCGGTAGAAATGGCCGCGCGAAATTCACCGGTGTGCGGACCGGTTTCCTCCAGTTGCACCTGAACCTGATCGCCGCTATCCGCCCGCAATGTCACGGTCAGCTTGTCCGCTTCATCGCCCAAATCCCGATCTTTATCCCTGACACGCAGGAAAATGCGGTTTCCGGGTTTCACTTCATTGGCCGGTCTGCCTTGAGAGACGCGCCGGTCTTCATTGGCCTGCTCCAGCTGTTCGCGTTGCAGTTGTTGAGTCAGCGTTTCCTCCTCAGCATCGATAATCTCGCTGCTAGCCACCACAAACTCGCCATCAGCTGCCACGCGGATTTCAACGTCACTCAGGGGTACCGTCCGGAACTGTTTCTTAAAGTCTTCCGGATAATCGCTCTCAATCACATCGCGTCCAGTCAACTGCAGCACTCCATCATCCTTGGTCACCGTCCCCAATGTGGTATCCACTTCCCCCCGGAACAGGCCCTTGCCGGCACCCGACGTGCTGCGCAGCAATACCCGCTCGCTGTCTCCACCCGGTTTGGTGGTAATAATGACGGGGATACTGTTCTGGCCTCGACTTACGCCCAAATCGCGGTCATGCACCACGATCGAGAGCGCGTTCCCCGGCACGTGCAATCGTTTACTGTGCTGCCCCAACCGGCCGACCGTTCGCAGCAGATTTAACTGCTGAAGATAACGCTGCTCCAAGCCGTAGATTTCAGAGAGACTAAATAGCGTTCGGTTGGCCAATTCCACATCCGGCACACGCTCCAAAATATGTTGAAATTTCTCACGCGCTTCATCGTGTTGTTCCTGGCGGAAGGCCAACAGTCCGGTGAGGAATTCCGCGCGCACGGACACTTGTTGGTCCGTGCTCTCCTCAAGCCCTTTAAACACCTGCGCTGCCTGATCGTAGATTTTCTGCGCCATGAAGGATTCTCCAATACCAAACTTGGCCTCTACCGCGTGGGGTGTCCCGTTAAAGCGATTAGTGACCGTGGAGTATTCCACGCGTGCCACATCATAGCGTTGGCCCTTGAAATAGCTCTTGGCCAAGAGCAATTGCAACCGAGCCTTGGCGTCCTCACTCTGCTCCTTGCTCTCCGGCTTCTCCGGATCAGTAAACTTAATCAGCCAACCGCGCAGAATATCTTCCACATCAGCCAGTCGATCCTCATCCCCGCCGGTCATCAGGTGGTTACAGACAAACTCAATCAAATCCGGCGGCAGATCGTTGCGGTGTTGCTTAAACAACGCTGCGTTGTCCTGATATAACTCGAGTGCCTTATCACGGTCCCCCAAACGCAGGTACAGTGCTGCCTGTAGGAGCGGAGCCATAGGACTGTCTTCATCAATCGTCAGGCCCACTGCTCCCATGCGGGAGTGCGCGCGCAGAATCGCGCCCCGTCCTTCATCCAGGGATTCCTTGGGGACATTGGTCACATGCGCCAGTGCGCCGGTCATCAGCGTGGCACTTTCCACATAACGCTCCTGCTCGAACGCCTTTTGTGCGTAGCTGCGGAATGTGTTCCACCGGTTATGGTCGTTGCCCACATAGCGGGTGGAACGCACGAGTGCCAACAGGCGGTCCATGGCCGGTTCGTTGTCTGAACCGCCCGCCACCAACAGGTCGCTATTGGCCCAGGCGGAATGGTCCTGTGACTTCAGGCCCCGGATGGCTCGATACACTCCCAACCGGGCCGGTTCCTCCAGTTTCTTGAAGCCTTCATAGGCCGGATTGTCGCCCGTGGTGTAATTATCATTATTGAGCGCATACTCACGCCAGATGCTGGAGAAATCGCGCCAGCTTGGTTCGGCGAACGGCACATTGGCCGCATCTTTTTCGATTTGCGCCAACGCCTGGGCGAACGCGGGCACATTGCCCTGCAACCGCAGCACATCCGTCGCCTTGTGTGCCGCCAAACGTAGTTTCAGTTCCGGCCAGCGATATTCGATTTGCTCCCGCAAGGCCCCAGCGGGTTGCCCACCGTTTAACAGGAAGCGTTCTGCAGAGGCTCTTTCCTCGCCGCGATTTTCCGTAGGCTTGTCGATAACGCGCCGCCACCAATCGAGCGCCTGCTGTTTCTGATTCAGTTTCCAGAGAACATCTCCTATGTAATCTCCGTAGATCGAACTCACCCGACTTTTGATGGCCCATTGATATACTTGATTGGCCAGCGCACCGTCCTGTTCCTGCTCGGCCACCTGCATCAGCTCCCGGACCAGCGAATAAATTGGAACATCCGGCGACGGTTGCATGCGAACGATCTGCTGCATAATCCGCCGCAATTCGGCTTTCTCCTCATCCGTGTCCCCCCGATATAAGCTAAACATTCCGTGAGCGGCCGAGGCATCCTGCGGATGCCGCTGCCAGAGGGCCCGCGCAATGGATCGGGCGGTGTCCGTATCCTTCGGCTTGGCATACTGCACCAAGGCGGCTCGCTGGGTAGAGACCAAGCGCAATTGGTTTGCCGGGCTATGACTATTAAACTGCTTAATGGCCTCGGCCCGGATCGAGATGGCACTCTTGGGGTTGTCCTGCGGATTCGGAAACCGCAGTAATGCCTGCACCAATGGCTCCCGGTTTTGGACCGCCAACTGATCTGCCACAAACCGGCTTTTCGTCCGTTGCACCTTGTCGGACTTGGTGGCATTCGCCCAGTTTCCCAAGTAATCGCGGTAATACGTCACCAACAAGTAATCACGCCGTTCCTTGAGCAGCATCGCCACATCAGTGCGAAACTGTCCGCCATCGGGCTGACCGGATAATAGATCATTCATCAGCGTGCTCAGGTTGGAGCTGTGCACATGCACTTCGCGCAGTGCCTCCCGGGCATGGGTCATCGCCTTGGCGTCATCTTTCACCCGGTCACGAAACAAGGAACGCGACAAGCCATACCGCAAAGCCAACACGTCGTGCTCACGCTTCGCCTGTTTCGCGGTGTTGATTGCCGCCACCAACACGCGTTCGGTTTCTGCCACACGCCGTTGGAAATCGGCATCCGTATTGCGGGCATCCGTGGTGGCCTTCTGCAATTCCTGCTGGCGTTGCTGCACCAGTTTGGTGGCGGTGGTCAGGGCCTGTTGCGCCGCCTGCTTGGCGTCGCCCTGTGCCTTATTAAAAGCATCGCGTTTGGCCAGCTCATCCGTCTTGGTCGCTTCCAGATTTTTTTCGGCCGTAGCCACCGCGGAATGGGCCGTCGCACGGGCGGTGCTGGCTTCGTTGATCATCCAAATGACATAATAATAAACCATGTTATGGCTCCCGGCGGCATACGGCAGCGCCCCCTGCACCGCCCGGGCCGCTTGAGCCACGTTGCCATCGCGCGCATGCGCATGGGCGGCAAAGACAGGGACCTCCCATCGCTGCCGTTCGTTGCCAAACTTACCGGCAATTCCGCGAACCTCGGCTTCAATCTGCTGTACCGTCATACTCGCATTGTGCATGTAGGAAATCTGCGTGGCATAGAGGAGAGCGCTATCCTCGATGCCTCTAGCTTTACGCAGACTTTCCACCGCGTTGGCCCACTGACTCTGCGAGGCATAGCTTTGGGCCATGAGCCGGTGCAGCTCGAACTGCTGCGGCCGACTGAAAGGCAGGCGCTTTTGAAACAATTTTTGAGCAGCCTGATTGGCCTCAGCCCATCGGGAGATGGCACGGTACTCGCGCACCGCACGCAGGCCAACGCGGGCGGTGTATGCATCGGCCGGCAATTTCTCCACCAAACTCTCACAAAGTTGCGCCGAACGAATGCGCAGCCGTACGTTGCCCTCCTGACCGTACAATTCAGAGGCCCGCTCTGCCGCCTTGCGATTGGCGGCCACCGACTTGTGTTCCCACAACAACCGCAATACATCAGCTGCCTCGGCACGCTTCCGGTTGCGTTCCAGTCCGTCGGATACCCGCAGGGCTACATCCAGTGCCTCCCCTGAGTCGGGATAACGTGATAGATACTGCCGACCAAAGGTGATGAACTCATCACGACGCGCCATCGCCTCAAGGCCATCGAGCAACCGCAACATCACATCGCGATGCCGCGCATGCCGGCTTTGTGCTTTGACAAACCGTTCCCCAACCCGCACGAGACCGAACACGCGACCTTCGTTGTAGTACAAATCCACCAGCTCGAGCATTACCTTGGCCGCCTCGGGAGAGGCATCGAGGGATTTGTTGAGCTGGGATTCCAGGGCGGAGGCTTTTTCATCCACGGCATCGGTCTTGGCCGGCGCATCAGCACTCAACGCCAACGGCAACGTGAGCATCATGGGAAGAATGATCTTTTTCATCTGGTAAAATTGTAAGGGGTTAAAATCCGGCTTTGGCAAGTGCCTGTGAAATTCGTTTGGCCTCGGGAGCCAGCTGACTTTCCGGAAATTCATCGATTAGCTGATCGAACCGTTTGCGGGCTTCGGTCCGGCGATCCAACCGGAACAGACAACGGCCGTAGTTAAAGAGAATTACATCCAGGAAGTTGGCGTCTGGATGGTCGGACAACACCTTCTCGAAGACATCCACGGCGCGGCCATAGTCTTTTTTCTGGTAATAAAAACTGGCCATCTTGGCGACGGCATCCCCAACGCGCCCGCTCTCCGGGTGTTGGTCAAACACCCCCTTGTAGGCTTGGAACGCGCGCTCGTACATTTGTTCAGCGTTACCACGCGCGGCCTTGGCCATGTCTTCATAACATTCGCCAATCCCATACTGACCCTCACCGCGCAGCTGGCTCTTGGTTAGACGAGTAAGGTTGGTATAGAGTGCAATGGCGCGGGCAAAATCACCGGATTTCTGTGCCACCCGGGCTTGCTGCAGAATGGCTTCATCAAGATAAATGCTCTCGGGAAATTCACGCTGCAACCGCAGGCTCATGGCCCCGGCGAGGTTTAATTTATCCATTGAAAAATAAATCCGCCACAGCTGAACGTAGGTTTCCTCCAGTAAACCGCCACCGATCTTGCGGGCTTCCACCGCGATCTCTTCGCAAACGCCCAGTGCTTCCTCGTATTTACGCTGCGCCTTATCGTCCAGACCGAAGTCGCGGTATTGCGTGCCAATCTGGGTCAATGCGCTGGCGGTCTTAAGCTTGGTTTTGAGCGCCAGCTCGGCGTCACCAATTTCGGTGCGTGTCACGCGCACGCCACCCAAATTGCCTTCCACACATTTGGCAGCAGTACTCAGGTCACGCGGACCGGCGCTGATATTCAGGGCATCGTGGTAGGATACACGGATCAAATCTCCCGCACGCGCCTGCAATTTTGCATCCCCGTTAACCACCTCCTCGGCGCTCTCCACCGGCACCGTGCCGCGGAAAATACCGGTGTGCGTGGAACCATCGTTCTCCTCAATCTTGATTTCCTGCACCAAATCTTCACCCTCCGGCTTGGCCTCTGGTGCCTCAGGATCTTCCGGTGCAGCGGGCGCCGGCTGCTCGATCACGGTCTCCTGCTGCTCCTGTTCGGCTTCAGTCAGGGTGAGTTCCACCGTGTCCACCACCTTGAAGGGGTCGACTTCCAGCTTCTCTTCAAGCGTCTCCCCCGACGGAGCCCCGGGCACAGTCGGCGTGGGGGCAGGCTGTTCGGCCGGGTTACCTTCCGGGACGACGGCTCCCTCAGCAATAAGCTTCGCCTTTTCTTCCTCGATCTCGAGCGGCGTTTTTTGGCGCAACACCTCCACCTTAACCTTCAAGGTATCCGGCTTGTCGCTGATGTCCCGGTCGGCATCCGCCACCTGTAAGTTCGCTTCTTTACCCAGGACCACACCCTGAAGAGACTCGGAAAAGGCACCATCCATCACCTGCACCAATGCGTTCCCCACGACTGTTACGGCCTTGTCTCGGGCGACGTCAAATTTTCGATCCTCGGTGTGGGAATCCGAATATTGAACATTCACCTTGGCCGTTCCGGTGACTTCAATGATGCCGTTGCCCTTTCTTGCCTTACCCAAACGGGTGGGGATGGAGCCCAACACGACACGCACATTGCGGCCGATGGCAGTACACTGGACAATCTCCTCATCGCCCTGCGAGGTGACCACTTTGACCGGAACGGTTTCCTCTTTTTCCAGAATCGCCAAATCCGCATCCTCGATTTTCACAAAGAACCGTTTACCCGCCTCGAGCTTCTCCGCGTTTTGATCCTGTTCACCAACAGCCGTGCCGACTTTTTCCAAGGCCGCAATAGCGCGGCCGTAATGGCCCTGCTTAAAATGGCCCAAGCCGATGTAGTAGTATGCTTCGTTCACCTGTTCCGCCACGGGGAAATCCTCAATTACACGACGCATGACCTTGAAGCACTGGCCATAATGTCGACCTTCAAACAGGCACACGCCCATTTTTAATGTGGCCTCGGCGCGTTGTTCGTTGTCGGAGTTTTCTTCACTGGCCACCGCCTCGTAATGCGCGCGTGCCTTGTCGTAGGCATTGCCTTTCGTGAGATGATGTTCGCCCAGTTTAAGGTATGCCTGGAATCGCACTTTGCTTCGGGGATAGCGCTCCACGACGGACTGCCAAATCTCCAGGGCCTTTTCCTGCTCACCGGCATCATATCGGAGATCGCCAGCCTGCAGGAGTTTGCGAGCAGCGCGATCTTCGATGATGGAGCCGCGGACTGGTGGGGCCGCCTGAACGGCCAAGGTGAGGAGGATAGTTGTACAGAGGATGCGGGTCAGCATGGCAATTTGGACGGATGATCCCGGTTGAATGATCACAATAATTGACAACAAGCCATCCACTGGAGGCCGTTGCGGGTTGCGCGTGTATCCTACGACTTGCACGCTCCAACGCAACCCCTACTCGGCATTCCTGAAGAAAACTTAATCACAAAAAAGCCCCGCCGTTTCCGGCGGGGCCCTGTTGAATTGAACCTTAACCAAAAAGTTCCAGAACCGGCTTGGCTCCTTCGCTGATCAGGCGCATCGGCCGCCCCAGCGGCGTCTCCACCTCTCGCGAATGATCAATGCCCAGCGCGTGGCAGATACTGGCGTGCAGGTCGTTCGGGTTCACCGGTCGTTCCGCCGGCAACATGGCGTCTTCATCGGATTTGCCAATTACCTGGCCGCCTTTGATCCCGCCGCCAGCCATGAAGCAGCTGAAACAACGGGCATGATGGTCGCGGCCCGCATTGTTGTTGATGCGCGGCGTGCGGCCAAATTCACTCAGCACGATGACCATGGTCTTCTCGAGTTGTCCGCTGGCGGCCAAATCCTCAACCAACGATGCCAGTGCCGGATCCATGACGTCGCCATGATTTTGCATGGCGGGGAAGTTGTTGTTATGGGTATCGAATCCGCCCCGGTTCACCTGAACAAACCGGACTCCAGTTTCCACAAGACGCCGGGCCAGCAGCGCTCCCCGACCAAATTCGGTGTCGCCATAACGCGCCACCGTTTTGGGATCTTCCCCATTCAATTCAAATGCCTTGAGCGCCGGACTGCGCATGAGGTTTACGGCCTCTTCGGTGGCGGTGTTCACCGCCTTGGCCTGATCGGCGCTGAGATTGCGTGCATTGCGCACATTCATTTTGGCCAAAATATCCAGCCGTTTGTTTCCGCGCAATTGGGTGATGCCGGCCGGGAATGCGAGGTATGGATCCTTTTCTCCGGGCCGCCCCACGTAATAAGCCTCGCAACGTTGGCCAAGGTAACCGGCACGGCGCGCATTACCACTAATGGTGATAAACGCCGGCAGATCACCGAGCCGCTCTTTCTCGTGCGTCACAATCGAGCCAATGCCCGGGTGCACGAGGTTGCCGCTTTGATTGTAGCTGGTTTGCAATTGGTAGGACGCACGCCCGTGGGCACCGTTCGTGCCGGCAATCGAGCGGATGAGCGTCGCATGATGCATTTGCTTGGCCAGCTTCGGAAAAATACTGCTGATTTGGATTCCATCCGCCGAGGTATTGATGGGATCAAACTCGCCGGCCACCGGACGTCCGGGTTTCGGGTCCCAGGTGTCGATGTGGCTCATGCCGCCACCGTTCCAGAACAGGATGACGTTTTCGGCTTTGGCCTGTTGGGTTTCACCCGCGCGCGCCATCATTTGGGCAATGGGCATTCCGAGCAATGTCGCGCTCGAGAGTCCCAGCATGCGGCGGCGGGTCATTTGGTAATCAAGGCATCCTTGGTTCATAATTATCCTGTCGTTCGGGTTGTTTTAAATTAGGGGATGTAGCGAAATTCGTTGCTGTTCAACAGCGCCCAGCGCAGGTCCGCCATGCCGTCGAGGGCCGGCTTGCCCGTGCCTACGATCTCGCGGGCAAATTTCATTTCCTCCGCATCCGGTTTGCGGGTGAGGATTTCCATGTAAGCGAGCTCGATCGCTGCAGTAATGTCCTGTTTGTCGCCACCGAGCAACGTGTGCATGGGTTCCATCGGCCCAACGCGGGCGGCCTCGTGGGTCGCCTTGCCATTCAACATCATCAGTTGCTGGCGCATACTCGGGTTGTGCTCACGGAAATTGGCGAGGCTGTCGCGGGCCGGCTGGCCGAACACACGGAGGAAGTGCGCCGGCGGCGCCGGAGTGGCCATGCGCATCGTGCTGCTGAATCGTGGATTGTCATCCACCTTGCGCTCCACCTCTACATACTTGTATTTGCGGCGCGGCCCAGTGGTGTTTTGCTGAGACATCGCGGCCATTTGTTGTTGGCGCTGCAACTCGGCGTCACTCATCATTTTCATGGAAGCGAGGTCTTTCTCCAGTTCGCTCTTGAGCAGTTCGTCAAAGTTTAGGGCGATTTGCCCTTCGAGATCATAACCACTGCCTCCCATCGGACGGGCCATCATGTTGGGAGCCATATTGGGATTATTTCCCGGCCCCGCAGCCGCCGGCCCGCCTTCGACCACCCCGTCCACCACACGGATGCGTTCAGTGAAAGTGCGCACGTTGGCGCCGGCAGGCCATTTGAAGTCGGTCAGGTGTCCGGCCACGACGATGCTGTCATACAACACTTCACTCACCATGCGACGTGAAGTGGCGGCGGCAAAATTTTCCTCAGCCACGTTCCGCTCGGCCAAGGGAATTTCCGGATCGAGATGCCCGCGGGAATAGGCCTCTGTCAGCATGATCAGCCGGATCAGGCCCTTGATGTCATATCCGCCGGCCACAAATTCATCGGACAAATGATCCAGCGCCTCGCGGTGTGTGACGATATCCTGAAAATCGTCGACCGGTTCATAAAACCCGCGTCCGATCAATTCAGCCCACATACGGTTGACCAAGTTACGTGCGAAATACCGGTTGTAGGGGCTGGTCACTTTTTCAGCCAACTCGGTCCGTTGCAGGCTTTGCCGATAGAGATCCCCCTCGATATCCAGTGCCTGTGTGGCCGCCTTGGCCTCCAGGGCCACGGATTTGCCAAAACCGCGCTCCTTATCAAAGGCGGCATTGGGATCTACATCGTCCAGTAACGCGGACAAGCTTTTACCTTCATTGGCCCCATTGGCCGCCAAAGCCTCTTCGGCCCGCTTGGCCTCAAATCGTTTCACGTACTGCGGTACGGATGTGAACTCCTTCAGTTCGAACGGAAACTTAGGCGCCACCGGGTTACGGACGGGCGGCTTCTTCCGTTCGGGCGGCCATAACACGGTGGTTTCGCTGCCTTCAGTGGTGTACACCCGCCGCGAGAACTGGTTTTCAATCCGGCGCGTTTTACCGAAGTAAGTGGCCAGCTCATAAAACTGTTTTTGTTTCCAGACATCAAATGGATGGTTGTGGCATTGAGCGCATTGCATGCGAACGCCGAGAAACATCTGGCTGGTCGCCGCTGCCATTGCCATGGCGTCAACTTCCTCGCCGAGGATCAAGCCCACCGCCGGCACCTTGCCAGAGGAACCATTGGCGCTGAGCATTTCCCGGCTCATCTTGTCCCAAGCCCGGTTTTGTTTCAGCTCCTGATGCAGGTAGGCGAGAAAGGCGTTGCCGCCCGTGGCGTTCGAGCGAATTCGCAGGATATCCGAAAAAAATACCGTCCAGCGATCGGCATAACGCGGATCCGCCAACAGTTTCTCCACCAACTTGGAGCGCCGTTCGGCCGCCGGCCATTTTTGGAATTCGGCGACCTCCGCCGCGGTGGGAATCCGGCCGATAACATCCACAGAGGCCCGACGTAGAAAGGTTAAATCATCAATCCCTTTGGCCACTGCAATCGGCTTTTCGGCCTGGGCATTTTTCTTGGCCAACAAGGCATCCACCTTGGTCGGATCCGCCAGCACGGACACGGTGGAGATTAACAGAAAACAGCTGGTAAAAATTGTGACAGGTTTCATGGCCCTTCAATAGGGAAAATGCCCCAAAATACTGATGCAAGCAATGAAAAAGACATTCACACCAGAACGTGTTTTATCCACAGGGAGACCGGGGTCGCACCCCGACTGTGGTCGGCATTAGCCTCTCGGCCAATCAACCTCACAAACCCGCCAAAAAGTAGCGTTTATTTCAACAACGGCACGAGGTAATTAAAGATCGCCTCGAGCGGCTTGCCGATCTGCCCTTTGTTATGCGAGGTGGCCACGACCACCGCGTTAAGTTCCGGCAACACGGCCATGTATTGCCCGCCGGCTCCCACTCCGCTGATGAAGTTGATCTGGGCGGATTGTTTCTTACGGTTATGGAAAAAGTAGAAGTATCCCTCCCCTTTGCGCCGATCCATGATGAGTTTCGCGTAATCCGTATGCAGCAATTGACGCCCATCGTGTTGCCCTCCCTGCAACACCGTAATCCCCATCTTGACAAGTGTGCGTGAGGTAAAGCTGCTCCCGGCCCCCGCCTTTGGCAACCCACACCCGTGTTCACTCCAGAGATACACCCCGCCCTGCACCGCTCCCACTAATTCCTTCCTAATAAAATCTTGCACCGTTCCGGGCACCCTTTGATCAATCACCATCATCACCAGTAAGGGATCGATTCCGCCGTACTTGAATTGCTTGCCCGCCTGCGTCACCGGTGCCGTAGCCTCAAAAAGTTTTTGAAAAAACGCCACGCCTTTGGATTTCTCCGCTAACCGGTGTTCCTCCGTCCGGTCTTTCAATCGAATACCCGACTTCATCATCAGTGCATCCCGAAGCGTAATCGTCTCCACCCCCTTTTGGATGGTGGCCGGATCAATCCCC
>JAYQQG010000041.1:0-24409 GCA_038145765.1 Verrucomicrobiales bacterium
TCTTTTTGGCAGGTGCCTTTTTAGCTTCCTTTTTCTTGGCGGCTTTCTTTTTGGCAGGTGCCTTTTTAGCTACCTTTTTCTTGGCGGCTTTCTTTTTGGCGGGTGCCTTTTTCTTTGCCGCCTTCTTCTTGGCGGGCGCCTTCTTCTTAGCTACCTTTTTCTTGGCAGCTTTCTTTTTGGCAGGTGCCTTTTTCTTGGCGACCTTCTTCTTGGCTTTCTTTTTAGCGGCCATGAAGTTTCACCTCCTTTTTTGGGTTAACGTTGGATCGCACGCATGCGATTCGGTTTTGCGTATACACTACTTTACCTATGCTTGCATAGTTCTTTTTTAACTTCACTCACTGAAATGTTCACACGTTCTACACAGTGAAACGTTTCTGTTCGCCAAATTTTTTTTTCGCGTTAGCGTTTCGCGCATGGCCAAAGCCCCGAAACAAACGCCGATGATGGCGCAGTATCATCGCCTGAAAGGTGAGCTGCCCGAAGGCGCATTGCTGTTGTTTCGGCTCGGTGATTTTTACGAATTGTTTTTTGACGACGCTAAGGTTGGGTCGGATATTTTAAATATTACTTTAACTAAACGCGGCAGCACGCCGATGTGCGGCATTCCCTTTCATGCGGCGGACAACTACATCGGCAAGCTGTTGCAGGCCGGCTGCAAGGTGGCCATGTGTGAGCAGACGGAAGAGGCGGTGCAGGGCAAGTTGGTCAACCGCGAGGTCACCCAAATCCTCAGCCCCGGCACGCACTTTGATGAGCAGATTCTCAATGCCGAGCGGAACAATTTCCTCGCGGCGATCTGTCGCCAGGGCAAGGCCTACGGACTGGCCGTCATCGACCTCACCACGGGCGATTTTCGGACAACTGAAGAGAAATCCACCGGGGCCCTACAGACCGAGTTGGAGCGCCTGAAGCCGGCCGAAATTGTGCATCCTGCCGAGGAAAAACGGCTTTTTGAGGCGCTCGGAAGCCTCCGGGCGGTGGTCAATGAGCACGAGGATTGGGTCTTTGCGGCCGATTCGGCGGAGTACACGTTGCGCGATCATTTTGGCGTGAAATCGCTGGATGGTTTTGGCCTCAAGGGGCGTCACGCAGCCACCGGCGCGGCGGGCGGGGCGCTGCATTATTTGGTCAACACACTGCGGCGCGATGTGGCGCATTTGCGGCCGTTGACGTTTTATCAAAACGACGAGTTCCTCACGCTCGACGGCACCACGTTGCGCAACCTAGAGATCCTCGAACCACTCACGCGCGACGCGCCGAATGCCGCGTGCCTGTACAGTGCTGTTAACCAAACCGTCACGCCCATGGGCGCGCGCCGGTTGCGTGATTGGCTGACGCAACCCCTTTCCGATGCCGCTGCGATTCATGCGCGCCATCACGCGGTGCAATCCTGGACCGAAGACAGCGCGCGCCTCGAACACTTCCGCGAACGCCTGCGCGAAGTGCGAGATTTGGAACGCACCATCACGCGGCTCTCCGTCGGCACGGGCAACGCGCGGGACCTTTTAAATTTACGTTTGGCCATCGAACAGTTTCCGCAACTGCGTTCGCTCATTCATGACACGCTCGGCGAAGCGAGCGAATTGGAATTGCATGATGCCGATGACGTGCCCTTGCTTTCGCAACTGGCGGAACAGCTTTCCGAGCTGCCCGAAGTGGTCGCGTTGATCGCGCGCGCGATTGTGGATGAACCGCCGCTGGCCCTGCGCGATGGCGGCATCATTCGCGAAGGGTTTAGCAGCGAGCTCGATGAACTGCGCCATGGCGCGAGCGAAGGCAAGGATTGGATCGCGCAATTGCAACAACGCGAACTGGAAGCCACCGGCATCCCCTCGTTGAAAGTGCGGTTCAATAATGTGTTCGGTTATTTCATCGAAGTGACCAAGACGCATCTCGACAAGGTGCCCGCGCATTACGTGCGCAAACAAACTGTCGCCAACGCCGAACGGTACATCACCGATGAACTGAAGCAGATGGAAGACAAGGTGCTCGGCGCGCAGGAACGCAGCGAGAAACTTGAGTACGAACTTTTTCTGCAGGTGCGTGAGGCCGTGCTGGAGCATTTGCGCGCCATCCAACTCGCAGCCGGCGCGCTGGCGCAGCTGGATGTGCTGGCTGGTTTTGCGGAAACCGCCCGTTTACACGGCTATTGCCGGCCGATGGTCGGGCGCGAAGGGGTGCTGAATATCCGCGAAGGCCGGCATCCCGTGCTGGAGCAAACCCTTTTGGATGAGCGCTTTGTGCCGAACCAAACCGAACTGGGGGCGGAGCGACAGGTGGCCCTGATCACCGGCCCAAATATGGCCGGCAAAAGCACCTACATTCGGCAGGTGGCACTCATCGCGCTGTTGGCCCACACCGGCAGTTTTGTGCCGGCCACCGAGGCGCGGGTGGATTTGCTCGATCGCATCTTCACGCGCATCGGGGCGAGCGATAACCTGTCACGCGGGCAATCCACATTCATGGTGGAGATGAGCGAAACCGCCAACATCCTCCATCACGCCACCGGCAACAGTCTGGTGATTCTCGATGAAATCGGCCGGGGCACGAGCACCTTTGATGGCCTCAGCCTTGCATGGTCCATTGTGGAGCACTTGCATCAACAGTTGGGTGCCAAGACGCTCTTCGCCACTCACTATCATGAACTCACTGAACTGGCCAACCGGCTGCCGCGCGTGTTCAACCTGAATGTGGCCGTGCGCGAATACAACGATGCGGTGGTGTTCCTGCGCCAGATCGTCGATGGTGCCGCCGACCAAAGCTACGGCATCCAGGTCGCCCGCCTGGCCGGCGTGCCGCACCCGGTGCTCGATCGCGCGAAAGAAATTCTCGCAAACCTTGAGGATACCGACCTCACCGCCGCCGGCGGGAGGCAGGGCAATGTGAATCCGAAAGCGGAACGCAAAAAACTGCGCGACCTCACGCCGTCGCCGCAGTTGGATCTCTTTAGTTAATCCTCCTCGGGCACAATCTTGTAGAGGATCATCACCCCAAAGTCGTTTCCCTTTTTCTCGTCCGCCGTGTATTGCACCGGATGCACCTCGACCAAATTCTCCTCATCGATGCTGCTGAGGAATATTGAAACCTCATCATCAAAATTCTTTTTCTCTTTCACACATTCCGATCGGAGAATCGTTTTGACCGATAATTTGTGCATCGAAGCGGCCTCGCGTTCCAGAGTCGCCGTAGAGCCGCCGCCAAACCCAATGACGATTTCGTCGGTCGCAGGAGCGGCTGAGCTGGCTGGCTGCGGCTTGGGTTCAGCCGCTGCTGGGGCTGCTTCGACCGACGGATTAGTAGGTGCCTCAGCCGGGGGCTCTGTGGGTTTGGCAGCTGGGTTAGCCTGCGGCGGAGGCGCAGGCGCAGCAGTTGGAGCCGGGGCAGGTTGAGGCGCAGCCGCTGCAGGGGAAGGGGTATTTCCGCTGGCCTTTAACGTTTCGGCTTCTTCCGCAGTGGGAAAATGGATCTCTTGTCCGCAATTAGCCAATGGACAGGGATAACAACCGGCTAGTTGAGCGTTGATTTGACCCAGTTGCGTCTCGTCCACAGCCACTTCATTTGAGCAATGCGGACAGGTGATGGTGAAAATTCCATCAGCAAATTTCGCGGTCTGGTACTTCATCGTATGATCCCTCGGCACAGCCGACGACTTTCGAAACCTTCAGCAATCTAATGGAGAAATATGCCCGCAGCCAGCCCAAAGGATGCCACAGCCTATTGTGCCACACGTTTGACTTTGGCCCCAAGTTTTTTGAACTTCGCATCCAGATTCTCGTATCCGCGATCCAGATGATAGATGCGGTTCACGCGGGTCGTGCCCTTGGCGACCATGCCGGCAATCACCAACGCCGCGCTCGCGCGCAAATCACTGGCCATCACCTCGGCGCCGGACAGTTTCTGCACCCCATGCACAATCGCGCTGGGACCTTCGATAGAAATCTCCGCGCCCAACCGTTCCAATTCCTGCACGTGCGTAAAACGGCTTTCAAAAATGCGCTCGGTAATAATACTGATGCCGGGTGTTTGCGTCATAAACGCCATCATTTGTGCCTGAACATCGGTCGGGAATCCCGGGTGCGGCAGCGTGGTCACATGCACGCTGTGTAAACCACGCCCGCGTTTAAAGGTGAGGTTCCCCTTGGATTGCTCGATCTTCACCCCGCTCTCACGCAGTTTCTCGAGAACTGCCTTCATGTGGTCAGCACGCGCGCCTTTCAGGGTCACTTCGCCTTGAGTCGCCACACCGGCAATGGCATAGGTAGCCGCCTCGATCCGGTCCGGGATGACTTCGTGCTCAGCTCCGCCCAGTTCCTTGACGCCGGTGATCGTCAGGGTCGGCGAACCAATCCCGTGGATTTGCGCGCCCATGCTGCTGAGAAAATTAGCCAAATCCACCACCTCCGGCTCGCATGCCGCCTGCTCGATGACTGTGATGCCTTCAGCCAAGGTCGCTGCCATCAGCGCGTTGGCTGTGCCCAAAACTGTGGGGCCAGCTCGACCTCCTAGAAACATCTCGCCGCCCACCAATTTGCGAGCTTTGGCAATGATGTATCCTTTGTCTACATCCACTTTGGCCCCGAGCGCTTCCATCGCCTTGCGGTGTAAATCCACCGGTCGCGTGCCAATCACGCACCCGCCGGGCATGGACACGGTGGCCTTCTTTAAGCGTGCCAATAACGGACCGAGCACACACAAGGATCCCCGCATTTTGCGCACTAAATCGTAATCGGCAAAGTCGCGCACCTTCGCGGCCTGCACGGTGACCGTGCCCCCCTCAATGCTCGTTTGTGCGCCTAGGCTTTCGAGGATGAGGCACATTGTCCTCACGTCCGCCAGGTTGGGCGCATTATGAATCACGCAAGGCTCGCGTGTCAGCAGGGTGGCTGCGAGGATCGGTAATACGGCGTTTTTGGCACCACTGATTTGTACTTCGCCATGCAGAGGCACGCCGCCTTTAATTTCCAAACTATCCATGGGGGGAACTCCTTAGGCCGGATTGTTCATGAATTGCCGAGCGAGGCAACCACGATTCGTTCGATGTTATTCAGATCCGGCACAATCTCCAGCACGCGGCCTCCGTTGGCTTCGATAAACCCGGCCACCGACGCAGCTTGATCATCCCCCACCTCCAGCATAAACCTTCCATCCGGCCTCAGGCGCGGCAGGCAAATGGTGATAAGGCTCCGATAAAACTCCAACCCATCCACACCGCCATCCAGTGCAAGGTGCGGGTCATGGTCCCGCACCTCAGCTTGAAGCGATCCGATCTCTACCGTTGGGATATAAGGCGGATTGGAGACAATCACATCAAAGAAACATTCACCCGGTAAGCCTGTGCGTGCATCCACTTCGTGGAAGGTAATGCGTTTTTCTACGCCATACCGCGCCGCATTCGCCTGAGCCACTGCCAAAGCGTTTCGCGAAATATCGACGGCCTGCACCACTGAGTCAGCCGCATGCACCGCGATGGAAACCGCCAAACAACCGCTCCCCGTACCAATATCCAGCACCCTCGCCCCCTCTTTCATCGCCGCCACCGACCATGCGGCCTCGGCCAGTAATTCTGTCTCCGGCCGAGGCACCAGCACGGCTCGACTCACTTCAAATTCCAGCCCGCAAAACTCCGCTGTGCCGAGCAGGTGTTGCAGCGGAACACGTTGGGCACGCCGTACCACTAAATCTCGCCAACGGTTCAGTTGATCCTTTCCCAGAATTCGGGCCCGATTGAGGGGCAATTCCGAGCGCGGGCAATCCAATACATGCGCCATCAACCATTCGGCATTGGCGGACGCATGTTCCACGCCGGCCTGTTCGAGGGCGGCAATGGCTTCGGCGAGCGCAGAACGGATTGTCACGGCCGCAGATTGCAAATTGTACGAAGTTTCGGAAAGGGAAAAGCGTCCAACCACCGGTTGGTTCTTGAAAAACCTGAGCTCAAAACCTACGCTTACCCCATGAGGCGTCAGTTTACTATCACCCCTTGGATCGCCGTTACCGGCTTAGGCGCCTTCCTCATGGTTGCCCAAGACGCACCCACCCCTCCCACGCCGCCCGCCAAAACCAAGACGAACCCTGCGACCAAAAACCCGAAGCCCCCAAAAAATGCGCCCGCCACTCCCGGCACTACCGGGTCCGATCGCTATTTCCTCGAGCAGATCCGTCAATTGCGTGGCGAAATGGAAGAGCTCAAGGGCGCGTATAATTTGCAGATCCGCAAAGTGATGGCGCTGGAAACGGAAGTGCGCGCACTGCGTACTGCAAATGAAACTTTGAAACGCGAAAATGCGCTGAAGTTTGCCAGCAACAAATCAATCGATGAACTGGCCGCCAAGCTCATGGAGCTGGATAAAAATCGGCTCAACGACTTGGACGTCATCAACAAGCAAATCGACGCCATCCTGCAGACCGTCAAAAAACTCGCTGCCGCGCCGCCCGTAACGCCCCGGCACAATGAGGGGACGGACCCGGCCCCGGCCAATTTCAAGGCACGCGAACACGTTGTACAATCAGGCGAATTCCTGAGCACCATTCTGGCCGCCTACAATTCCGCCTTCAAGGCCGAGGGTCTGTCCGGGCGCGTGAGCCAATCACAAGTACTCAAGGCCAATCCCGGTTTGGATCCCAACCGTCTGTTGGTCGGCCAAAAACTGCTCATCCCGTTGCCGGGCGAGATCAAGTAAGTGAAACTGCTTCGTCGCATTCACCTGTATCTCGGCTGTTTCGTCACGCCCTTGCTCGTGATGTATTTGGTGTCCGGTTTTTATTTCATTCTCAACCCGGAACGCCAGAAGGATGAAGGCGAGGCTATCACTCTGATGCAAAAGATGTGGTGGATGCATACCGACCAGCAATGGCCCGGCGGCGTGAGTGAAGAAATCGATCCACTGTCCCCCGATCAACCCAAGACCATCACCACTTGGGAAGCCGACACCAAACTGTTTAAAGGGTTGGTTTACCTGATGGTCGTGATTGCCTTCAGTTCGGTCATCATGGGCCTAGTGTTGGCCGTGCGCTCAGCCAAGGACAGCAAGCCTGCCATCGCAGTCTTTCTCGCCGGCATATTGATCCCGGTTTTATTTTTGATGATGGGCCAAAAGCAAGTGGAACGGCCTAATCCCTTTCATCCGGATAATGTCGATCTGGGTCCTGATCTCGGACCGGATGCCGGCCCTGGACTGCCGCCGCCCGGCAGTAACATCGGCCCCAATGGGCCGGGGCTTTCGCCGATTCCGGGCGGAACGGATAACGGCCCCTCCATCCTGCCCCCCGGTAATTCGGAGGATTAATCCTCAAACTCCCGAGCCACCGTGTTCACGCCCTTGGCGAGGGCTTGCCAATCCTCGGCGGAGGTTTCCCAGCCGCTGCTGAAGCGGACGACGCGGTCGGTTTCGTCCTCCGCCAAACCCATGGCCGTCAGCACGTGGCTTGGCGCTTCCTTGCCGCTGGCGCAGGCGCTGCCGGTGGAGACGGCGAAGCCGGCCTTGTCGAGCTTCACCACCCAACGCGCGCGGCAGTCGCCGGGCAACAGCGCGCTCACCGTGTTCCACAGACGCGGCGCGCCCCGGCCCAGGATGCGCGCGCCGGGCAGGCTCATCACGAAGGCGTTGCGCCAAGCCTCGCGTTCCTGTGCGTCGCCTTCGGCCATCGCAATTTCGCGTTCCTTCAGGGCAGCCATCATGGAGAGAACGCTGGCAACATTCTCGGTGCCGGCGCGGCGACCTTCCTCCTGTGGCCCGCCCACCAGCTGGGAACGCACGGGGCCGACGCTGGGGCATTTCAAAAATCCGACGCCATTCGGACCGCCGAATTTATGCGCACAGCCGCTGACAAAATCGCATTCGCCCAGGCCTTTCGCGGGCAGTTTGCCGATCCATTGCGCGGCATCGCAGAAGAACGGGACCTGATGGGTCAGGCAAAGATCATGCACTTCACGCCACGGTTGCAGTACGCCGGTCTCGTTGTTGGCAGCCATCACGGCAATCAGGCCGGGGCGTTTTTCGGACAGCCGCACGCGCAGGGTATCGATATCGAGCTCGCCGCCTTCGGTCACGGGCAGAAAACGTAGGCGCCCGCCAAAGTGACTTTGGGCGGCCTCGATCACGCACGGGTGTTCAATGGCCGAAAGCCACACCTCGGCATCGGGCGCCAGTTCCTGCGCGTAATGATGCATGACGAGGTTGTTGGACTCGGTGGCGCCGGAGGTCCAAACGATATCGAGTGGGCCGCACTTTAAATACGCCGCCAACTGTTCGCGGGCGACGGCCAGCGCACGATCGGCCCGAGCCCCGAGTCGGTGCGGGCTGGAGGGGTTTCCCACAAACTGCTCGCTCGCCTCCAGCCACGCCTCTCGCGCAACAGGGCACAGCGGTGTAGTGGCGTTATGGTCGAAGTAGATCATGCGTCGCCTTCTTGCTCGGCTAGTTTCGTGCGAATGAAAATCCGATCCGCCTCATCCTTGGCTCGAACCGTCTGCTTCATTTTCCACATCAACTCAAGGGTGGCCACGCGGAAGGGAACGCCCCGCGTTTCCGCCATCATGGTTTCCGGCAACGCCTCTTCGTAGCTGATGCCACAGGCTCGTTTCATCAAATCCACCACCACCTCATCCGCCACACGCACCACAAGGCATTCATCAAAATCTTTGGCCGCCACCTCGGCCACGGCGCCATCCGGGAGATTCATCATTGCCTGTTTGACCTTTTCAACATTTTCAATAGACGCATCGATCAACAAATCGATGTCCATGGTGGCACGCGCGAAGCCGTGCTGAAGAATGGCGAACCCTCCCACAACGATATATTTGGCGCCGGCTTCATTGAGGTGGCGGCACAAAAAAGCCAAATCCTCACCGGTGGGCAGGCGCGGCTCTAGCGCCTGGTGATCATCCGGAGCATCCATTCGTCTGCTTCCTCATGCGTTTTGAAGCGCCACACTCCCTTGGGCACGAACCGATTGCCACGATGAATGTTCTGTGCCATTTGCAGGAAGCCTTCGGCCTTCTCCACATCCACCTGCACCGGCGCTTGACGGCCGACGACTTTCATCGTGAATGGCTCGGATTGGTTCACGCGCCAATTACACCACAGCATTGCGTGCTTTTCGAGGCGAAACTTCTGTGGTTCCCTTCGGCCTCCCATGGCTGAGTCGGACAACACGCTCCTGTTCAAGCGCACGCATTTTGCGACGCGCCTGCCGTTGGACTGCCGGTATAGCCCGTCGCATTTTTGGGCGCGCGAGATGGACGGGGTTTGGCGGATGGGGTTAACGAAATTTGCCACTCGCATGTTGGGCGACATGGTGGATCATGGTTTTGAGGTGCAGGCGGGTGCGGCGGTTTCGCCGGGGCAGATTCTCGGCTGGGTGGAGGGTTTTAAGGCGATCAGTGATGTGTACGCGTTTGCCGAGGGCGAATTTCGCGGCACCAACCCCGCGCTGCAGCAGGACATTGGATTGATCAACCGCAAGCCGTACGCGGAGGGTTGGTTGTATGAAGTGGCTGGCACGTTGGATGACAATTGCGTCGACGCGGAAGGATACGCGGCTATTCTAAACACGACCATCGACAAGATGCTGGAGCAACAGCAAGCGGAGAAAGGCAAAGACATTGAGTAAAGCACGTTACATCATGATCGGGGGATTCCTCGGCGCCGGCAAAACCACCAATGTGGCCGCGCTGGCCGAACACCTGCGCGCCGCGGGCCGCACCGTGGGGCTGATCACCAACGATCAGGGACGCGAGCTGGTCGACACCGCCATGCTGCGGGCCAAGGGATTTGCCACGGAGGAGATTCCCGGCGGCTGCTTTTGTTGCCGGTTCAATTCGCTGGTCGATGCCGCCGGTAAACTCACCGAGAGCACGCGGCCGGATGTGTTCATTGCCGAGCCGGTCGGCAGCTGCACCGACCTCGTGGCGACGGTCACCTATCCGCTTCGGCGCATTTACGGCGAGGACTTCAGCATCGCGCCGTTGAGCGTGCTGGTCGATCCGGTGCGCGCGTCGCGCGTGTTCGGCCTGAGCGAAGGCGGCCAGTTTTCGGAGAAGGTCATTTATATCTACCGCAAACAACTCGAGGAAGCCGACCTCATCGTCATCAACAAGACCGACCTCATGGAATCCGACGCCCTCGCCGCGCTGGAGGCCAAGCTCACCGAGGAATTCCCCAACGCCGAGGTGCTGCAAATTTCCGCGCGCGATGGCGGCGGCTTGGAGGATTGGTTTGGCCGGATCACCGACGCCGAGCAAATTGCCCGCAACGTGATGGAGGTGGACTACGAAGTGTACGCCGAAGGCGAGGCGCTCCTCGGCTGGCTCAATGCCACCGTGCAGTTGTCCGCGCCCGAGGGCTTTGAGGCACGTCCCGTGCTGCAGCAGTTCGCCATTGCCATGCAGGCGCACCTCAGCGAGCACGGTGCGGAGATTGCCCATCTTAAAATGACACTTAGCCCGGATGCGGGCTTGGGCGGCGACGTCGCCATCATCAATCTTGTGCGCAACGACTTTGTGCCCGAGCTCTCCGCCGATCTCGAGGCCCCGATCGAAAGCGGCCAGCTCATCATCAACCTCCGCGCAGAAGGCGATCCGGAAACCCTCCGTGCCGCCGTGGAAACCGCCCTCGCGACTGCCCCAGCCGAGCTTGCCGCGACTCTGGATCACCTCGAACACTTCCGCCCCGGCAAACCCGAACCCACCCACCGAGTGACGGACATGGCTTGATTTGCTGACTTCAGCGGTTGGCAAATCCCGTCAACCGCCTTAGGCTACGCCGCCCATGGCCAATCAACCGCGCATTTTGTTTTGCCACTGCAACTACGCCCAAGTTGTTCCGGGCGAGGTAAAGCAGGGCGTGTTGGAGGGCTTGTGCCAGTCCGGCCGGGCGTTTGAGGCGGTGGCGGATTTGTGCGAAATGTCCGCGCGCCGCGATCCGGCCTTGAAGCGGCTGGCCGCCGGCGTGGAGCCGGTGAAGATCGCCGCCTGTTATCCGCGCGCAGTAAAATGGCTTTTTGGCAGTTGCCAAGCCGAGCTAGACGGTAGCCGGACCGAAGTGGTGAACATGCGCGAACTTTCGGCTGAGGATGCCACGACGGCGGTGTTGAATGAATCCGTGACGCCCAACCTGCCGGCCGATGGTTCCGTGGCGGAAACCGAGGGCGATAAAAAGATTTAACCATGGCCATTGCCGACGAAACAACTTTGCGCATCGTTCTCTATGAGGGCGAAGGTGCCGCATCGCTGGAGGCGCCCGATCGCACGGCGACAGTGGCAGCGTTGCTGGAACAAGGCTACGCCGTCACTTGTGCGGGCGAGGGCGTGGTGGCCCCGGCGGATGACAGCTCGCTGTTGGTGCTCGGCCGGTTCGCCGACGGTAAGGCGCCGGAGGCGGAGGATGCCGCGGGCAATGTGAGCCTCGCCTTTCGCGACATCACCGGGCTGGACCCCGAAGGTATCACCGCCCTCGTTGAAACGGAGCGCGAATCCACCCAGTCCGCCAAGCACGGCGAATGGAAACCGTGGTTTCCGGTGATTGATTTTGACCGCTGCACCAACTGCATGCAGTGCCTGTCGTTTTGTTTGTTTGACGTGTACGGCACCGATGACGACCAGCAGATTCAGGTCCAAAACAACGACAACTGCAAAACCAACTGCCCCGCGTGCAGCCGCGTGTGCCCTGAAGCGGCAATCATGTTTCCCAAATACAAGAGCGGCCCGATCAACGGCGATGTGGTGAGCGATGGAGACCTGAATCGCGAAAAAATGAAGATCGACATCTCCGCCCTGCTTGGCGGTGATGTCTATCAAATGCTCCGTGACAGAAGTCAACGGGCCCGAAGCCGATTCTCTAAAGAGCGTAGCTCAGATAAAGCTCTTGGTGAGCGCACCAAATGCCTGACCAAACTTGCTGCAGAGGCCGATATCGATATCCCTCTCGAGGTCTTACAAAGCCTCCCTAGTGCCGACGAGATTGCCAAAAAAGCGGAAGCCGCCAAAGCCAAGGCCAAAGCCGCTTTGGATAGTCAATCTTCCTGACCCTAACCTAGCGCTGAATGCGCGGTTGAATTTGGATTCCGGGACCGACTCCCACTCCTGGCTTGGCTCCACTTTGGATTGAGACAACCCCATCAAGCTCAGCGTATTTAACGCCCTGCACCTTTTTCAAGGCAGCGATGGCCTGTTCCTCATTGATCGTATTTGGCAAAGCAATTACCAGAATTGTGTTATTAAACATTCCCTTAGTAACCACGAGGCCGGGAATAGCCCCGGCGAGTACTTTTTGACACTGCTCTTGAGTATGGCCTTTTTCCATGCCTACCAACAAGCGCCCCGGCACGAAGCTCCCCGCAGGATGGCGGGCATCAAATTCCTTACTCGGTTTCGGCCGTTTTTTCTTAGCGTCCTTTTCCATGTTCATCCGAATCCAGCCGGCGAGCGTGCTGCTGCCCGTCCCGTAGCCGCCAGGTAGAGGACGCAGATCTTTGGTTTGAATGCGAGGTGGTGCACCCCAGTGAGCAGGGAATGGCTTACGCCCTCCTGGTTTAATGGGCATCGGTCTGATGGGTTTACCACCTTGACCTCGACCGTAGAGCATCTTGTAAACTTCCTCATCTGACCGACGCTTTCCCGTGCTCTCATTAAACCAAGGCGAGCCACCTATAAAAACGCGGCCTGCCGGAATTTTCTTACCGCCCTTCACCCATTCTTCAAACGAAGGGGTTCCAGTCTGATGGCCAGGTGCGGGCTTCACGCCCGCTTTAGCGTCCTTAGCCATACTTTTTTTGATCCAATTACCCAAAGTGCTACTCCCCATTCCATAACCGCCGGGTAAAGGTCCAAAATCTTGAGTTTGCAAGCTAGGGGGCGCACCCCAACGGGCTGGAAAAGGCCTACCATTAGGGGCTTTATATATTTTTGAGGTCGGCTTTTTGCCTCCCTTGGCAGCATCTTTATCAAGGTTTTCTTGAATCCATCTAGCCAAAGTACCACTCCCACGACCGTATCCGCCTGGAAACGGTTTCAAATCTCTAGTCTGCCGCAATGGTGGAGCACCCCAGTGGGCAGGGAATGGTTTGCCGTTGGGTGCCCGATACACCTTTTTGTTTTTTGAATCACTTACCCCGGCCTGTAAATTGGTGAGTTCCCTCTCCAATTCAGCTACTTTTGCGTTATGCTTCGCAAGACCTTCGGGGGTAAACCGTGCCCGCCGAGCAAAGTCTCTCAAACGGGTGATTTCCGTCTTCAGGGCATGAATTCGGGCAGACCGCAACTTTCCCACGGCCTCCTTATTCGCCGTGTCATCCTTTGCAAGCGTAATGCTCGAAACAACTAAACCATTGCGAGGGGCATCATCAGCAATCCGACGATCCATAATATAACAAGAAACCAATAAGCCCTGTTTATCATTACGAATGAAACGGCGCTCGAATTGCTTTAGTGGTTTCTTTGCGGTGGCCAGAGCTATCTGGTAAAGCTCATCCAAGGTCTTCACCGGTGCCCCTTTTTTATTTTTGCCAAGCTGAGGTCCTTTTTCCAAGTAGTGCTCGCCTTCAGGTGGAGGAATAGCCCCTGCACCGGGAGCAACCGGTTTGGGGCGCCGATTAAATGAACGGTAGTGACGCTCTGTAACTTTATTGTTTTCAACCACGATAGTTGTCTCATGGCCAAACCCAACCCAACTGGAAAAGCTCACCTTGTAACTATAATTACCCTGACACTTTGTTTTGATACTTTCCCATAGCTTGATTGCAGCCTGCACCTTGACCGTATCTGCTTTTGCCTGCTCCATCGCCTTGGCGTTCGGATCAAAAACTGCAGGCGGCCGGATTGGTGGAGCAGGGATTGGCTTTGCGCCCACTTTTTTCGCGTCGTTATCCAACTTCTCTTGGATCCAGCGAGCCAAGGTTCCACTGCCACGGCCGTAACCGGCGGGCAGGGTGCGCAAATCCCGCGTTTGTCTTAGAGGCGGTTGCCCCCAATGTATTGGGAACGGTTTCCCGTTGGGGGCCTTAAAAACTCGTTTTGGTTCATCAGCCTCCTGCGCAGGAAGGTTGATGCAAAAGCCCAACAGGCATGCGGTAAGGATTAGTCTAGTTATCTGCATTTTTGGTTTCCTCGAAGATTTCGTATATGGTGTTGTCCAAGACAAATTGTACATTCCGGCCTAGAGCCAACCATTGTGCTACTTTGGGGTCCATGGCGAGTAGATTAAAATAGGCATTGCTATTAAAGGCGATGCGGTTGCGCTTGGCCTTGGCGACCTCGGCGGCCTGTACATCGCTGTCGACCCAAAACTGGGCGTTTTGCGTGAAGTTTTTGCCGGCGGCGAATTCCATCGGTTGGGACACTGCACGGGTGCTGGCGGATTTGGTGGGCGCAAAGAAGAGCCGGCCAGCTACACCGCCCAGGCTGCCGTCAGTGGGCACCGTCGGTGCGCCGTTAGCAAACCCAAAATTTGCCTGCTGCGCTTCGAAATTGCTGTTTTTGGCGGCGGCTTTGGCGTTCGTCGCTTCCTTTAATGCCTTCGCGGCGCGGGCGCTGCCGATGGCCTGATCTCCAGCTTTATCGAGCTTGAGGGCTTCAAACTGTTTGCGGGTTTGTTCCACCACTTCCCGGTCGGTCTCAAAATTCCTCAGGGTGCGCTGAGCAACGGGCACGTCGCGGCGTTGCTCATCCTCGATGATCAGATAAGCGGTGTAAGGCGTGACGATCCCGTATTTGCGAGCGAGGGTCGTAACTTCGTCTTTGAGTTCCTTATTCTCACCGCGTAAACGTATTTCATCGAGTAGATAGCCCACACGCCGTGTCGCCCAGAGGCGCGGGATGAAATCGTGATCGGACTGAGCGGGGAAGGTGACCGGAAATTCCAGCTGCGTTTTCTTGCCGGCCAAGGTGCCTTCAAGCATCACGTCGCCGTCGCCCTTGCCTTTGTACCGGCCCACAAGCACGAGCTCCTCGCCGCGAAAGAGATCTGGTAAAGGATTGGGGTAAAGCTTGGTCACGCGAATGCCGTCAGAAAATTCGAGCTTGGGATTAGCGAGCACGGGTTCCTTGATCTTGGTGTAGAAGCTGGAGACCTTTACCTCAATATCTTCCTGCGGTGTAACATAGGTGCTGCTGGCGCGGGTTTCCTCAGTAATCTTGTCGAGCAGATGCGCATTGACGTCGGTGCCGATGCCGAAGCAGAAAACGCGTGTTTTACCGGCGGCTTTGCCGACATTTTCCACAATTTGCCCTTCGCCAGTGACGCCGATCGTGGGCCGGCCGTCGGTGAGGAAGATCACGACAAACGGTCGGTCGCCCTTTTTGGGCCGCAGTTCCAGGGCATTGGCAAGGGCGGCGTTGATCGCTGTGCCCCCGATCGGTTTGAGGCCGCTGATGAAATCCACCGCCTGCTCGCGGTTCTTGGAGCTGGCCTTTTGTAGGCCGCCAAAGAGCGCCTCGGTCTCGGTGGAGAACCGCAGCACCTCGAAGCGGTCGCCGTCATTCAGGTTGGCAACGCAGAATTGAAACGCCTTTTTAGCCTGCTCGAGCTTGTTGCCGGCCATCGAGCCGGAGGTGTCGATGACGAACGCGATGTCTTTCTCAGTGGGCTTACCTTCAGCAGCATCGACGCCCGGCGCCGCGAGCATCAGGAAGTAGCCTTCATCGCCTTCGCGATGGGCGATGATGTTGACGTTGATGTCTTTTTGTTTGGGCGAGTAGAAGAGCGAAAAGTTGGTGGTCGGCCGCTGACCTTTGCCTTCGTAGGAAATGGCGGCATTCTTGGCCCCCTTGCGTTTCACCTCCACCTCGTGCGTGGGCGAGTAGATGGCCTTGACCGGTACTTTGGAATCCAGCTCCACATTGATGGAGAGATTCTCAATCGGTTTGGAGGAATACTTGGCGGTATTCAACGGGAAGGTGTAGCCGACGAGTCCGGTATCATTCTTGAGCACCTGATTGTAAGTCAGCCGGATGGTTTTCTTGCCGTGCGGTTCGAAGGGGAAGATGCGTACCTTGAACAAATCGCGCTCCGCGTATTCCAGCAGCGCGGGGTCTTTCATGTTGCGAACAATGTCCGTGTATATCTTGCGTGCCTTGTCGGCCGGCAGCAGCTCGGCCTTGGTGAGCTTGCCGTTAACATCCATGCGGAAATCCTTGATCGACGCGCCCTTGGGGACGGGGAAGAGAAACGTCCCTTCACGCCGGCGTGGATTGGGGTTGTAGAACACCTGCTCCACGGTGGTGCGGGCGACCTGATTTTCGATCTTCACATCCACCTTTTGCGTGCGCAACTCAAGCGGGGCAAAGGCCGGATGCGGCCGGGGCGGTATGGGCCGGGGTGGCCAGATCACCGGCGGCCGGGGCGGCACGGGATGAGGTAGAATCCGGATATCATGGCAGATGATTAGTCCGCCCGCCTGTAATTGAAAAATCGGCGCGAACCCAACCAGCGCCAACAGGGAAGCCAAAAACAGTTTTCTCATGGTGAATAGACGTTCGCGACCCACAAAATACTCCCGCCTCTCCCGCTGTCACGACTTTTGCCCGCTTGACCCCGTCATCAACCCCGCCCACACTCGGCCCATGCTCAAGCACATCCTTGTTCTACTGACCTTGTTAGCGATCAATCTGGCCGCAAAGGATTACAAAATACACACGTGGACCAAGCATCATCTCACGCCGCATTTCTGGTCCGAGGGGGGGCACTTTGGCGATTTCAACAAGGACGGCAAGGGCGATGTGGTGGTGGGCCCTTACTGGTATGCCGGCCCGGAATTCAAACAGCGCCACACCATCTATGACGATTCCCCCAGCTTTACCGTGGAGTTGGAGTTACACAAGAAGATTACGGTCAAGATCCCCGGTTACAAAGGGGAACTCAGCGGTAGCAACGGGTACTCCAACAATTTCCTCACTTACACCTATGACTTCAACAGCGACGGTTGGAAGGACGTACTCGTTTTCGGTTGGCCCGGCAAGGACACCACTTGGTACGAAAATCCGAAAAACAAAAAAGGCCTCTGGAAGGGGCACAACATATTCCCTGTGAGCGATGGGGAATCCCCGCGCCTTGAGGACATGAACGGCGATGGCAAACCCGAGATTCTCGTCTTCCGCGACAAACATCTGGGTTATGGCCAGGCCGATTGGAGTGATCCCACCAAGGAATGGAAATTCATCAAGATCAGCACTCCCGGCAAATGGCACCGCTACACCCACGGCTACGGTGCCGGCGATGTGAACGGCGACGGCCGCAAGGATATCCTCGAGGCCGCCGGCTGGTGGGAACAACCTAAGAAGGTTGACGGCACTACCCCGTGGAAATTCCACAAGGCTCCCTTTGGTGCCGGCGGCGCGCAAATGTACACCTATGACGTCGATGCCGATGGCGATGCCGACATCATCACCTCCCTTGCCGCCCACGGCTATGGCCTTGCGTGGATTGAGCAGACGGCTCCCAACCAGTGGAAACAGAATACCATTATCAATGCCAAGCCCGAGGAAAGCCCCTACGGCGTCAAGTTCAGCCAACTCCACGCCATCGATCTGGCCGATATCAATGGGGACGGTCTCCTCGACATCGTCACCGGCAAACGGTTTTGGGCCCACGGCCCCAAAGGCGATCAGGAGCCGAATGCCCCTGCGGTTCTCTACTGGTTTCAACTCACCCGCAAGGGAAAGACGGTCGAGTATATCCCGCACCAAATTGACAACAACTCAGGCGTCGGCACTCAAGTCGCCGCCGGTGATGTGAATGGCGACGGCACCCTCGACATCGTCGTCGGCAATAAGAAAGGCGCCTTCGTTCACCTGCACACCGTCAAAAAGGTCAGCCAAAAAGAATGGCAAGCTGCCCAGCCGAAGCGGCGGAAATAACGCCTTTTGCATCGACACACCTGAAGAGCTCGCCCACACTCCGCGTCCAACAATCCCGCCATCCTAGGGCGGATTCGGCATGTCCACAACCAGCGCGCCATTGAAGATTCCGCGAGTGGTGCCGCAGCGCAAGCCGCGGCAGCCGCGCGAGAATATTCCGCAAACCCGCGAGGAACGGGAAATGATCCTGCGCGAGGTGCGGCATTATGTGGCTGAGCAAACGCTCGTGCCGCCCGTGCCGTTGGAGGATCTCAAGCAGCATGCGGAAAAGCTTGTCGCCGCGCTGAACTCCAAGGAAATCTACCGCGACTACATCGGCATTCTCATCAACAACGAGCTGTGGCGTGAAACACTTGCCGCGGTGCCATTCGAGCGGCGGCTGCTGATGGTGCCCAAGTGCCTGCGCGTGGAGGCCAAGTGCCCGGCTCCGTTTGATGAATTTGGGCTGCTCTGCAAAAGCTGCGGGTTGTGCAGCATACAGGATCTCGAGTACGAGGCGGAAAAACTCGGCTACGCGGCGCTCGTCGCAGAGGGCAGCGCCATCGTGATGAGCCTCATTCAAACGGGCAAGATCGACGCCATCGTCGGCGTGGCCTGTATCCCCGTGCTGGAGCGGGCGTTTCCTTACATGGAAGCGGCCGCCGTGCCGGGCGTGGCGATTCCTCTGCTGCAGGATGACTGCATCGACACCACGGTCGATGAAGATTGGATTTGGGATTACATTCACCTCACCAGCGATGACAAGACGCGCCGGCTGGATTTATCCTCACTGCACGACGAGGTGGACACGTGGTTCACTCCGGAATCTCTTGAAGCCATCATGGGTGCCGGCGAAGGTGACACCGAGGCGATTGGCCGCGATTGGCTTGCTCGCGCCGGCAAACGCTGGCGGCCGTTCCTGAGTGTGGCGTCGTTTCAGGCGTTGCGCAGTGATGCCGCGGAACCGATCCCCGAGGATCTCAAAAAGATCGCCGTTGCTGTCGAGTGCTTCCACAAGGCGTCGCTCATCCACGACGACATTGAGGACGAAGACGCCGAACGTTACGGCGAACAAACCCTGCACGAGGAACACGGCCTCGCCGTCGCGCTGAACGTTGGCGACCTGCTCATCGGCGAAGGCTACCGGCTCATCGGCGAGACAAGCGTTTCCGCCGAGCAAAAGGCCGCGATGCTCAGCGTCGCCGCCGAAGGTCAACGCCATCTTTGCCGCGGTCAGGGCGCCGAGCTGGTTTGGCAGCGCAAACCGGAGCCCCTGAAATCCGTGCAGGTGCTCGATATTTTCCGGCAAAAAACCGCGCCCGCCTTCGAGGTCGCCCTGCGGCTCGGCTCCATTTACGCCGATCTGGAAAAATACGATGAGGCCTCCGAGGTGATCGGCAAGTACAGCGAGAATCTCGGCATCGCCTACCAGATTCGTGATGATCTTTCCGACCTCGGCGAGGACGGCGAGACCAACGACCTTGAAGGCCTACGCCCCACGCTGTTGCTCGCCGTGGCGCACGAGAAGGCCAAGGCCGCCCAGAAGGAACAGCTCGCACAAGTGTGGCGCCGCCAGCTGCCGGAGGGCGTGACCTTCGAGCAGGTTGAGCAATGGTACCACGATCTCAAGGCCGTCAAACGCGCCGAGGATCTGCAGCTCACCTACAAGGAACTGGCCATCCGCGCGCTTACCGATCTGGAGAATGCCAACCTCAAAGGCCTGCTCCGCCGCGTGATCGGCAAGATCTTCAATGACACCGAGATCAAGGGCTGGTGCAGCGAGGTGCAACAGGTGAGCGAACTGGAAAAAGTGCGGGCGCGGCAGGCCGAAGTGTCCGCCTAAGCCGGCTTGTTTTTCCACTTCGTTTGGAGTAGATTACCTCCTATGACCGCGAGCGAAGTCATCGAACAAATCAAGTCCCTCCCGCCTGAGGAACGGGCGGAGGTGGAGGCGTTCGTGCAACAGCTGCCCAAGTCGTCAGATGGTGAGGTGTCACCAGAAATGGAAACCATCATCGAGAGAAACTTTGATCAATACGACGATCTCTTCCGGAAGCTCGCCCAGTGACCGAGCCCCGATTCTTGTCTCTCACAGAAGTCCACCGCATCCACGAACGATCCCTCGAACGATACGGCGGGGCCCAAGGCGTCCGTGACGAAGGCGGCGTGCTCTCCGCCTTGGATCAACCGAAGCACACCTTCTATTACGGCCGCGGAGATTTGTTTGACATTGCCGCCGCCTACGCATTTCACCTTGCCCAATGCCAAGCCTTTCTGGATGGCAACAAACGCACAGGCATGGGTTGTGCTTTGGCTTTCCTGTCAGTCAACGGAGTAGGTGCTAAATTTGATCCAAACCAACTCTACGACGCCATGATCGACATCGCCGAACATCGAATTAAAAAAGAAGAACTGGCGACTATCCTCCGCGATGCTGCCCAATCCCCATGAGCCTTCGCCTCGAAATGCTGCAGGTCGCCCGCGTCGCGCCCAAGGCTCTGGGTGAAGCCGCTGAACTCGTCCGCAATTTTCTCGCCTCCCAACAAAACCCGGACGGCGGTTTCCGCGATCGCGACGGCCAGAGCGATCTCTATTATACCGTGTTTGGCCTGGATGCGCTGGCGGTTTTTCAGGCCGAGCCGGACATGGCGGCGGTCGAAAAATTCCTCCTCACCCACGGCGAAGGCGAAGCGCTCGACCTCGTGCATCTCAGCTGCCTCTGCCGCTGCTGGGGCACCGTCGGCCGCGATCGCATGCCCAAAGGATTGCGCAAGGCGCTGCTGCAACGGCTGGAAAATTTCCGCAAACCCTGCGGCGGATGGGACAATAATCCCGATCGCGAACACGGTACCGCCTATGGCTCCTTCCTTGCGCTTGGCGCGTATCAGGACCTCGGCAAACTCCCGCCCAAACCCCTGCGCATTCTGCAAAGCCTCAAGCACCTCGAGACGCCCGACCACGCCTGGAACAATCATCCGAACCTCCCCGTCGGCTCCACCAACCCCACCGCCGGCGCCGTGGTGCTCCTCAACAACTTGCACCTGCCCATCAACGCCGAGGTCGGCCGTTGGCTGCACGACCGGCTCCATCCGCAGGGCGGCTTCGTCGCCGTGCCCGGAGCTCCGATGCCCGACCTGCTCACCACCGCCACCGCCCTGCACGCCCTCGCCGCCCTCGAGGTGCGCCTCACCGAGGAACAAACCGAGCGCTGCCTCGACTTCATCGATACCCTCTGGAACGCCACCGGCGGCTTCCACGGCAACTGGACCGACGATTACCTCGACTGCGAATACACCTTTTACGGCCTACTTGCACTGGGCCACTTGAGCTTAAATGGCTGACGGGAGGGGCGAGTTCCACCTCGCCCGTGTTCATTCTTGGGACGAGGTGGAACTCGTCCCTCCCAGGGCCACCTTGGCCAGCATTGCGGTCATCACAGTAATGGCGCAGCCGATGGCGGTGTACCACGGCCAATGGATGGTTTCTTTCAGACCGTACTTGATGGCCAGCATCGCTGCGAGTGAGGTGACCATGCCGATGATGACCGGCCGTCCGCCAGATTTTTTGAGAACCAATGCCAGCAACACGCCGCCAAGCAGGCCGCCGCTGGTCAGGCCGGCGAGGGCGAAGGCAGTGTTCATCACCGAATCCACTTCGCGGCTGGCGTAGGCCACACCCACTAAGGCGATGCCCCAAAAGATGGTGGCCTTGCGGCTGAGTTTCAATTTGGCTTCATCACTTTTGGCGGACTTGCCGATACCCAAGTCCATCACGCTGACTGACGCCAACGCACTGAGTGCCGAGCTTACCGAAGACATCGCCGCGGCAAAAATGCCGACGAGCAACAGGCCTTTCACGCCAACGGGCGCCTCGGTAAGCATAAAAATGGGAAAGGCATAATCGGTTTGAGCCTTGCCGAAGTCGTTTTTGGGGATCTCGATGGCCATGGGCGCGTGCTGGTACAACGCCCACAGCAGCACGCCGACGAATAGAAAAAGCAGCATCATCGGCAGGATCGTCACTGCACTGAAGACCAACGCCTTGCGGCCATCGGCGACCGAGCGACAGGCCAACACGCGCTGAGCGACTAGTTGGTCAATGCCATGTGTGAACAGCACAAAGATGGTCGCGCCGAAAATGCCCATCCAAATATTGAACGGGGCGCCCAGTGAAAAGTCGGTGTTCAGCCATGCCAACTTTCCGCCTTCACGCGCGGTGTCCATGGCGGTGGCCCAACCGCCATCAATGAGTGTAGGGATGTAAAAGAGTGCAAACAATCCACCGGCGACGAACAACACGAATTGCACGGCATCCGTCCACACCACCGCCTTGAGCCCGCCGATGGCGGTGTACACGAGCGACAGACCGACAAAGAGCAGGATGGCCGAGCTGACGTCCCAGCCGAGCATTAGCTGCAACGGGATGCAGGTCACAAACACGCGCACCCCCGCGGCCAAGGTGCCGGCGATCAGAAAAAACCCGGCCGCTGTCTTGTGTGCGCCGGAGCCGAAGGCGTTGCCGATGAGCGCGAAGGGTGAGTAGATTTCATTTTTGAAATAGTACGGCACCATCACCACGGCGAGCACCAGCCGGCCAATGGCGTAGCCGAACACGACTTGAATGAAGCCGAGATTGCCGCCCTCGGCAAAGAGCATGGCGGGCACACCGATAAAGGTAAGCGCACTGGTCTCGGTGGCCACGATGGAGAGCGCCACGCCCCACCACGGCAGATCGCGCCCGCCGAGGAAGTAGTCGCGCGTGGTTTTCTGCCCACGCCCGAGCCACACGCCCAGCGCAATGATGCCCGCGAGATAGCCCGCGATGACCGCCCAATCCAGTGGTGCAAGCGAGGGCAAAGCGGCGAACATCGGCGTATTTTCTGCGGAAAAACAGGCCTCGCAATCAAATCCCATTCACAGGATTGAGGTTGACCCTTGGCGGCGGCGGGCTATGCTGTTGAACTCCGTTTGAGCAACTCAAACCAAAGGTTTTTTATGAGCACGAAAAAGCAATCCCATTCCGGCGAAAACCGCCGACAGTTCCTGAAAAAATCCGGCACAGCCGCCGCAGCGGTCGCCGCCCTCAAGGTGCCCGTCTACGGTGCCGGCCAAGCTCCCTCGGCCAATGTGAAGGGTGCCAACGAAAAAATCGTCGTCGGCTACATTGGTGTGGGCGGCCGTGGTTTCGGCGCGCACGTACGGCAAATGCGCCAAAACGCCGAGGCCAATAACATTGCGCAGGCGGCTGTTTGTGACGTATCCACCCACCGCGCGAACAACGCCAAGAATTTTGTCTCCCAGAATTCCGATGATAAGGTCGAGGCTTACACCGATTACCGCAAGGTGGTGGAGCGCAAGGACATCGACGCGGTGGTTTGCGCCACGGTCGACCATTGGCACACACGCATTTGTGTGGAGGCCATGGAGAGCGGCAAAGACGTGTATGTCGAGAAGCCGATGACCCGTTACCTCGGTGAGGCGTTTGAGTTTTATGATGCCGTCAAGCGCACCAAGCGCAAAGTGCAGGTGGGCTCGCAAATCACCAGCTGCGGCAACTTCGCCAAGGCCGCCGAATTGATCGCTCAGGGCAAGATGGGACCGCTCGTGCTCGCGCAGGGGTCCTACATGCGCAACAACCCGAAGGGCGAATGGAACTACCGTCTGCAGGACTGGGCCACCAAGGGCGACATCCAGTGGACCACCCAGGGCGGCAAGATCGGCTGGCTGCGTGAAGACATGAAGCAGATCGGCTTCAGCGCCGACCACTACTTCCGCTGGCGCAAGTACCTGCCCTATTGCGCGGGCCTGTTGGGCGACCTCGTGCCGCACCGTCTGTTCCCGTTGATGCGCGCCACCGGCAAGGCTGAGTTCCCAAGCCGCGTCGTGTGCCTCGGCACGCGCAAGATCACCCCGGATCGCGACGTGAGCGACAACACCCAGGTGCTCGCCGAATTCCCGAGTGGCATGACGCTCATCGTTACCAGCTCTTCCGTAAACGAGCAGGGCCTCAACGAGACCATCCGCGGCCAGTACGGCACGATGTACCTCAGCACCAACGGCAGCAGCCTCGAGTACAAGCCCGAGCGTCCGTTCGCCGAGGAGTTTGATCCCGAGAGCTACACCAACCTCGAGCCCAGCGGCAACACGACCCCGCAGCACCACAAGAACTGGCTGGACTGTATCCGCAGCGGCGAAGAGCCCGTGGCCGGCATCGACCTCGCTATGAAAGTGCAGGCGGTAATCTCCCTCGCCGAGGTGGCCGACCGCCGCGGCACGATGGCCCACTTCGATCCGAAGACCCGCAAGATCACCGACGGTTCCGGCCGCGAGATCAAGGCTTACGATTACGAAGAGGAAGCCAAGATCGATCACGGCCCGTACGGCCCGATCAAGGAAATCGGCGGTTAAGCCAACCCTTTCACAGGCTCCACGGGCGACCGTGGAGCCTTTTTTTGTACACCCACAGCTACGCTAGCCCGCAATTTGATTGATGTATGCTGAATGTTGACTGTTGAATGGCGAAGGCCATGCACGCCTCGTGGGGGGCGGGGCGGGCCCCGGCGGCCCGCCCGCACCA
>JAYQQG010000042.1:0-24366 GCA_038145765.1 Verrucomicrobiales bacterium
AGCTGCAGCTGGACGTCGTAAAGTCTCTTTAGAGAAGGTGATTGAGTCGATGGTTGGGCCTGCCCTTCGATTGAGCCGGGATGAGACGAAAGGTGGAAGGGTTTTTATGAGATTGCTGGGCCGACTCGTTCTGGAGCCGGATGCCCGAGTTCAGAAACATTTAACAGGCCAGTTTGAAACCGTACTCAAGAAATTTCAACCAGCCCTGCATGGGGCGTTACCGCGGCTTGAGGCTAGGGACTTCTTTTGGCGCCTCCATTTTCTCGTTGGAGCCATGGCTCACACGATGGCCGATTCAGAGCGGATACAGCTGATCTCTGGCGGCTTGTGTGATCCAGATGATACTGAGGTGGTGGTCCAGTCTCTGGTTAAATTTCTTTGTGGAGGATTGCGTGCAACATGAAATGGCTTCCGGTTGTGTTTTTTTGTTTGGTAGGGATTGGCTGCCGCCAATCATCACTGCTTGAAACTCAGCGCATTGAAATCGTGCTGCCCGGCGATTGGACTGTGCAAACAAGCACTGGATACGTGCGGAGCGATTGGTGGCGGGAGATTCAATCCGAGGGGCTGCATCAATGGGTGGGGCAGGTGCTTGAACAAAACCATGATCTCCGAATCGGCGCGCTCCGCGTTAAACGATCGCGTATTGAGGCACGGTTGGCCGAGTATGTGAATCGACCTCAGGTTGATGTATCTCTAAGCGGCGACAACCGTCAGAATAACTATATTGGGTTGCCGTTCGGCGGCAGTGGCGGTTCAAGATCCCGCTTCGAGAGCTATGGAGCTTCTGCCGGTATTCGCTGGGAGATGGATTTTTGGGGGCGCCTCCGGGCTGGTGAGGCCATTGCGGTTGCTGAGGCGAACACCGTTGTCGCGGACCAGCAGGCTGCCCAGCTATCGCTTACTGCACAGGCAGTGCGTTTATGGCTCCAACACACTGAGTCCCTGGCTCAAGAGAGATTGGCCTCGGAATCGATCCGCCTTCTCAGTCAGGCGTTGCGACAACTTGAAATCCGCTTGAGTGCAGGGCGCGCTCAAGCGGTGGACGTGCGGCAGGCAATGCTTGAACTCGCGGAAGCCCGCTCAAATCGTCTTCACTGGAGTAACCGAACCGCGCAACTGGCTCGGTCCATGAACATTCTTTCCGGCGAATACCCGGCGAACCAATTAAGTGATAGTCTGGCTGCCAGCAGCATGCCGCCCATGCCCGCGGATGTACCAGCAGGCGTTCCAGCAGAGCTGTTGGGCAGACGCCCGGATCTGATCGCAGCCTTGGCTCGCGTCCATGTTGCCAACCTTCGGATTGCGGAAGCGGATGCGAGCTTGTTGCCGCGGATCGCATTAACGGCAAGCGGCGGCACTTCAAGCGATGCCTTGAAAGGATTGGTTAAAGGCGATTCGTTAATCTGGTCCATCGGAAGCAGTATCTCGCAAACGATTCTGTTTCCCGATGAGCAACAGGCTCAACTGGGCAGCAGAAACGCTTTGGCCAAGGAAGCGGTTCTCGTGTATCGCCAGCGCTTAATGCAGGCGTTGCGGGAGGTGGAGGCCGCATTGAATTCCGGAGTTTATCTGGCAAAACAGCGATCTCAGTTATTGGCCGCGGTGGATCACGCTCATCATGTGTGCGTGCTAACCTCCAAGCGATATGATGCGGGACTTGCAACGGCAACGATGATGCTGGCCGCTGAACGTCGTCTGATGACTGCACAGTCAGCCTTGGCTTCCATGCGTCTTGCTGAATGGGAGAACCGGATCAATTTACATCTAGCGATCCGAGGTGATTTATCAAAGGAGGTGCCTTGATGAAGCGTGTTTTGCAATTCATATTGCCCTTATGTGTGTTGGGGGGCGGTTTTAGCGGGGCATTATGGCTGCTCAAGAATCGGAAAACCGTTGAGCCAATTGTACGTGAACAACCGGTCCCGTTGATTGAGGTGGTCGCCGTCGGTTTGAAAGATTATCGGCCGGTAATCCGAGGGCAAGGCCGCGTGATGCCAAGACGTGAAATTCCGATTACTCCTCAGGTCAGCGGCAAGCTGTTGGATGTTTCAGATGAACTAACGGAAGGGTTGATCATCGAACAAGGTGAAATATTGGCCCGGATTGACGATGCGGATTACTTGTTGAGCCGGCGCAGTGCGGAGGCCGATATCCTTTCTGCCAAGGCATCCATGACAAATGCGCTGGCTCAGGTTGCCAGTGCTCGCGCTCAAGCGAGCCAGGCTGAGTCGCGGCTGGCTGCCGAACAGGCCGAGGCGGCGGCGGCCCGAAGTGAATGGCGGTTGTTGGGGCGGGAAGGGGAGCCACCAGCCTTGCTTCTGCGTGCACCCCAAATCCGAGAGGCTGAAACAGCATTGGCAGCCGCGCATGCACAGAAAGATGCGGCGTTGGCTAGGATTGATTCAGGCAAGGCGCTGCTGGAGGCGGGTGAGGCGGCAAGAGCAAAAGCTGAATTGGACCTGGAACGCTGCATTGTGCGGTCGCCGTTTCGGGGGAGAGTGGTGCAGGTGCCTGTCGACCATGGGGCTGTGGTTTCGCCTGCTTCGGTGATTGCAGTTTTGCAGCGTGTGGATTTCGTTGATATCCGGATCCCTCTGGCACCCCGTCAGTTGTCGTTACTCGGGCCGGTCGCTGAGGTTGTTGGAGGAAACGTCAAGCTGACTTATCATGGCCGAGTTCGAAACGGTAAGTTTCACCGGATGTTAGGGGCCCTGGATCCGGGCACCTACACGCATGATGCGATTGTTCGCCTCCTTGAGCCTTACCATGCTGGTAAGGATAATTTTGAATTTGGGGCTTATGTTTCGGCAGATTTTAAGGGGGCCCTTTTGACGGATGCTGCCCTGTTACCAGAACAGGCCTTGCGCGAAAATGGACGGGTTTATCTGTTCGTGAACGGAGAACTGATTGATCGTGAGGTTCAATTGATTGATCGGCTTGATGGCCAGATCGTTGTGCTGGGGCTCGCGACGGGTGATCAAGTATGTGTGACGCCGATGGAATCATTCGTGCGTCACATGAAAGTCCATCTTGAGGTAGGTGGCTCATGAGCCGTCTTGTTGAATGGTTTGCCCGTAACGGGGTCGCGGCAAATTTGGTTGCTGCCTTCATTCTCATATCTGGCCTGATGGCAATCCCGAAGATCAAGCGCGAGGTATTTCCTGAGTTTGATTCAGACTGGGTGACCGTTGAAATGAAATATCCCGGCGCGACACCGGAAGAGACTGAAGAACAGATATGCGCGCGGGTGGAACAGGCCGTTCAAAGTCTGGCCGGAGTAAAGCAGATGGTCTCTTCAGCCGGCGAGAACGTCGGAGTGGTATCCATCGAACTTCTGCCGGGAACGGACATCGGCGCCTTTTTGGATCTAGTAAAGTCGAGGGTCGATGCGGTGGAGACCTTCCCCAAGAACGCGGAAAAACCCCTCAGTTCTGAAATTATCATTCGCAAACAAGTCATCAATGTTGCCGTTTACGGGCCCGGCAGCGAGTTGGTTTTGAAGCGAGCCGCTGAACGTGTGCGCGATGAGCTGCTTGCGTTGCCGGAAATTTCACAAATTCAACTGGTGAATGTACGGCCCTATGAGATTGCCGTGGAAATACGTGAACAGGCGTTGGGCGCTTACGGGCTTACTATTGATGAGGTGGCCAACGCCATACGTTCCAGCTCGTTGAATTTGCCAGGGGGCACAGTCCGCACCCGATCTGGGGAAGTGTTGATCCGCTCAGATACGCAAGCGTATGGCGCGCGTGATTTCGAGCAGCTTACGTTGCGTGCCACACCAAACGGGGCCAAGCTGAAATTGGGTGATGTTGCTGATATTCGGGATGATTTTGAAGAGCTCGAAACTTCATCCCAGTTCGATGGCCAGCCGGCTGCGTTGGTGCGCGTGTTTCGGGTTGGGGATCAAAGTGCATTAGAGATTGCTGATGCGGTCAAAGCCTATGTGGCCTCGACCCATCACACCATGCCGGCGGGGGTGAATCTGGCAACGTGGCAAGATGACGCCAACTATCTGCGCGGCCGTTTGGACTTGCTCTATCGTAATGGGCGCGCGGGATTGATTTTAGTGTTTGCCATTCTGGCATTGTTTCTGCGGTTTAGGTTGGCGGTATGGGTTACCTTTGGGATCCCTGTTTCATTTATGGGGACGCTATGGCTGATGCCTATGATGGATGTGTCCATTAGCCTCATTAGCCTGTTTGCCTTTATTGTCGTACTCGGCATTGTCGTAGATGATGCCATTGTGATGGGCGAAAACATCTATACCCATCAGCAACGTAACGGGCCCGGCATTGCCAGTACCGTGCGCGGGGCGCAGGAAGTCGCCCGGCCTGTGATCTTCGGCGTGCTTACGACTGTTGCCGCATTTTATCCCTTGTTACAGGTGGAGGGAAACACCGGGAAGATTCTTCGGTTTATTCCGCTGATCGTCATTCCGACCCTGCTGTTTTCAATTATCGAATGCCTTGTCATCCTGCCGGCACATTTGAGGGGACTTCCGCGTACGAGGCGAACACCGTCAACGGGCAAACGTTTATGGAGTTGGTCTGCCATTCAAAGTCGTTTTGCAACGGCGGCAGAAGGGTTTGCCAACCGTATTTACCGGCCCGCATTGGACTTTTGTCTGAGATGGCGTTACCTGACCGTTTGCAGTGGTATTGCAATTCTCCTTCTGACCCTGGCCGGATATGCCGGAGGGCACTTTCGGTTTACGTTTTTCCCTCCCGTGGAAGGGGACAATGTGGCGGCATGGGTGACCTATCCTCGTGGCACACCTCTGTCTAAAACTGAGGCTGCAGTTGAAAGACTCGCTGAAGCGGCAAGGGTTCTTCAGGCCGAATTGGCGTGCGACGGTGACAACAAAGAAATCATTCTTCATTCGTTAGCTAGTGTCGGCCGTCAGCCGTTCCGAACAGAAGCGGAGCAAGCTGGAGGCAACTATGGATCAAATCACGCCGGCTCACATAAAGGTGAAGTCCACCTGGAAGTAGCCCCAGCGGAAGAACGTTCCGTAACCAGCCAGCAAATTGCGGATCGATGGCGCGAGTTAGCCGGCGAATTCCCTGGTGCAGTTGAGGTAGGGTTCAGCGCCAATATATTTTCAGCAGGTAAACCTATCAACATTCGGCTGAGTGGGCCCGATATGAACTCACTGCAGCAGGCGGCAGCCAGACTTAAGGGGCAACTCAAAAACATCGAAGGGGTGCGCGATATCAGTGACAGTTTTCGGTTGGGGAAACATGAGTTTATGGTGCGCTTGACTGCTGAAGGTGAGGCGCTGGGGTTGAGGCAGGCGGATTTGGCCCGCCAAGTGCGCCAGGCATTTTATGGCGAAGAAGCTCAGCGCATTCAGCGTAACCGCGATGATGTGAAGGTCATCGTGCGTTATCCGCTTGAACAAAGAAGGTCAATTCAGGACCTGGAAAATTTACATGTCCGGATTCGGGACGGAGAGCAACTCCAGGAAGTGCCCCTTTCCTCGGTGGCGAGCATTCATCCCGGGCGCGGATATTCTGTAATCAAGCGCGTTGATGGCCGACGCGCAGTCAACATTACGGCTGATGTAGATATTGCCAAGGCGGAATCCAATAAAATCATCGCTCGTCTTAAGGCCGAAGAATTGCCCGCGCTTCTTATGGATTTTCCAGGAGTGCAATATACACTGGAGGGCGATCAGGCAGAACAAGCTCAGACGATGAGCAGCATGTTGCGGGCGTACCTGGTCGCCATGGTGATCATATACGGATTGCTGGCCATTCCGTTTCGATCCTATTTTCAGCCGTTCATCGTGATGGGAGCCATTCCGTTTGGCCTTATTGGGGCCGTTCTGGGTCATTTATTGATGGGCATGGACTTAACGATCCTTTCGCTTTTCGGGGTTGTCGCCTTAACGGGGGTTGTGGTGAATGATAGTTTGGTGATGGTTGATTTCGTGAACCGCAACCGGCCTCGTTATCCAAACCTATTGGCAGCAGTCAAAGCCAGCGGGGTTCAACGGTTTCGTGCCATCCTTTTAACTTCACTGACCACATTTGCGGGGCTCTCACCGTTGGTATTTTTTGAAAAGAGCGTGCAAGCGCAATTTCTTGTGCCGATGGCTATTTCATTGAGTTTCGGCGTCATGTTTGCGACGACCGTGATACTGGTTCTCGTTCCGGCGGGCTACATGATTTTGGAGGACGTCAAACACGCGTGGTTCTGGCTCTATGGCGGCAGACAGCGTGAGCTTGAGGAGCCGCAGGGCTCCATTCAAGTTCGTCATCTTTAGCGGGTTTATCCTTCCCCCGTTTGGGGAAGAACGCTAGGTTTCACCTTTTCCAAAATGGCTCGCAAAGCTTCATTGCTGATTATTTTCCTGACGGTATTCATCGATCTTGTTGGTTTCGGAATCGTCTTGCCCATGCTCCCGCTCTATAGCAAAGAATTCGGGGCATCCGGACTGTTGGCAGGGGGCATTGTTGCAGCCTACTCCCTGATGCAATTCATTTTCTCGCCCATTTGGGGAAGGCTGAGTGACCGGATTGGGCGCCGCCCAGTCTTGCTGGTCAGCACGGCTGGGGCATGCATTTCATATGCTGTTTTTGCCTATGCGTGCTTGGAGCAATCAGTCGCACTTTTATTGATATCTCGTTTGGCTGCAGGTATTTGCGGGGCAAATCTCTCTGTGGCCAGTGCGTATATTGCGGATATCTCACCGCCGGAGGATCGTTCTAAGCGCATGGGACTAATTGGAATGGCCTTTGGCTTTGGCTTTATCTTTGGGCCAGTGTTAGGGGCCTTAAGTGCCGGTTGGTTTGGGGTTGCTGGGCCCGGCTGGATGGCAGCCGGCATTTGTGGATTTAATTTAATCCTCGCATTCTTTATACTCGGGGAAAGCCGGAAGCCTGAATCCGAACCGGCGGCGCCGGCACCTCGTTTGGGTCAAATGATGAAGGTTCTTCGACGGCCTCAGTTGGGCACGTTAATTGGAGTTTTCTTTATGGCGACCTTTTGTTTCACCTGTTTTGAATCCACCTTTGCTGTGCTGTTCGCTGGCACGGCAAAGGAGCCGGGCAGGTTTGTCTTTCAACAACCTGCGCTAGCGAGGCCGGCTGATGCTGTAAACTGGACAGCCAGCGAAGGGGCTGAGGTCATGAAAGGGGATGTGCTGGGCACGGGCCCTGATCAATCCCACGCTTTGGCTGCGGCTACCGGCCGCTTTGATTTTGTGAATGGGGAGGCCGTGATCAACACCACGAAGACCAAGGCCTACTGGTTGATGGCTTTTTGCGGATTCATCGGCGCCCTTGTTCAAGGTGGGTGCATTGGGCCGCTGGTCAAATGGTTGGGGGAAAAGAAACTGATCGTATCAGGGCTCGTTTGGGTCGGCGTGAGCTTGGCGGTTTTGCCGTACTGCAGTGGCGAGCTGGGGCTGTGGAGCATTATGGTGGGGCTTAGCTTGTTTGCCATTAGCTCGAGCGTATATCGGGCTCCGACCTTTGGGCTTATTTCACTGAATGCTTCTGCAGATGAACAGGGCGAGGTGATGGGGGTCACACAAAGTATCGGCAGTTTGGCGCGGATCATCGGCCCCTTGTTTGCCTTGGGGCTAATGGATCTGCGACTCGAATTGCCATATTTGATATGCGCGGTGATCGCCGTGGTTGGGGCATATGTGGCGAGTTCCAGAATTGCCACCCCCGAGACCAATCCGGCAGGGGGATCGGGTGATGATTCGTAACGCAATTTTTGATTGGTCCGGAACTTTGGTGGATGATCTGGAACCCGTATGGCGTTCCACCAATTATACATTGCGTCAGGCGGGGGTACCCGAAATGAGTCTGGCTACATTTCGGGCCGAATTCAGTTTACCGTTTGATGCGTTCTATGAACGAGTGACTCCGGGAGTGTCGTTGGATCAATTAGAGGTTTGGTACAAGGAGAGTTTTATTGAGGAGCAAATGGCCGTCCGGTCTTTGCCGCACGCTGAGGCATTCGTCCACTATTGCCGTGAGCTGGGCATGCGTACTTATTTGCTGAGCACAATTCATCCGGACCATTATCAAGTTCAATCGGCGCGAGTCCGGTTTGAATTCGACCACGAATATATCCGAGTGATGGATAAGCGCATAAAGATTGGCGAGATTCTGAAAATGAATGGGCTGGCAGCGGATGAAACGGTTTTCTTTGGGGATATGCAGCATGATGTGGAAACTGCGAAAGCCGGCGGTATTTTTTCATGCGGTGTGCTCACCGGCTATAATACAAAAGAACAACTGGAAGCCGCTAAACCCGATCTGATTGTCGAGAGCCTTGCAGACATTCATCGGCACTGGGAAACTCACGGGGCAAACTTGGAATTGAGGCTGAATCATCATGAATGACTGCATCTCGATACGTGAGATGGAAATCCAGTGCCGGATCGGAGTTCCCGATGAAGAGCGTGCCACCCCACAGAAATTGGCCGTGACGGTGTCCATGAGCATCGACACTGCAGCAGCCGCTCAATCGGACGACATCGAACACACCATTGATTACTATTCAGTGTATCAACAGATTCACACGCTTGCTGCGGCAAAGCCCCGCCGTTTAATCGAAACATTGGCCGAAGAAATCGCGGAAATGGTGATCGCGGAATTTGCGGTAAAAACGGTGAATGTGCAGATCGACAAATTTATTCTGCCGAAAACCCGTTGTGTCTCCATCGAAATAAGCCGCCCCTGATGAGCCACGTTATTCACATGCGACTTGGTTAGACAAGATCGGCGGACTAGATATTCAATATTTTCAATTAGTTTTTGCGTTATATTTGCCAGTTTACACTTGCCAATAGCGGGCCATCATTGTTAATAAACTCGGCCTCATGGCTGCCATCGGACGCTTCCAAAAAGGCGACGACACCTTCTACGCCAAGGTTGTTGACGGCAAACTTTACAAACTTAAAGGGGATGTCTTCGGTTCACCCTCCTACGCCAAGCGCCCCGTAACCCCGACGCGGGGAATTCGCACGCTTACGCCGGTGGAGCCTTCCAAGATTATTGCGGTAGGGCTAAACTACGCCGATCACGCGCGGGAATCGAATCTCAAGCCGCCGACACAGCCCCTCTTTTGGCTCAAGGCACCCACCTCTATTTTGCCGGATGGCGGAAAAATTGATCTCCCGTTCCCCACACACCGGAATGATTTTGAGGCGGAATTGGCCATTGTAATTGGCCGGCGCATCCGCAACGTGACGCCGCAGGCCGCCGGACGCTATATCTTTGGCTATACGGCTGCTCAGGACATTAGTGACCGAGATATTCAGCGTGGCGAAAGCCAGTGGGCACGGGCAAAAAGCTTTGATACTTTCACCCCAATTGGCCCTTACATCGAGACCAAGATTGATCCGCAAGAGCAAACGATTCAATTGTTCCAGAACGGTCAATTGCGTCAAAACTCACACACGAGCCAGATGATTTTCAATTGTGCACAGTTGGTGAGCTTCATCTCCACCAATATGACCCTCTTGCCGGGGGATATTATCCTGACCGGCACGCCCAGCGGAGTGGGGCCGATTGAGAGTGGGGATCGCCTGGAAGTGCGCATTGGCGATATGCAGCCCCTGTGCAATACGGTGAAGTAATCTTTACCCGCGCCCCCTTCATCCGGTAAAGCTACGGCCATGCGCTGGAGCGAGACGTTTATTCCCACGCTGAAAGAAGCCCCCGCAGAGGCGGAGATTCTTTCGCATCAACTCCTATTGCGCGCCGGCTTGGTGCGCAAACTGGCGGGCGGATTGTATACGTTCCTTCCGGCCGGCATGCGGGTATTGCATAAGATTGAGGCCATTGTGCGTGAGGAAATGGATCGATCCGGTTCGCTGGAAATCCTGATGCCGGCAGTGCAGCCCCCGGAAATTTGGCAAGCTAGCGGCCGGTATGATCAGGCGGCAGATGTTCTTTTCAAGGTTGCCGACAGCAAAGGGCGAGAGTGGCTGCTGGGCCCAACCCATGAAGAGGTCGTCACGTCCATGGCGGCAGTGGAGCTGAATTCCTACCGTCAACTGCCCATTAACTTTTATCAGGTGCAGACCAAATTCCGGGATGAAATCCGCCCTCGCTTCGGCTTGATGCGGGCGCGTGAGTTTATCATGAAAGATGCGTACAGCTTTGATGCGACTGATGAAGCGGCCCTGATCAGCTACCGAAAAATGTACGATGCCTACGTTCGTATTTTTGATCGCTGCGGAGTGCAGGCATTCCCGGTGGAGGCAGACACCGGCGTGATGGGGGGGGACCATTCACATGAATTCATGATCCCAGCCCAAACCGGTGAGAGTGAAGTGGCTTATGCCGAAGATGGCAGCTACAGTGCTAATGTGGAAAAAGCAGTCAGCCAAGGACCATTGAAGGGCACGCCAAATGTATGCACAGGCGAGAGGGAAGAATTTGCAACACCGAATGTGAGGACAATCGAGGATTTGACTCAGGAACCCTACCATGTCCCGGCTGAAGCCCAGATCAAGACCTTGGTGTTTATAGCAGAAGACAAGCCGGTGATCGCGTTGGTGCGCGGCGATGATGAGGCGAATGAAGCCAAGTTAGCCGTCGCTTTTGGGACGACGATATTCCGCCCGGCCGAAGCCGAGGAGATCCGGACCGCGCTTGGCGCGCAACCCGGCAGCCTGGGGGCCGTGGGCATCGATTCGATTCCGGTTTACGCCGATACCCAATTACAGTCAGCCGCCGGGATGACAACCGGTGCGAACAAAGACGGTTTCCACATTCGCAACGTGAATGTCGCGCGGGATTTGCCGCATGCTCAATTTATTGAATTGCGCACGGTGCAGGAGGGTGAGCTTAGCATTGACGGGCAGCCGCTAAAAATACGGCGCGCCATCGAGGTGGGGCACGTTTTCAAGCTCGGGACCAAATACAGTGAGGCCTTGGGGGCCAGTTTTCTGGATGAAGGCGGCAAGGCGAAGGCGCCGGTGATGGGCTGTTATGGATTGGGCGTCACCCGGACTTTGCAGGCGATCATCGAGTTTAGTAACGACGAGAACGGCATCATTTGGCCCGCGTCCGTGGCGCCTTGGCAGGTGTGCATTACCGCATTGGATGTGGAGGCGGATGGCGAGGTGATGCAGGTGGCCACGCAAATTCATGAAGCACTCAATGCGGCGGGTATTGATGCCATTTTGGACGATCGAGATTTGCGCCCGGGCATTAAGTTCAAGGATTCCGAGCTGGTTGGGTTCCCTGTCCGCCTCGGAATTGGGGCCCGTTCGCTCAAGGAAGGGAATGTGGAATTCACCCTGCGCGCAAGTGGTGAACGCGAGGCCGTGCCGGTCACTGAAGCGGTGACCAGGGTGAAGGCCGCTTTGGCCTGATGTTTGAGCTGATCAACACCGATACCGCCACCGCCGCACGTCACGGCCGGCTGATGACTGCCCATGGGATGGTGCAGACGCCAATGTTCATGCCGGTCGGCACGCGGGCCACGGTCAAGACTCTGGATGGAGCTGATCTCAAGGCGTTGCAGGCGCAGATCATACTCGGCAACACCTATCATTTGAACCTGCGGCCGGGCATGAAAACCATTCGTCAAGCCGGCGGACTGCATGCCTTTATGGGATGGGATTCGCCCATTCTAACGGATAGCGGCGGGTTCCAAGTGTTCAGTCTTGCCAAGATGGCCAACATTCAGGAGGGCGGGGTGGCCTTTAAGTCACACATCGATGGTGCCCCGCTGTTTCTCGGGCCGAAGGAGGCCATGGGGATCCAACGCGATCTTGCGGGCGATATCGCGATGGTGTTTGATGATTGCCCACCGTATCCGGCCGACCGCACCCAAGTGCAAGGCGCAGTCGACCGCACTACTCGCTGGGCCCGCGAGTGCCGTGAGCAGCCGCGGGCAGAAGGTCAATTGGTTTTTGGGATTACACAGGGAGGCTGCCATGAGGATTTACGTGAACAAAGCGCTCGTGAAATTACTGCGATCGATTTCGATGGCTACGCCATTGGGGGGCTTAGTGTGGGCGAACCGGAACCCGAAATGCTTCGCATTGCCGGGCTGACGGCACCTATGCTGCCAGAAAACCGGCCGCGCTATGCAATGGGGTTGGGCACGCCCGTGCAATTGGTGGAATTGGTGGCTCGCGGAGTGGATCTGTTTGATTGCGTGTTGCCAACGCGGGTGGCCCGCAACGGCACGGCTTACACATTCACCGGGGCCATCGCCTTGAAGGGAGCCTCATTTCGTGAAGATTTTTCAGCGATCGAACCGGGGTGCGATTGCTTCACCTGCCGGCATCACACACGCGCTTATGTGCGCCATTTACTCAATGTGGATGAGATTTTGGGCCTGCGTTTATTGACCATGCATAACTTGCGGTGTTATCTGCGCCTGATGGAGGCCGTGCGCAACCATTTGAAAGCAGGCACGTTTGCCCAATTCCGGGCTGATTTTCACTCACAATATCGCGTGACCAGCCGGGTAGAAGAGCAGCGTAAAAACGCCAAAAAATAAGCTAAATGCTTGCCAAAAGGCGTTTTCTCAATAGGATTCGCCGTCTTTCAGTTTTTGATTATGGACATTATTTTGAACGGGTTCTTGCTGGCATCGGCGGCTTCGCCAGAAGGCCAGCCGCAGGGGATGGGTCTGTTTGGCTGCATCATGCCAATCGCGTTTCTGGGCATTTTTTACGCACTGTTGATCCGGCCTCAACAACAACAACAAAAAGAGCACGAGAAACTGGTTTCCGAGATTAAGAGCGGCGATCGGGTGGTGGCTGCCGGGATGGTGGGCACGATTATCACCGTAAAAAAAGACTCTGTGACCCTGCGGACCGGCGAATCCAAAATCGAAGTGGTGCGTAATTCCGTGGAGCGTGTGCTGACGGATGATGATTCATCGAAAGACTAATTTCATGCAGAAACAACCCACATTTGGCCGTTTTATTCTGGTCGCCACACTGGCGGTCTGGACTTTAAGCGAGTGGTACCCGCCTGAAGGCAAGAATATGGTCGATGCCTTCGAGGAAGGCGCCAATGCCAAGGGGGATGCGTCTGCCATCGTTGCCGACCTTAGGGAGGCCAGCAAAGATCTGCGTGAAGGCGATGAGCTCTCTTTGGAGACTTGGCAAAAGGCTGTGGCTGATACGGATTTACGTGAATTATTCCCAGGACAAACCAATGACCTTCCATCAGAGCTTGATCTGAATGAAGCCGCTTGGACATTGCCGAACGAAGAACAGCAAACGCTCATCAATCGCGCGATTTTGGCCCGGATTCAGAAAGAATCCGCAGGCAAGGTGAAGTTGGGCTTGGATCTGCGAGGCGGGACCCAGTTTGTCGTTCAGGTGAAGCCGAAATTGGATGATGACGGAAAACCACTCAAGATTGACGCGACGCAGTTGACACAAGCCATGGAGATCATGCGTCGCCGGGTGGATAAGTTTGGGGTCGCTGAGCCGCTGATTCAAACTGCAGGTGAAGACAAGATCATTATTCAAGTCCCGGGCCTGTCCCAGGAACAGCGCGATGAAGCCCGCCGGACCATCTCTGAGGTCGCCAAATTGGAATTCCGCCTCACGCATCCAAACAGCAGCGAGCTGGTGGCTGAAGGCACAGAATTTATTCCTGGAGCCGAACTAATGTCCTACGATTTGGACGGGCGAAAGGCCTACCATTTCGTGGAGAGGAAAGTGTCCATGGAGGGCAGCCATATTAAGCGAGCCAGTGCGCGACGCAATGAACTGACCGGGTCGCCAGAAATCCATTTCACATTAGACGCCCTCGGCGCCAATATTTTTGCCAAACTTACAGAAACGCATGTGGCAGGTGGTGCGGACCCGCGGCTTCTTTGTGTTGTATTGGATGGTGAATTGATTTCGGCCCCATCCATCAATAGCCGCATTCATTCTCGAGGTCAGATTACCGGTAGTTTTACGGACGAAGAAGCCACGATGCTGGCGAACTCATTGGAGAATCCGCTCGAGAACGAAGTGGCCATAATTGAAGAGCGCGATGTGGCACCTTCGCTCGGCCACGATTCCGTGACCAAAGGCTACAAGGCTGCCCTGTGGGGGCTGATTGCCGTGGCGATCTTCATGCTGGTGTATTACTTGCTCAGCGGTGTGCTGGCCAACATCGCACTTGCCCTGAATATTGTGATGATCCTCGGTATCCTGTGCTGGTTTGATGCGACGCTGACCTTGCCTGGCATTGCCGGCGTTGTGCTCACCATTGGCATGGCTGTCGATGCAAATGTGCTGATCTTTGAACGCATACGAGAAGAGTTGAACGTGGGCAAATCCGTGCGCGGGGCGATTGCCTCGGGCTACGACAAAGCCTTTGGAACAATTTTTGATGCCAACATCACCACACTGATCGCCTCGGTTATTTTGATCTACATGGGCAAAGGCCCCGTGAAAGGATTTGGGGTTACCCTGACCATTGGCATCCTCACCAGCATGTTTACCGCACTGGTCGCCACTCGTCTCATTTTTGATATGTTGGCAAATGCGAAGGTAATCGGCGGCGACAGCTCCAGACGGTTGCTTCACCTGCGCCCCTCCGCCGGATTGCCTAAATTTGATTTCCTGAAATACGCTTGGCCTGCATTTATCGCTTCCTGGGTACTGGTGGTGGTTGGTTTTGGTTATGGCTTGTCCAAGGGCAAGGAGAATATGTTGGGGGTCGATTTTGCCGGGGGTTACAGCATGGTGATGAACTTCGATCAATCACAATCCGGTTCAATCGGCCAGGCGGTTGATGATGGTAAATTGCGTGAGCATCTGGAGGTCGCCGCACAGGTTGATGGCGGACAAATTCAAGCCGAGCTGCAAACTGAGGCGGATACAGGTGCTCAGTTATTGCGGGTGGATTTCCCGCTCGAAGCCGATGCGCAAATCGTAGAAAGGGCATTGATGAGGCAGTTTCCTGATGCGAGCTTAGAACGGATGCAGTTGGATAAAGTCGGCCCCAGCGTGAGCGGTGAAATCCAGAAGTCTGCCTTGATCGCTGTGATTTTGGCTTCGTTGGGCATCCTCGTCTACGTCGCATTTCGATATGAATATTCGTTCGCGGTGGCAGCCGTAGTGGCAATTTTACATGATGTGGCCATGACTGGAGGATTGTTCTTCCTGTCCGGTCGCGAACTCAATGCCCCGATTGTGGCGGCTGCCTTGACGATCATCGGGTTCTCGATCAACGATACCATTGTCATATTCGACCGCATCCGGGAAAATCTTCGAATGGGCGCGCGTGGCTCGTTCAAAGACGTCATGAATACAGCGCTCAATCAAACATTTGGCCGCACCATTATTACGTCGGGAACCACGCTGCTATCCACGGCCACCCTGTATTTCTTTGGGGGCACGGTGATCAATGACTTTGCGTTCACATTCTTGGTAGGCGTCATCACCGGCACGTATTCCTCCATCTACATTGCCTGTTTCATCGTACTCAAGTGGCACAAGGGGAAACGGCCCGAACTGGCGGCACCCACTGTGGATACTGACCCAGCGGGGGTTGCCACTTAACGGTTGCGCTTCGCATAATTATTTCTCGGAACGATCCGAGGTAGCGGATTATCCTGCCGCTGCCTTGGGGAGTTTTTCACGCATTAAATGGTTGGTCATAGGCACAGCCTTCGTTGTGCTTGGTATTGTGGGCCTGTTTCTGCCAATCCTGCAGGGAATCCTGTTTATTGTGATTGGTCTGATGTGTTTGGCCAAAGGATCTGCGCTGGTGCGTAGCCATAAAATGAACTTCAAGAAACGGTTCCCGAAAATAGGAGCCAAATTGACGCAGATTGAAAAGAAAGCTCGTGACTGGAAAGAGCGCCGGCGGAAACGGAAAGGATCCTCATGAGGCATCGTTGGGAAATCACCGATGGTGATCTTGAGGCTGCACAAGGTCTCACCCAAGCGCTCGGTATCCACCCGTTACTGTCACGGTGCCTGATTAACCGGGGAATCACTGAACCCCGAGAGGCCAATGTTGTTCTGAATCCCAAACTGTCTCAACTGGATGCTCCAGAATTCATTCCGGGCATGGCACGCGCCGTGGAACGCCTATTTCACGCCCGCGTGAACAGGGAGCAAATCGTGGTATTTGGAGATTACGATGTCGATGGAATTACCTCCACCACGCTGCTGCTCGATTCGATGAGTGAACTTGGCTGGCGCATAGAAGGGTACCTTCCAGACCGGGTGGATGAAGGGTACGGCCTCACATCCGATGGGGTTGCCAATTGCCTGGACCGGCATGCACCAACCTTGATGTTGGCAGTGGATTGCGGCACGAATTCTAATGAGGTGATCACATCACTTAAAGAACAGGGTATTGATGTAATCGTCTTGGACCACCATCAAGCATACGATCCCCGACCGCCCGCTGTGGCATTGGTCAATCCCTGGCTCTCGGCGGATGGGATGTATCGTGAGCTGTGCACCGTGGGACTTGCCTTCAAGTTGCTGCATGCGCTGGTCAAGCAAGGTAGACTGAATGGACTTGCTGGATTTGATGTTTACGACATCCGCCAACAACTGGATCTAGTAGGGCTTGGCACGATTGCGGATCTGGTTCCGTTAATTGGAGAAAACCGCGTCCTTGCAGTCAAAGGACTTCAGCAAATTTCACGGACCCATCGTCCTGGCTTGAAGGCTTTGCTCGAGGTTGCGGGCATAACGGGGCCGGTCGGTTCATATGAGGCCGGCTTCCAACTGGCCCCACGTCTCAATGCAGCGGGGCGCTTGCAGAGTGCAATGCGCGGCCTAGAGTTGCTCCGCAGCAACGATGCGGTGCACGCCGCTGAGCTAGCCGGTAAATTGGATCGCAATAATCGCGATCGGCAACGGGTGGAAAAAGAAATCACTCAGCATGTGCTGGACAGCTTGCGCTATTCGTTTAACCCAGACCAACACCACGCCATTGTTATGGGTGATCCGGGGTGGAATATCGGCGTGGTGGGCATAGTCGCTTCCCGAGTCCAAAAGGAATTCTACCGGCCCACGTTCATCCTGGGCGGCAGTCCGGATGGATTGCGCGGCTCCGGCCGGAGCATTAAGGGATTTGATCTGGCGGCCGCATTGCGCGAATGCGACGATTTACTGGACCGGTATGGGGGGCATGCCATGGCCGCGGGTGTGAGTATGCAGCCGGATCATCTTGATGCTTTCCGCGCGCGTCTTAACGGGATTGCTGGAAACGCACTTGCCAAAGATACGCTTCAACCAACACTGTGCTTGGACGGCGAAGTTGAATTGCATGATTTAACCATGGAATCGATTCAAGCCCTTGATGCCCTGCAACCGACGGGAATGGGTTTTCCTGCTGTGCAATGGGCGATTCCTAATTTAGAGCTCAACGCACCTGTGCGCTGGATGGGGGCTGAGAAACAGCATGCCAAGTTGTCTGTCACCAATGGCCATGTGGGTGGTGAGGTGGTCTGTTGGAATGCCGCGTCCGAGACACTGCCCGACGGCCGGTTTGATTTGGCCGCGCAATCTAGCATCAATGTATGGCGCGGGCGCCGCACCCTTCAGCTGAAGTTGCTCGACTGGCGACCGGCAAGTTGAGAGAATCGAATGTGACTTCTGCTATCATTGTTGCCGCCGGACAGGGGACGCGCATGGGCGCGGACAAACTGTTTTTGGAAATCGCAGGATTACCAATCGTCGGCCATACGTGGAAGCGGATAGACGCACACCCAGACATCCATGAAGTGGTGCTGGTTATCCGGCCAGAATGTCATTCGCAGTTTACAGCGCTCGCAGAGAAACTGCACCCCACCAAACCCTACACATTGGCGTATGGCGGTGCTGAGCGGCAGGATTCAGTAACCAACGGCTTGGAGGCAACCCACCCCCAGTCAAGACTGGTGGTCATCCAAGATGGCGCACGGCCGTGCACTGATGCACAAACGATTGCGGACACCATATCTGCAGCAAACAAACAGGGCGCAGCCGTTACTGCCACTGCGGTTACCGACACTCTCAAGCTGGGCGACGGGAAGCTTCGAATATCGCTTAATGTCGATCGCACGAATCTATGGGCTGTCCAAACACCCCAGGTATTTCAGAAGCCAATCATTCTTGAGGCCATGCAGGCTGTGCGTGATTGCAACGCCACCGTCACCGATGACACGGCTGCCTGCGAATTGATTGGGCAACCCGTAACACTGGTTGCTGCCAGCGCGTTAAACCCCAAGGTGACCACGCCAGCGGACATGGCTTTGGTTGAATTCTTGCTCAGCCAATAACCTCGCCTTGCCAAGAGACCGCCTATCTTTAGTCTGGAGCCCATGAAGCAACGGGCGTTTCATTATCTGTTGATGGCCGCGTTGGCCGTCAACTTATACGTCGGCTACCAGCACTTTACCGCAAGCGCAGAAGCTGCCGGTGCGAATGATGTCTATGCGCACATGGCCAAATTTTCCACCGTTATTGAGCAGGTTCGTCGAAATTACGTCGACGAAGACAAGGTCACTTACGATCAACTTGTGGACAGCGCCCTAGCCGGGATATTGGCGGGGCTCGACCCGCACAGCGAGTACATGAACCATACAAAACATCAGGCATTGATGGATGACACGCGCCAGGAGTTCGGGGGGATAGGCATTGTCGTAAGCATGCGTGATGACTGGCTTACCATCATATCGCCCATGGAGGGAACACCGGGGGCACGCGCGGGGTTGCAGCCTGGCGACCGCATAGTTCGGATTGGAGAGCAATCGACAGAAGGTTTGACGATCAATGACGCGGTTGGGCTCATGCGCGGCAAGGTGGGCACGGAAGTCACGATCGCCATATCTCGAAAGACAGAGCCTAATGAACGCAAGATTACTCTCAAGCGTGAGCGCATCAAAACCAAGAGTGTCCGCGACTTAAACGGGAAAGGCGATTATCCGCTCCTAGAAAACGGGACCGGTTATGTTCGGCTGAGTGGATTTTCAGGAAACACCTCCGCAGAGCTGGAAGCCGCGCTCAGTAAAATGGAGGAAGCAGGACTGAAAGGACTTGTGCTAGACTTGCGCGATAACCCGGGCGGCCTGCTCACCGAATCGGCGCGCGTCACGGAAAAATTTATTAAGGCGGGCCAGCTCATTGTTTCGACCGAAGGGCGTGATGCCCGTGAATTGGATCGGTTGATGTCGGCTGCAGCCAACCATCGCACATTTCCGTTGGTGATCCTCATCAACGGCGGTAGCGCTAGTGCCTCTGAAATTGTTGCCGGCTGCCTGCAAGATCTAAAACGGGCGCAGCTGGTGGGGGAGCGCACCTTCGGCAAGGGATCGGTGCAAAGCATTTTACCTCTCAAGGATGGCTCTGCGCTCCGGCTCACAACGGCCAAGTATTTCACCCCAAGCCACCGCACGATCCACGAAAAGGGCATCCATCCGGATCACGTTGTGGAAATGACGGCCGATCAAATGCGAGACATCATGCTCAAGCGATCGCCCGGCGGATTGGAAACCTTGCCAGAGGAAGATCGTAAACGTGTCGAAGCCGCAACGGACCCGCAGCTTGAAAAGGCATTGGAGTTGCTAAAAATCCTGCTGCAGGCCGGGTAACGATGCGAGTGCTCGCGATTGAAAGTTCCTGCGATGAAACCAGCGCAGCAGTGGTTGAGGACGCTGCAACACGGTCACTCATCGTGTCATCACAGATCGACATCCACGCTGAATACGGGGGCGTAGTCCCGGAACTTGCGACCCGCGAACATCTAGCCAATTTGCAGCCTGTCGTTCGCGCGGCATTGAAGGAGGCAAATGTTGAACCAGAGGATCTGGATGCGCTATGTGCGACGCAAGGCCCGGGGCTGCCTTCGGCCTTAATGATCGGCTGGAAGGCCGCTCAAGCCATGGCGTTTGCGTTAGGCAAGCCGCTCATTGGCGTGAATCATGTTGAGGCACACCTCTATTCACCCTGGTTTTGCGGATCGCCGGCCATTGCCGCATGGGATGAATTTCAGCCAAACATCTCTCTCATAATCAGCGGCGGCCACACGCTAATGGCGAAAGTTAATGCGCCACTGGATCATGCAATTATCGGGGCGACTCAGGATGATGCCGCCGGCGAATGCTTTGACAAATGCGCCAAATTGCTTGGGCTCGAATATCCCGGAGGCCCGGTGATTGATCGGCTTGCGCAAACTGGCAACCCCCATGCGTTCCAGTTCGCCCGCCCAATGTTAAACCAGGACAACCACGATTTTAGCTTTAGCGGCCTGAAGACTTCGGTGCGCTATTTTCTGGAAAAACACCCCGATCTCGCCCAGGACAACGAATCGTTACCCGATCTATGTGCCAGTATTCAGGCAGCAATCATCGAGGTGCTTGTCACCAAGACTATTCGTGCCGCCCGCCGGGAACGATTGCAATGTGTCACCCTTTCAGGAGGAGTCGCCTGCAATTCAGGGCTGAGGAGAGCCTTCCAAAACGCCTGTGATCAATATGAGTTATCATTGCGTGCGGCCCCGCCCCATCTCTGCACGGACAACGCTGCCATGATTGGCCTGCTAGGCGAACGCCTATTTTTAACGAGCACACCTGACGCCGATTGGCAGTCCGATATTCGGCCGAGCTGGGCCTTGACGAGCAGGTCTATTTAAAGCGATTTCACAAAACTAGCCACGCGTTCCAGTGCAGCCTCAAGGTTCTCCATGCTCGTTGCGTAGCTGATTCGCACGTAATCATCAGAGCCAAAAGCAATCCCGGGAACGGCCGCTACTTTGGCCTCGGACAACAAGCGTTCGCAAAACTCAATCGATTTCATGCCCGTGCCGGAAATATTCGGGAATAAATAAAATGCCCCCTGTGAATTCACACAGGAAATCCCCTCTATGGAATTCAACTGTTCATAGGCAAATGAACGGCGGCGGTCGAAATGGCCTAGCCAATCATCCAGATGATCCTGCGGGCCGTCTAGTGCCTGCACTGCGCCGGACTGTGCAAAGGAAGTTGGGTTGCTGGTGCTGTGGCTTTGAATAGCGCTGATTGCTTTAGCGATGGGCAATGGGGCCGCCATGAAGCCAATGCGCCAGCCGGTCATGGAATATGCTTTGGCCAGCCCGTGTACAATGATCGTATGAGCCTGGTGTTCCAACGAACAGGTGGCGACACTCTTAAACCGGGCGTCGCCATAGGTGAGTTTCTCATAAATCTCATCGCTCATGAGCAGCACGCCCCGTTCAACGCATACATCGCCCAACGCCCTAATTTCATCCGGAGTATAGACCGAACCGGTCGGGTTGCTCGGAGAATTCAATATGAACAATCGAGTATTCTCGTTGATGGCCTCGCGTAGCTGATCCGGGGTCACCTTGAATTCAGTAGCGTCGGTGGTTTCTATAATTTTCGGCGTGGCTCCGGCCAGCTTCACCATCTCTGGATAGCTGAGCCAATATGGTGCTGGAATGATGACTTCATCCCCGGCTTGGCAAAGCGCCATCATCACGTTGTAGCAGGAATGTTTTCCGCCACTGGAGACAATGATCTGTTGAGGATCATAACTCAGACCGTTCTCGCGTTCGAATTTGCGAGCCACCGCAGCCCGCAATTCTGGCGTGCCGGCGGCGGGAGTGTATTTGGTGAAACCATCAGCCAAAGCTTGGGCGGCGGCTGCCTTAATATGTTCAGGCGTGTCGAAATCCGGTTCGCCGGCGCCCAGGCCAATCACATCCTCGCCGGCAGCCCGCAATTCCTTGGCCTTGGCGGTAATCGCCAGAGTCATAGAGGGAGCCAGAGAGGCGGCCCGTTCTGAAAGTCGGTATTCCATCGCGCGCGGAGGGTAGGGAGCATCACGAATTTCGGCAAGGCCGAATCAGCGGTAAATCAGCATCTCCATATGGCGCTGGCCTTTGCCGGTAAAAACCCACTGTTGGCCTTTGCGAAACAATAGCTGAATACAGGTATCCTTACTGCGCGCAGTATCATTGACGGACAACACACTGTATTTGCTGTTCGAACTATTGTCGGCATCATGAACCGGAGCGGCCTTGATTGGTATTCCGGATACGCTGAGATCTAAATCCCACGCTACCGGGGTTTCTGAATTGGGGCGGGGAGAGGAAACAAGCTGAGGATAACGATCTGCCCAATCCAGTTCCGATTGGTAAACCCGCACTCGACAAAGGACAGGAAGGGATTGGATGTATTGGGTTAGGTCAAATTCACCTTCATAATCATTCACTAAAATCTCCGCTGCATTCAACCCGATCAAATTGTAGCCGTGCCAAGGGCCATGAAAATTCTTTGCCTCGCGGAACCATTGTTTGTACCAGCCACTAAACCGACTGTTGATTTGCACGCCGATTTCAAAATGCAAATGCGCACGCCAAGCAGCGATCCCATCCGATGTATTCGTGGTGCGCCCTAAGACACCGATTTCTTGACCCGCCTGGATCGGCTGCCCTTCCCGAAGCGAATCAGCCACCGACTCAAGATGGGCATACAATGTGTAGAAAGGCATGTCGTTATATTCATGCACCAGCGTTACATACTTACCGTAATTTGAGGCAGAAGCGTTGCGGCTGATGTAGGCCACCTTGCCTTCCGCGGCAGCACGCACCGCATCCAAGGGCTCGTCATCCTCATCGCGCTTGATGCTGATGATATCAATTCCCTCATGCATGCGAGTGCCGCTATTGCGAACGCATCCAAACGAACCGCTCGCCCAAGGCCGGGTTGTGGTGGTGGGAGCATAAAACTTCTCCTCCATGCCCGCTTCCACCAATGCACGGTTATCCGTAGGGAACTGAAATATACGGACGGGGTGCTGGGTCACACCGGAGGGAGCGGGCTCGTCTGGCCCGGGCGGATGCGGTTTACATCCCAGCTGAATATTGATCAGCCATAAGATGCAGGTGAGCCGGATCATTCGAGGGTTTTATTTAATAACTCCACAAGTCGTTCAGCCTCGGCACGCTCGGCGTCTGGAGTGAATTGCATAGCTTCAGCTCGCACTGTTTGGCGGATATACGCAGCCCCGATACAGCGACTGCTGACTCCATTGGTCTGACTGCTGTCTGACTGGGCCGCGATGATAAACAGACGCCGATCACGGTAAAAAGTGGTGAGTTGTTCCAGTAATTGTTGACCCCGCGAGGTAAAGTTTAACTGCATGGAAAACAACCCATCCGGCGAGTCAATAAGCTCAACGCTTTTCAACATGCCATTATTGGCGACCAATGCAGGCCGCGGCTGTACGGTGACTTTGATTGGGTTTGAGCGGAAATAGGTCATCTCCAGAACCTGCACACCGGGCTGGGCTGTTTCCTCAATATAAAATGCCAGTTCCGCCTTGTCTCGGCGGACTTCAATTGGATAATTACAACCACCTAAAAATAAAAGCAGCGCAACCCAAGATGTTGCCCATCGCGTCACCCCGCAAGCCAATCGTTTCCGGGGTGATCTGTAAAGTGAACACCTTTCCCATTCGCGCTGAAATCTTCCGATTTATTCACAACGCTAACGCTTCAATTTGTTTGAGATTGTGAAATAGTTCACCGGCCGGAATCTGAACCTGTATTTTCAGGTCCATAATGCGATATCCGGCTAAGACAATTCAAACTTCTCTGTGAAAAACGTGGTCACAACAACCCATGGACGAACCTCTAATCTGTGCTAGATTGTTCCCAGTTCCTTGAAAGAACAGAAGCCAAAGGCCGGCTTGCCGGCTGGAATCTTCTCAGGATAAATCCCGGGATAACCGGGGTGAAAGGGCAGGTGGGGCTGATACGCCTGCCCCCTATTGAACCATTTGGTCTGGTTAAAGGCCGTGTTAGCGAGGTGTCTTACGACAGTTCAATGATGCGATTTTCTTCTGGAATGAACCCAATGGGGAGAAGGCAAAGTTCACCTGAATGCCCGGTGATGTTCGCGCATCACCGACCGCGAATCGGCATTGAGGGAGCAAGGGGTGTGGAGGCTGGCCAGTCTCCGTAGAAGATACCCCGAGCTTGGTCGAATGACCAAACGGCAGGAACGCATTCCTTCGGGATTACGGGACATGATGTCGGTTGGGTGTTTGATCCGGATTCAAATTCTTCGGAACTTGAGTCTGAGTGAGAAGCTTGGATTTTCTTTGAATCTAAGCGGAACGCAGTTGCCTGAATTAGGTGTGGGTTGCTTACTGTGACATCAGCACGGCGGAAGCCATAAATTGACTGGAAACAGTCAGCCGGACGAAATCCTCCGAAAGGAGAACAAAAGCCGGGGTTCCCGTCGGGATAGCCACGCGTCGAAGACGATGGCCGTGAAAACTATCCGTAACCGTGGCGATGCGGCAAAATCCGCGGCGCTGCAAAGTATGCGAAATAGCAACCTGAGGGATAAGAGGCGAGACCCGTGGCACGGGCCAACGCATCGTCACAAGCGATGGCCGACCCTTTGCCA